>CAYXSE010000007.1:0-33510 GCA_964466675.1 uncultured Rhodothermales bacterium | reverse complement strand
GGTGATTCGCGAGATTCACGACGCGTACCTGGCCGCGGGATCGGACATGATCGGGACGAACACGTTCTCGGCCACCTCGGTGGCGCAGGCCGACTATGGTATGGGCGATCAGGCCTTCGCTATCAACCAGGCCGCGGCCAGGTTGGCGCGGGCGGCCGCGGATGATTGGACCCGAAAGACGCCGGATCGGCCGCGCTTCGTGGCGGGCGCCGTGGGGCCGATGAATGTTAGTCTCAGCCTCTCGCCAGACATCAATGACCCGGGCCTGAGAAAGGCGACGTTCAAGCAACTCGCTACGGCCTACGGCGAGCAGGTGGCCGGGTTGGTGGATGGTGGGTGTGACGTATTGCTGGTTGAGACCGTCTTCGATACCCTCAACGCCAAGGCGGCCATTTTCGCGATATCCGATTACTTCCAGAGGACGGGTGTGCGATTGCCGGTCATGATCTCAGGGACCATCGTGGATCTCAGTGGGCGCACGCTGTCCGGACAGACTTCGGAGGCGTTTTGGCATTCGGTCTGTCACGCTCCCGAGCTTATTTCCGTGGGGTTGAACTGTGCTCTGGGCTCGGCGCAGATGCGTCCGTTCCTGGAGGCCCTGTCGGGCGTCGCGGACGTACGGACCAGTCTCTATCCCAACGCCGGCTTACCCAATGAAATGGGAGGCTACGACGAAAGCCCGGAGTTCATGGCGGACCAGGTGGATGCGTATGCGAAGCAGGGATTCCTGAATTTCGTCGGGGGCTGCTGCGGCACTACTCCGGAGCATATCACGGCCATTGCCGAAGCCGCGGCCCGGCACGAGCCCAGGAGGCCCGGATCATCGGACGGATTGTTACATCTCTCCGGTCTGGAGCCTCTGACCTTCAGGCAAGACCTGAATTTCGTCAACATCGGCGAGCGGACCAACGTCACGGGTTCGCGTCGGTTTGCGAGACTCATTCTGAACGATGAGTACGAAGAAGCCCTCTCTGTTGCGCTTCAACAGGTAGAAAACGGAGCCCAGCTCCTCGACGTCAACATGGACGAAGGCATGTTGGACTCGGAGGCGGCAATGGAACGGTTCCTGAACATGGTGGCTGTCGAGCCGGACATCGCGCGTGTTCCGGTGGTGTTGGATTCGTCAAAATGGTCCGTGATTGAAGCGGGACTTCGGTGTGTCCAGGGAAAGAGCATCGTGAACTCGATCAGCCTGAAGGAGGGGGAGGAAGTCTTTCGAACGCAGGCGGAACTCGCGCGCCGATACGGCGCAGCCGTCATCGTGATGGCCTTCGACGAGCAGGGCCAGGCCGAGACCTTCGAGGAGCGCATCCAGATCTGCCAGCGCGCCTACGATATCCTCACCAGGGATGTGGGCATGCCGCCCGCAGACATCATCTTCGACCCGAACATCTTCGCGGTCGCTACCGGGATAGAGGCACACAACCGATACGCCATCGAGTTCATCGAGGCTACGCGCTGGATCAAGGAGAACCTTCCGGGCGCCCATGTCTCTGGAGGCGTTTCGAATGTTTCGTTCTCGTTCCGGGGAAACAACGTGGTGCGTGAGGCCATGCATACGGCCTTCCTGTACCACGCCATCGCGGCTGGCATGGACATGGGAATCGTCAATGCCGGTCAGATTGAAGTCTATGATGACATCGATCCGGAACTGCTGACACGTGTCGAGGATGTGCTCTTCGATCGGCGCCCAGACGCTACCGAGAGGCTGGTGGAGATCGCAGAGACGTTCGCGGGATCGGGAACTGAAAGAGAAGTCAAGACAGACGCCTGGCGAGCCACCAGTGTTGAAGAGCGGCTCGAACACGCACTTGTGAAAGGCATCGTGGAGTTTATCGAAGCCGATACCGAGGAGGCCCGTCAGAAGGCCGATCGCGCGTTGGATGTGATCGAGGGTCCACTGATGGCGGGGATGAACCGAGTCGGGGATCTCTTCGGAGCGGGCAAGATGTTCCTGCCGCAAGTGGTCAAGAGCGCTCGTGTCATGAAACGGTCCGTAGCCCACCTCATCCCGTTCATCGAGGAAGAAAAGAAGAGTACGGGGGCCGGACTCGAGCAGCCGACCGTGCTCATGGCCACCGTCAAGGGAGATGTTCATGACATTGGAAAGAACATCGTCGGGGTGGTTCTGGGATGCAACAACTACGAGGTAATCGACCTTGGGGTCATGGTCTCGGCGACGAAGATCCTGGACGAGGCCGAGGCTCGAGACGTCGATATTGTCGGTCTTTCCGGCCTGATCACGCCCTCCCTGGATGAGATGGTTCACGTAGCCTCGGAGATGGAGCGCCGCGGATTCAAGAAGCCGTTGCTCATCGGTGGAGCGACGACGTCCAGAGTGCACACAGCCGTGAGAATCGACCAGGCCTACTCGGGTCCGGTGATCCACGTGCTTGATGCGTCCAGGAGCGTCGGTGTCGTGAACCAATTGATCGCGGGTTCCGAGACGTTCTTGGGCGATACCAATCGGGAGTACGATGGTGTCCGGGAAGCCTACGCGCGTAGAATCGGACGTACGGAGATTCTGGACCTCGAAAAGGCCCGGGCGAATGGGCCTGTTCTGTCCGCGTATGTGCCCGTCAGGCCGAAGGAGAGTGGGGTGAACTCGGTGGCGGTGACCGTTGCCGACGTCCGGCCCTACATCGATTGGACCCCCTTCTTCCAGACCTGGGAGATGCGCGGGAAATATCCGGCTATCCTGGAAGACGAGAAGAAAGGAGAGCAGGCGCGGCTGCTTCTGGCCGATGCCAACAG
This sequence comes from uncultured Rhodothermales bacterium, assembly GCA_964466675.1. GTDB lineage: Bacteria > Bacteroidota > Rhodothermia > Rhodothermales > UBA10348 > CAYXSE01. The sequence continues at coordinate 30,756 of CAYXSE010000007.1, read as the reverse complement.
TATGCTCGATCGCATCATCCAAGAGGATATCCTCGGCGTCCGAGCCGTTTACGGAATCTGGCCGGCGGCTTCGGATGGGGATGATGTCGAACTCTTCAGGGATGAAGGCCGAGATCAGGTGCTCGCCCGCCTCCACACACTACGTCAGCAAACCAGGAAGACGCCCGGAAGACCCAACAGGGCGCTGGCGGACCTCGTGCAGCCACGAGATGGAGTTCCTGACTGGATGGGGGCCTTCGTCGTGACCGCCGGCCATGGCCTGGAGGTTCTCCTGGACGAGTTCAAGGCCGAGCATGACGACTATCAGGCCATTCTGGCGAAGGCCGTCGCGGATCGACTGGCGGAGGCTTGCACGGAATGGCTCCATGAGCGGGTCCGAAAAGAGCACTGGGGTTATGCAGCGGAGGAGTCTCTGGTCGGGACGGATCTGATTGCGGAACGATACCAGGGCATTCGACCGGCGCCCGGCTATCCCGCCCAACCTGACCATACGGAGAAAGAAACGCTCTGGTCATTGCTGGATGCGGAGGCTCACACGGGAGTCTCTTTGACTGAATCTCTTGCCATGCAGCCCGCCTCTTCGGTCTGCGGGCTGTATTTCGCCCACCCCGACGCCGCCTACTTCAATCTGGGCGTGCTCGGTCGGGACCAGTTGGAAGACTATGCTAGGAGGAAGGACGTTTCCCTTGAGAAGATGGAGCGATGGCTAAGACCGGCTCTCGGGTACGAACCGTCGGCGGTAGCCAACGTACAGTGAGGGCGGTGTATCTTTAGTTTAATCATGTCAGGTATCTCGGTCCATGCAAGTGACTCCCCGCCTATATGCCAGCCGGCCGGCCGCCATTGATGTTTTGCGCGCGTCGGATTCGTCCGTAGCGATTCAGGTCCTCAGTGTCGTCGGGTTCGCCCTTCTGACTGCTCTCGGAGCTCAGGTCCGGATTTATGTCTGGGAGGTTCCCTTCACCCTCCAAACGCTCGCCATCTACGGCAGTGGCCTATACCTGGGCTGGCGGAACGGGATGCTCTCACAGCTGCTCTACCTGGCACTGGGCATGTTTCTCCCGGTCTACGCCGGGGACAGCTTCGGCCCCGCCTACCTATTCGGTGCGGTTTCGGCCGGATACTTGCTCGGGGCTCCCTTCGCCGCGTTTGCCGTCGGAGCGCTCTCCAGCCGCTGGAACGGATCCCTGGGAAGTGTTCTGTCCATGATGGCCGGCTCCCTGGTACTCTTCACGTTGGGCGTGAGTTGGCTGCATTTCGCAGCGGGACACACAACTTGGCTGGAATCCATCGACAAAGGCTGGTTCCGGTTCATCCCGGTCGACTTGGCCAAGATTCTCCTGATCGGGATGATCTATACCGGGAGCAGGTCCTTCCGGCGGCAATAGCGGTAGGTGTAGTGTCGCCTGGACACCCAGGACGATAAAAACGGCCCACACCACCGGGATACGGCGCGGCACGGGATTCGTAGGTCTGTTGGTTGGGGACCGCCTGGGGGTGGTTTCTTGTTTATTCCTTAACCACCAATCCAGAGATTGCATGCGAGCCAGGCTGGTTCTTCTCTTTCTGGCGGCCGGATTGGCCACAACGCCTACGGCCTCAGCACAACTCCCCGGTTGGAATGTGCCGTATGGATCCATTCTGGACGATGCGGAGACCGCCGATCGCGGGGCGAGAGCTCTCCGGCTCCTCTACGACATGGATTCCGAGGGCGCCAAGCTCGCCATCGACTCCCTGAAACAGGACTATCCTGATCACCCCATCGGGCCGTTCCTCGATGGGCTGGTAATCTGGTGGCAGATATTACCAGAACTGTCCACCGGAGACCGTTCGCTGGACGGCGACTTCTTCGACGCAATGAATCGTACCGTTCGCGCGGCCGACCGCCTGAAGAAGAAGAAGAAATATCCCCTGGACGTCAAATTCTTCAAGGCCGCGGCGATCGGCTTCAGGGGGCGCCACCGATCGAATCGCCGCGAATGGCTGACCGCGGCGCGGGACGGGAAGGCGGCCCTCGACCTCGTCTTCGAACTCTCTGAGGCGGACCCGGAAAATCCTGACTTCCAGTTTGGAGTCGGTGTCTATCACTACTTCGCTTCCGTCATTCCAGAAGAATATCCCATGGTTCGGCCCTTCATGTTCTTCTTTCCGAAGGCGGATCGAGAACTGGGCCTCTCAAGCCTGGAGCGGACCGCGCAGGAGGCCAGTTTCGTCGGCACCGAAGCCGCCTATTTCCTGCTCCAGATCCATTTGCAGTACAAACCGGATTTCTCGCAGAGCCTCAGATGGGTGGACCTGCTTCGGGCCCGCCACGAGTCGAACGCATTCTTCCACCTCCTCGAAGGGCGGGTTCACTCTCGTTGGGCCCGGTGGAGTGAAGCTAACGCGATCTACCGGGCCGTACTGGAGCTTCACGACTCGGGAGCCCCCGGCTATTCGGACGGATTGGCGGAACATGCGCTCTACTTCCTGGGGAGGGGCCAGGTAGCCTCCGGCGAGCTGGAAGAGGCTCTCCTGGCGTTCGCCCGTCTGGAGTCGAAGACCTCAGGCCGCCCAAGCTCCAACTTTCGGGCGCTCGGGCGGCTGCGAAACGGGATGGCCTTGGACCGAATCGGTCGTCGCGCAGACGCCATCAGATCCTACGAGGCGGTTTTGGATCTACCCGATGTTTCTGACTCTCACGACATGGCTCTGCGCTACCTTGACCGAGCGTTTGGCACCTAGAAATCCCCGCTTGCCCATTCGATTCCGATATACCGAGTTTGACGTGACGGGAGCCGACCAAGGCCGCTCGGCTTTCGAAAAGCTCTTCGACGTCTTCCAACAACTGTTGCAGTACACGGCAGGTGATGCGGGTGAAGCCCTGCAGTGGCTTACGGACCTGGACAAGCGATATGAACTCACCGACGACGGGACGGGAATCGGGGACTTCATAGACGAACTGACTCGCCGGGGCTACATTCAGGAGACGGAACTTGGGGCCGTCAAGATCACGCCCAGAACCGAGCGCTCCCTGAGACGCCGCTCCCTGGAGGAGGTGTTCTCGAACCTCGGGAAGGGACCGGTCGGCGGCCATAAGACTTCCAAGACCGGCCACGGTGGCGAACGGCTCCCGGAGACCAGAGGTTGGCAATTCGGCGATGACAAGGGTCACATTGACGTCACGAGTTCGTTCTCGAATGCCTACAGGCGGGGAGGAATCGATCGTTTTTCGCTCGTGGAAGACGACCTTGAGGTGTTCGAGACCGATCATCAGACCAGCACGGCCACGGTCTTGATGATAGATCTCTCCCACTCCATGATCCTGTATGGCGAGGACCGCATTACTCCGGCCCGCAAGACGGCGCTTGCACTATCGGAATTGATTCTCACTCGTTACCCGAAGGACTCGCTTGATATCGTTGCCTTCGGAAACGACGCCTGGGAGGTTTCGATAAAGGAGCTGCCCTACCTCAAGGTGGGCCCTTTCTACACAAACACCCGCGCAGGGCTTCAGCGGGCAAGAGACGTTCTGCGCCGCCGGAAGAATCGCAACAAGCAGATTCTAATGATCACGGATGGCAAGCCGTCGTGTCATTTCGAGTACGGTCGAATGTATCGCAATGCGTTTGGCCTCGATCGCCGGATCGTCAACAAGGTGCTCGATGAGGCGGTTCTATGTCGCCGTGAGGGGATTACGATTACCACCTTCATGATTGCGAGAGATCCCTACCTGCAGGATTTCGTGCGTGGGCTGACCAAGGCGAATCGTGGGCGGGCGTACTACTCCACTCCGGACGACCTGGGGAGTTATCTCTTCGAAGACTACGAGCGGCACCGCTCGAAGCGGGTTCGCTGATGCTGCGCCCTCGAAAGAGGCTCGGGCAGAACTTCCTGAGGGATGGCAATGTCGCGCGAAAGATTGTGGCGGCGGTGTCCTCTGGCGGGGCTATCGTCGAAATCGGTCCGGGGACCGGCGCACTGACCGAGTGGCTGCTCCCCCGAGATCCCGGGCTTACGGCGATTGAGGTGGATCCACGGGCCGTCGAACTCCTTCGTGACCGGTGGCCAAATTTCGATGTTCGCGAGGCCGACGTACTCACTTTGGATTGGGCGAAGCTAGCCGAAGAGCGTGGTGGGCCGCTCCACGTAGTCGGAAATCTCCCCTATTACATCACGACGCCTATTCTTTTTTCGCTGTTGGATGCCGAGCGCGGGTCCATCGGGGAAGCGGTGGTGATGATGCAACGGGAGGTGGCGCAGCGCATTGTGGCGTCGCGGGGAACCAAAGTCTACGGGATCTTGAGTGTTGTGCTCCAGAAGCTGGCTGAGCCGAAACTGCTTTTCGACGTGTCGAGGAACGTATTCCACCCCAAACCCGATGTAACCAGTTCGGTGGTCCGGTTCGGATTCGATGTACCCGATCTCGGAGTCGACTCCGGCCTTTTCCGAACGGTGGTCCGGATGGCGTTCAACCAAAGAAGAAAAACCCTTCGAAACAGTCTTCAACGCCTGACGGATCGTGTCCCCCCCCAGTTTGCACAACTCCGGGCCGAGGCATTGTCGCCAGACGATTTTGTGGAATTGACGCGTTATCTTTCCGACGCCGGCGTGGAACCCGTTCCCGCAGGGTTCGAACTCGGGGAACGCAGATCGGAAACGTCACGACAAGGGCATGGAGAAGGCTGACCTCAAGACCAAGGAAGCACTACGCCGGTCCGGAACGGTGGAGATGGACGCAGAACTCGTGGATGATCTCGAGGCACTGGTAGAGTCCGATGAGCGGCCCATGGTCCTCAACATCCTGGCCGACCTCCACCCGGCCGATACGGCTCAGCTTCTGGTTCACCTTTCCCGGCAGAATGCCGAACGGGTGTTTTCGTGGCTTCCCTCGGAGACAGCCGGTGATGTCCTGGTTGAGCTGGACGACGACTACCGGGCCGATCTTCTCGAGAACGTGGCGCAGCCTCGGTTGACCGCGGTCATCGATGAGTTGGATACCGACGATGCCACCGATGTCCTCTCGGATCTCCCTGATGACGTGGCGGAGGCGCTTCTTCCCACCCTCGAAGATGCGGATCAGCTCCAGGTGCTCCTGGAGTATGACGAGGAGACGGCCGGCGGTCTCATGGCCGCGGAGTTGGTGGCCGTTCCCCCTGGCTGGACAGTTGCACAGGCCACAGAAGAGGTGCGCCGAAATGCGGAGACCGTGGAGGAGATGTTCGTAGTGTTCGTTGTGGACGATGCATACTGTCTGAGGGGGTTCGTGTCGTTGCGGCGGCTCCTTCTCGCGCCCGCTGATGCGCGGATTGAGTCCGTCATGAACCCCGAGGCCGTCAGGGTGACAACCTGGGTTGACCAGGAGGAAGTCGCGCGAGTCATGGAACGGTATGACCTCGTGTCCCTGGCCGTGGTAGACTCGGACGGGCGGCTTGTCGGCCGCATCACGATTGACGATGTCGTGGACGTCATTCGGGAAGAGGCCGAGGAAGACATCCAGCGCATGAGTGGTGTCGCGGGTGGAGAAGAACCCACGGATACCGTGTTCCGCGTCGTGCGCGGGCGGCTGCCCTGGCTCTTGGCTGGCTTGCTCGGAGCCGGACTGGCCGCCGGGGTAATTTTTCAGTTCGAGGAGGCTCTGCAAGCATCGGTCGTGCTGGCCGGCTTCATTCCGATTGTGATGGCGACGGCGGGAAACGCTGGGATTCAGAGTTCGGCGATCGCAGTGCAAGGACTCGCCGCGGGGGACATCTGGATGTCAGACCTGCTGCCGAGAATCGGAAGAGAGGTCGCGGTCTCCGTGGTAAACGGGGTTGTAACCGCCCTGATATTGGCTGTTGCTATTGTTGTGGTCGACGCCCTCGCGCCAGGATTTATTGTCAACGCGCCGCGACTGGCCTATACCGCAGGCCTGGCCTTGGTAGTCGTAATAATCCTCGCCACGACCATTGGAGCCACCATCCCGCTGCTGTTGGAAAAAGGCGGGATCGATCCGGCTCTGGCCACCGGGCCGTTCATCACCACCAGCAACGATATCCTGGGGATCCTGGTGTTCTTCAGCCTCGCAGAAGCGCTCTACCTCTAGACGACCCTCGGCCTCCGTGGCCTCGCGCACGTTGCTAGAAGGAGAAGCTGGGTAAATCCAGAAGGGAGGGGGCAGCGCTATCCTCGCGGACATGGTAATGCCGATCGATTTCCAGCCCCTCGAACCGCTGGCGCACGTTCGAAGTGGGCCACCAGATCTCGACCGAATCGATACCGTCCGCGTCCCCGAGGCCGAAGAATTGGCGCAGGGGAGAGGCCCCAAAGCTCCCACCGGAGCGCACGGTCCGATGTAGTGAGCGACCGTCGGTAAGGCGCATGTGGATGCGCGCCCCGATGGCCGATCGGTTCGATGCCACCCCTTCGAGCCGGAGCGTGATCCAGTGCCTTGGTGTACCCGGGTTTTCAAGGAGCACGTTTCGGAACACGTCGCCTTCGTAGGCGCCTCCGAGCACGATGTACACGTCCTGATCGCCGTCATGGTCGATGTCACCGAACCCGGCTCCGTGCCCCTTGGCGAGATGGCCGAATCCGCCGGCGACGGTTACCTCCTCGAAGCGTTCTCCGTCGACGCCACGAAACATTCGATTGGGCATCATGGCGCGAAAGTCGGGATCGCCGGTACCGACGTAGAAATCGAAGAACCCGTCACCGTCCAGGTCCCCAAAATTGGTGCCCATGGTGTACATGACCTTATTCAGACCGGCTTGGACGGTCACGTCCTCGAAGGTCCCGTCTCCTCGGTTTTGGTACAGCCGCGGCGTTTCGGCTCGGAAGGGTCTGCCGAGGTACTCCGACGCCACATCGCCGGTAGACGCGCGCCAGGCATTTACAAATAGGTCTTCGTCTCCGTCGTTGTCATAGTCCCAGAACCACGGCGGGAAGCTGTCTGAAAAGTCCCGGACGCCCGCGGCGGCGGCGATCTCCGAAAAGTGGTAGTTGCCTTCGGCGTCCGGGCCGTCATTGTGGAAGAGCAGATTCGGCTCTGACAGGTTGGACAGGTACAGATCCGGACGTCCATCGTTATCGATATCCCCCCAATGGGCCCCCTTGACGAACGCCTTGATGTCGAGACCGACCTGCTGTGCCACGTCCACGAAAGTCCCATCGCGCTGGTTGCGAAAGAGCTGTGACGGCCTGACGCCCGAACTTTGACTCGTCTCGTTCCCGACAAAAAGGTCCAGCCACCCGTCGGCGTCGAAGTCCGCCCAGGCCATCATGTGGGAAGGGTGCTCCTGCCCCAGGCCGGCCGCGACCGTCACGTCTGAGAAGGTCCCATCGCCGTTGTTGCGGAGCAGCGAATTCGGAAATCCGTGGTACTGCCAGGCGCCGCGACTCATGAATACGTCCAGGTCTCCGGCATTGTCGTAGTCGGCCTGCCAAAGAACCAGCCCTCCAACAAGCCCGATCAGGCCCGCAGCCTCCGTCACATCCCGGAAAGTGCCGTCTCCCTCGTTGATAAACATCTTCAGCTGATTGCGCAGCCCCGATGACGAGACCATGAGATCGAGCAGGCCGTCTCCATCAAAATCGTCCATGACAACACTGCCGGAGAGTCCCACAGCATCCACACCCGCCGAGGCTGCACGGTCGATGAATCGTGGCATATCCGTTTCGGGGACCGTAACGCTCACGGGCAGGCGGAATCGCTCCGGCACGCCTTCTGGGTAAACCCCCGCCATCATGGATGCCACGTTGAGCATCCAGAGGCTGTTCATGTCCGCGGGGTCTTCCTCCAGAATTTCCGTGTAGAGAGTGATGGCCGTTTCCGTATCGCTCAGGTCGTCATAACTCGTCGAGATCGGCCAGACACAACGGTCGGTGACGCGTTCCCGGATACATCCTTTGACCTGCGCCAATCTCAGATGGGCGATGGCCAGATAGTCCTTGAGCGCAAGTCGTTCAGGCGGGGGCGCCGCCGCCGAATATTCGTCCCAGATGTCTTCGAGCATCGCCAGCCCTTCCTCCACCTGCCCGACATGCAACAGTTCCTGGGACAGATTCACGCGCCAGTAGAACCGCTCGCGGGGATCCCGAGGAGCGCCGTTTTCTATCAGTCGGGCCACGCGGGCACTGCTCGCCTGGGCGTTGATGTGAGGGAATTGGTCGGTGGAGTCCGCGAGCGCCTCCAGCCGCGCTGCCATGGCCGCGGTGCCATCATGAAGGGGCACCATTGAGGTGCTCTCGCGTGGCCGAACGTCTTGGGGAGCTATGCTCTTTGGTCCCCGGCTTTCTGGCGGACCTTCAGGCGCGCTCTTCGGCGGGCCGCAGGCGGTCAACAGGGCGGCCAGCGTCCAGTATGATAACGTCCTCAACATCGGTTGAAGATAGCGCAGGCCACGCCCGATGACCGCCCAGTTCGCTGGGCCTTAGCGAGGGGTCGGCTCTAAGCCGGCTTGGTCGCTTCGATCATAGCGGAGGCCACGTATTGGTCCACATTGGAGTCCGGAGCCCATTCACGAATCAGAGACCTTGAGTCCTCATTGGCCCTGATTTCGATATCGATGAACCCCGCCCCATGGAGGATGCTCTGAATCTCGCTCGCTGGGCTGGCGCCAGCCACACATCCCACGTAGAGGGCCAGATCCCGGTGCATCTCTTCCGGGAGTTCCGCCGTGGCCACGATGTCCGAAATCGCCAGCCTTCCGCCCGGCTTCAGTACGCGGAACACGTCGGAGAACACCTGTTTCTTGTCGGGAGAGAGATTGATGACACAGTTCGAAATGACTACATCGACGGAGTCATCGGCAACCGGGAGGTGTTCGATTTCGCCGAGCCGAAATTGAACGTTCCCAACGATGGCCTCCCGCGCATTTCGGCGCGACAAGGCGATCATCTCCGGTGTCATGTCGACGCCGATCACCCGGCCCGATTTTCCCACCGACTGCGCGGCAAGAAAACAGTCAAATCCGCCTCCGCTACCCAAATCGAGCACGGTTTCGCCATGCTTCAGCGAGGCAAAGAGCTGGGGGTTGCCACAACCCAGTCCCAGATCGGCGCCGTCTGGGGCGGCAGTGCGTTCCTCACTCGAGTACCCCATGGAGGTTGAAGAGACGGAACCGGTGGTGCCACAGTCGGACGGCCCGCAGCATCCGGACACTTCTCGCTCGGCAATCTGCCCGTATTTCAGACGAACCTCCGCCCGGATATCATCTTGACTCGCTGCTGACATTCCTGATCTCCCAATTTTGACTAAACGGTTGTGTACCTGTGTAGTCGCGGGAATCCCGAAAAGGACGCAAGCTAACTAACTTGTAGCGTCCGCCTCTGGGGCCACGTAGCCCGGGTGCCCGGGTCCTACCTCACCCGGCGCTCCAGCCTCGTACTTGGACGGGCACTTGACCAGGATGTGCTCGGCGACGAAATGATCGCCGGCAGAATGCCCCTCAATGACCAGTTTTTCGGCATCCTCGAAATTGGCCGGTTTCGGATTCGAATAGCGAACCCGACGGACATTGCCGTTTTCGTCCGCCATAGTAAAGGAGAATACGTTCGTGGAGGGGTTGTATACAGCCGGAGCGTCTGCAACCCACATTCCCACAACGGTGGCAGAGACCCCGGCCGCCTCGGCCTCGGGAAAGTCCATGTATCCGCCTATCTGCTGACCAAAGCTGGTTAGCAGAAGGCCGGTGAACGCCACCAGAAAAATGACTCCGAAGATGGTTTTGGGTTTCATGGCAACAGCCTCATTTAGAGAGCCTCATTAGAGCAGTTCTTCATCAGATATGCGGTCCTCGACAAGTCGTTCCAATCGATCGATTTTCTTGTCCGTTCGGAGCAAAAAAATCACAATCCCCAACCAAATAATGAGGACAACGGTCAGGACCACGAAGATTTTATCGTCCGCAAGCATGACCGCCTCAAGTGGGGATGGGGGTTGTGTTGGGATATTCGACGACCAGACCGAATCGAAAGCGGTGGGCTGGCCTGTGGCAAGAAGCGAATCGGCGACCTGCTGGAAGGTATCGGAAAGTCTCATGGCCTAGATCTCCTGGTCTCCGACCACGCGCAATTTGAGTTCGGCAAGTCGCACGCGTTGGGTGTAAATAACCCAAAACAGACCGATGAAGCCGATTACGGCGGGATAAAAGACCATCCGCATGACGGGCGCGGTAATCTGGCTGAAAGCCGGGTTGCCTTCCGCTCCGGGATGTAGGCTCGTCAACTGCCGGGGGATGACGTATAAGAGGAAGGGCACGGTTGACGCGGCAAACAAATTATAGGCGGCTGCGAGGCGCGATCGTCGTTCCGGATCATCGAATCCCGAGCGAAGCACGAAATAGGCCCCGTACAAGACCAACTGAAACGCCGCCATGGTCTGTTTCGGATCGAAATTCCACCAGATGTCGGTCCCGACGTACCACGTGAATCGAGACCACACGATGCCGGTAACAAGGCCCATCATACCGAAAGCGAAACCAACACGCGCCGCCTGCAGGGCCCGTATGTCGCTGATCGCCTTCCCGTGTCGGAGATGCTGGTACGAGTGATATGCGGAGACGACCACAGCGGCCATCATGGTGAACCACATGGGCACATGAAAATACAGATTCCTGGCCGTGTGCTCTAGGATGTTGATCCGTGGAATATCCAGCAAAAAAGCCGCCAGGATCATTCCCGTCAGCCAGGCCAGAACCAGATTTCGAATGACTCGATAGCGAGTGATGTGGACCGAAGAGGACATTTGCGAGATGGGAGCTGTTCCGGCTGAACAGACATCCCGTCGGGAAGATTCAGTCACTCCTCCCAAACGTAATCGAACAGAAGCACGGCGGCCGTGATCACGACCCCTGCGAAGGCTACCATCACCCGGAGGCTGCCCCAGGCTTCGTCCCAGCCGCCACCTCCTTCCAAAGCAGACAGGGCCGCGGGCACGAGGGTCATCAACAACGGGAACAGCATCGGGAACGCCAGGACCGGAAGAAGTGGCCCCCGATTGGTTGTTCTGGCTATGATCGCTGAAAGGAGCGTGGTGGCGCCGGCCAGGCCCAAGGAGCCGACCGCGAGGATGACAGCCAGCAGAACGGTGTCCTCGATGGTCATGTTGAGGAGTACCCGAAACCCCAGTGTCGCCAGCAAGTCGACCCCGAGCAACATGAGGTAGTTGAACGCCAGTTTCCCGGCGTAGACCATCGAGCCCCTGACGTTGAGTCTCAGAAGAAGTACGGTACCCCCTTCTTCCTCGGCAATGAAGGCGCGTCCCAGGCCAATAGCCGACGAGAAGAATATCACGACCCAAAGCAGGCCAGAGAGTAAGCCTGATGTGGCCGGCTCCCGACCCACTCCAACGGCGACGATCAGCACGGAAGACACGACGAACATGATCAGCATGTTCACGGCGTAACGCGTCCTGAACTCAAGGCGGAGGTCTTTCGCCAACACCGACCATGCCCCATGCAGCCAGATCTTCATGGCCGGTCGCGAAAATTAGAACTCGCCGATGAAGGAGATTTCGGGTTCGAGCAGGTAGCCGGTGTGTCGATGTACAGTGGTCTGAACCAGGTTGATGATTTCTCGGACGTCGCGGGCTGTCGCGCCTCCGCGATTGACCAGGATATTGGCATGTCGGGGACTGATCTCCACACCTCCGATCTTCGTGCCTTTAAGCCCGCAACCATCGATGAGACGTCCCGCGCCCATGCCGTCAATCTTCTTGAAGATACTCCCTACGCTCGGCTCGGTGTCGAGAGGCGGGTGCCTCTCGGACCGCCACTCCAGATTCTCCCGCATCACTCGCCGCATGGTGGCTTCGGGCGCTGAAGCCAGTTGGAAGGTGGCTTCGAGGACCGTGTCATCCCTTGAGTGGAGGATCGATTGATCGTAGCCGAATTCGAAATAGTCTACCCCAACTCGGCGAGTTTCGCCGGACTCCAGCAACAGCTTGGCGTTCAGCAACACCTCCTCGATGAACATGGTTCGCTCTCTCTTGGGCGCAGGCGAAAGGAAGTGCAAATTTTGCCACAGCGCACCACCAACCGTGGAGGGGATTCCGACATAATGTTCCAGGCCGCTGAGCCCGGCTGTCACTGCAGCCTCTATCACGTTTGGATAGACAATCGCCCCGCTTCCCGCCGTCAGGGTTCCAGAGGCCTCATCGATCGAGATGTGGACGGCCCTGTTGTGGATGATCAAGCCGGGAAACCCCTTGTCTCCGATCAGGATGTTGGCGCCTCGTCCCAAAACCAGAAATGGGATGCCAAGCTCTCGAACAACGCAGACCGCTCTGGCCAACTCATTGGGCGTCGCGGCCTCAAAGAACATTTCGGCCGGACCGCCGATCTGAAACGTGGTAAGCGGAGCTAGCGGCACGTCCATCCGAATTCGTCCTTCGCCGAGGCGATCGGTCAGTATGTGCGCTGTGTTGCGAGTCATGAGAAGCAGGAACGCACCCGCAGCCAGCCGGTTGCGCGCTTAGTGAATCCCTCGCGCGCTTGCAACTAAGTCGCACTTACTGAGGTAAGAGGCGGCTAGCAAAAAAGCCCAAATACCCTCCCAATGGCACAGAACCCTTATCCCAATCTCCAACGCGCTGTCGTCCGGTTCGCCGCCGTCGGGGCCATTTTCCTCGTCGTCGCCGGCATGGCTGGCGGTTGCATGACCACCAGCATCCGCTCCGGAGAGGGAGCGGTAAAGTTTAGCATCTTCGGCGGAACCGATTTGGACAAGGCCTACGGCGAAGGACTCCAGATTCATCCGCCGTGGGTCAATCTCATTCGTTATGATCTGCGGGTTCAGGAATCCCTCGAAGACATCGACGCACTTTCTTCCAATGGTCTCCAGATTGGCATGGACGCTTCCATTCGCTGGCGTCCGCGCGGCGACGCGCTCCCGGCCCTGCACACCGAGTACGGCACTGACTACTACCGCAAGCTCGTTCAGCCCGAACTCCGAAGTGCCGTTCGTGAGATTGTAGGACAGTTCACCCCTGAGGAATTGTATTCGTCACGTCGGGCCGAATTGCAGACTCAGATTTTCGAGCGGGTCAGAAATGCGGTCGAAGGTGAGTCCGTCCAGGTCGATGCCATCCTGATCCGGGACATATCGCTGCCAGACCAGATTCGCTCGGCCATCGAGGACAAGCTCCAGGAGGAGCAGGAGGCCGAACGCTACGAATTCACCATCCAGAAGGAGCGCCTCGAAGCCCAGCGAAAGGAAATTGAAGCCACCGGTCAAGCCGAATATCAGCGGATCATCACTGCGAGTCTCTCGGAACAGTTTCTTCGGTACAAGGGAATCGAGGCCACGCAGGAGTTGGCAACTTCGTCCAATGCGAAGACTGTGATTGTTGGCGGTGGAAGGGACGGCTTGCCCCTGATCCTCGGCAACTAGTCCAAGAACTGGGGCGACTCGGCTGCCCGAGCTGATATGCTGGGGTACGCTCGCATACCATAGAATTGACCGCAGGCAGCGCCTGGATCCCGCACAGCCCGCCATACGAACCATTCGGCCTATCGGCTGACGTCACGAGTCGCCGGTAGGCCGAGCTTGTTTACGGAAACGAGCGGGAGATGGACCATCAACAACGATCTAATGTGACTGATATTGCCCGGAAGTCGGGTAAAAATTCGTCCCGTGGGTTGGGATAGACTTTGTAGTCACACTATATTGTCGGCTGAAGGTGCCAAATCTCGCTTGACCGTCCCACCCACCGCGGGCGTCGAGGTCAGAGGGCAGACTGCCCCCTGTGACTCGATTCGCCGGTCGGCTTCGGTACCGAACGGGTCCCCGGATGCTCGTTATATCCAGGGACTTAAGAACACACATTAAAACCACTCATCGGAAGACGCAATGCTTAGAAAGCTACTGTCAGCGTTCTTCGTCGTCATGTTCGCCCCTGTTCTGGCCTTTGGTCAGTCGGCGGTCATCAGCGGTACTATTACCGACGACGACGGAGAGCCCCTCATCGGTGCGAACGTCATTATCGACGCCTTCGTAATCGGCGGAGCTACAAATCTTGATGGACGATATTCGTTCGAAGTCCCGAGTGCCCAGGTCAACGGCCAGGAGGTCGAGATACGGGCCGCTTATATCGGCTTTACCACGCAAACGAGAACCTTCACACTGACTTCTGGCGCGCATACGCAGGACTTCCAACTGTTGCTTGATCGCCTTCGTCTAGACGAAGTCGTTGTTACGGGAGTCTCGTCTGCCACGCCCGCCAAGAAACTCGCATTCACGGTGGCCAGACTCGATGCCTCCCAGATTGAGTTGGCTCCTGCGTCGAATGCCATCTCGTCCATTCAGGGCAAAATTGCTGGCGTTTCGATCACCAGCAACTCCGGGCAGCCTGGTGATGGCGTCTCGGTTCGTCTGCGAGGCACCACCTCTCTGACAGGCTCCTCCGCTCCGATGTATATCGTCGATGGCATCATCCTAACCGGAGGGCTGGCCGATATCGACGCGTTGGACATTGAGTCAATCGAAGTCGTTAAAGGAGCCGCGGCTTCTTCGCTCTACGGCTCTCGCGCTCAGAATGGTGTGATTCAGATCACCACGAAGCGGGGCGGAAGTCTCCCGTTCAACCAAACGCGTGTGACAATTCGCAACGAGTTTGGTGCGAACCAGCTTCCGACGGACTTCGTGGCCAGTCTCGCCCACAACCTGCAGGTCAACAACAGTGGTGAGTTCCTGAACTCGGACGGAGTCTTGAACACGTGCGAAACATGCTTCGCCAACGGTTATGGCCCGGGTACGGTCGTGGCCGATGCAGGCGCAACGACGCCCGTCTCGTTCTACGACAGCCCCTATGCCAACTCAGGAACGATCAATAACAACTTCGACACGTTCTTTGACCCAGGCTCGACGTACACCAACTACATCGCAGTCAGCCAGAACAGCGCGAAGACCAACTTCCATGCTTCGTTCACCAACTTCCAGGAAGGCGGTGTCATCCAGGGGACGAGCGGGTACAACCGCAAGAGCTTCCGGGTCAACTTGGACCACCGGGTCACTCAAAAACTGAGCTTCTCGACGTCGAGTTACTACGCCCAGTCCGAGCGGGACACACCTCGCTCGTCGGGTTTCAATCCGTTCTTCGGATTGATGTTCACGAACCCGATGGTGAATCTTGAAACACGGGACGAGAATGGCAATCTGCTCGTGCAGGCCGATCCGTTGGCCGTCGAGGAGAATCCGCTTTACATTCTCGAGAATGTGCTCACCGAGGATCGCGATTCCCGCATTCTGGGGAATGCGCGTATTCGCTACGAGCCGCTTGACTGGTTGGACATCGAAGCCAACCTGAGTTACGACCGCCAGGATGATGACTTCCTGCGCTTCGCGGACCGTGGCACGGAAACAATCGATCCGTCGAATTTCAATGACGGACAGATTATTCGTACCAACAGCGTCTCCGAGGCACTGAACGGTGATCTCACCATTTCTCTGTCTCGGACCTTCGACGAGTTGACCGCACGCGGCCAATTCAAGTATCAGGCGGAGAACACAGAGTTCATCAGTCAATCGATAACCGGGAATACTCTCACGTCAGCAGGAATCTCGGATTTCTCGAATGCCAATCCAGAAGACTCCCGCATCAGCGCGGCTTCGTCCAGTGTGAGGCTCGACGGCCTTTACGCGACGGGTGGAATCGACTACGCGGACAAGTACATCGCTGATGTGCTCGTCCGTCGCGATGGCTCGTCGCTCTTCGGTTCCGAAGAGCGCTGGCAGACGTACTACCGAGTCTCCGGAGCATGGCGGGTCTCTGAAGAGTCTTTCTATCCCTTCAAGGACTGGATGGAAGAGTTCAAACTGCGTTTCTCGCAGGGCACGGCCGGCGGCCGTCCAAGATTCCAGGCTCAGTACGAAACCTTCACCTTGAGCAACGGCTCGCTTTCCAAGGGCACCCTTGGGAACGCCAACCTGAAGCCCGAGCTGCAGACAGAACAGGAGTATGGCATCGAGGTGGGCATCATGAACCGCCTCAGCGCCAGTTTCGTCTATGCGAAAGCCGAGGTCAAAGATCAGTTGCTTTCGGTTCCCCTCGCGGGCTACTTCGGCTTCGGCTCGCAGTGGCAGAACGCTGGAACGATCGAGTCAAACACGATTGAGGTCACTATTGACTACAACGTGTTGAATTCGCGTTCGACGTCCTTCGACGTTGGATTCGTGTTTGACCGCACCGATCAGAAGATCACGGAGTTCAATACCAACCCCTACAAAACGGGGCCGAGCTCGGCGTTCTACTATCGCGAAGGCGAGAATATTGGGGCCATGTACGGGATCAATTTCATGAATGATATCTCGGAACTGACCAATCTGACCATGGACGACGGAACCGCCTCTACGACTGGTGCTGGAGTGCCTGTTGGCTTCCAGGCCAGCGCGTTCCAGACCAACGATGACGGTCTTCTGGTTCCTGTGGGGATCGGCAACAACTTCACCGACGGCATCGCGAAGAGCCTCTGGGGCGAACGCGTCGACGTCGATGGTGACGGTGTCGGTGACCTGCTCTTCGGCATGCCCCTGAAGGAGGTGGGCAGTGATGGCCAGAGCTTCCAGCAGATCGGTGACGCTCTGCCGGACTTCAACCTGGGTCTCTCGACCACGCTCCGTTGGAAGGGCTTCCACGCGTACATGTTGTGGAACGCCCAGATCGGCGGCGAAGTGTACAACTTCACCAAGCAGTGGGCCTACCGGGATGGTCGTCAGTCAGACCAGGACCAGTTGGGCAAGTCTGATGGTAACAAGAAGACGGTTCAGTACTACGAGGCACTTTACGATGCCACGGCTACCAACGACTGGTTCTTCGAGGACGGTACCTACCTGAAGCTGCGTGAGCTTTCGTTGGGCTACACGGTTCCACGGAGCCAGATACAGTCGCTGTTTGGTAACGCGATCGCCGGACTCAATGTCAGCCTGATCGGGCGCAACTTGATCACCTTCACCGACTACAGCGGATGGGATCCTGACGTCGGCACCGGTGGCGACGCTACACTCTTCCGGGTGGATAGCTTCAACTACCCGAAGTACCGGACCTTTACCGGTCGCATCGAAATTCAGTTCTAGCGCCAAGGTTGGGGAGCGGGTTCTCGCTCCCCAACCGACGCTTAACACAGCCAAATGAGAACAATCATGAAGCTCAGATTTATATATGGACTGGCGGTAGTCCTGGCATTGGGTCTTTCGGCCTGCCAGGAGCTGGCGGTCGACAACCTGAACAACCCTGACCGTACCAAGGCCCTCGCTTCCCCGGCGGACGTCGAGAAGCTGGCATCGGACACGTTCACCAACTACTGGGGTGCCAACCAGTGGTCATCACGCTCAATGCCGTGGTCAACTGTGGCTGACGAGATTTCGTCGTCGTGGGCCAACTGGGGCATGAGGGACATGTCCTCCGAACCACGGATTGCATGGAACAACGACCCCGCCTACGCTCGTGAAGAGTTCACCGAATCGACTTGGTTTGGCTCATACGGATGCATCTCCAACGCCTCTGATGCGCTGATCGCCGTCGAAGGAAACGAGGCTCTGTTTGAGTCCGAAGGTGTGGACACCAACCGACTGAAGGCCTTTGCCAAGTTCAATCTCGGGCTTTGCCTGGGCACCCTTGGGCAGCGTTTCGACCGCGCCTTTATCGTGGATGAAACGACTGACCTGGAGGCCGTGGCCCTGGGAACGATCGACCTGGATCTGGCTCCGCAATCCGAAGTCATCGCCGCCGCGGTCGCAAAGCTTGACGAAGCAATCGCGATCGCTACCGCAAATTCCTTCGTGATCAGTGCCGCAGACGATTGGATCTTCGGCTTGGATGTTTCCAACACGGACCTAATCCGGCTTGCGAATTCGTTCGCTGCTCGCTTCCTGGTCAACGGATCTCGCACGCCTGAGGAGCGGGCAGCCGTCGACTGGGCTGAAGTGATCCGCCGGGTGGACTCGGGTATCACACAGAACTTCGCACCGATCGGCGATGACAACGGTGATATCCGCGAATGGGATGCCATGAAGTTTTACGGCCAGAACCACACCACGTGGGCTCGCGCAGACTACCGCTCAGTCGGTCCTGCCGACGAGACCGCTGGTTACGCGGGTTGGCTGGCAACGCCTCTTGAGCAAAGGAATGTCTACGACGGCTACAGCTCCAGCGATCGCAGGATCACTGGTCCTAGTGGCCCGGAGGAGAGCGGCACCTACTTCCGCTACGTGGGGGTCCAGGGGCCATTCCCGTCCGCCCGTGGAACGTATCACTACGCGACTCACACCCATAACCGCTACCTCTATTACAATGAGGCCAATGCAAACGGCCCCATGAACCACATGGAGAAAGCGGAAATGGACCTCTACAAGGCTGAAGGCATGCTGCGTACAGGTGGATCTGCCGCCACCATCGCGCAGTTGATCAACACGACTCGTGTTCTGAACGGAGAACTTCCACCAGCCACCGCGGCAACGCCGGCTGGCACCCCGGCCGACGGAAGCTGGAAGAACACCGGGATCCACCTGAATGGGTCCCTGTGGGGTTATCTCCAGCATGAGTTCCGCATGGAAACTTTTGCAACCGCTGGAGCGCTGGCCTACACGACCGACCGCGGTTGGGGTGACTTGGTTCAAGGCACACCAATTCACTACCCAGTGCCGGGAGCAGAGTTGGAGACGCTCGCCCTCGACAACTACACCTTCGGTGGTGTAGGTGGTGATGGCGGCGCGCCGAAGAACAAGGCCGATCGCTACTTGGCCCTTGAGGAGCGGAACGTCCGGGTCAAATAACCCCCGTTCCAAGGACATACGAGGGCCGGGGCGCAGTAGTCGCCCCGGCCCTTTGTTATTTTGACCAAAGTCAAAACAAAGAAGAGAGATCCCATGATCAACCGGCGCGTCGATCTGTTCGTCACAATGCTTGCATTTCTGTTGATCTCTGGCTGTGCTTCCTCGGGCAACACGGCTCGTCAGGGACAGACTCGAATCAGTCTGGGCACGGCCGCAAGAAGCACGCTCGTCTCCCAGACCACGCAGGCGCTGACCAGGCGTTACGGCTATTTCATGAGGCGCAGCGTCGTCGATACAGAGGATATCCGGTACGAGACTGATTGGAAGGAAGAGTCCGCACTGCCTGATGAGCGCTCCGCAGGATTCACCCACGCGCGCACGCGAATTACGGTCTCCGCGCGCCCGAGGAACCGGTCCTCCAGCGGCTCACAGAACCTGGTCGTTACTTTCTTGGCGGAGAGCCAGGTGTTGCCCTTCGGCAATGACGTCTGGGTGTCGGCGAAGCCGTCCGCGGAGCGTCGGGACATCCTTGAGCAGATATCGAGCTTTCTACGCCGAACCTACCAAACCGCGATGAGATGAGGGTTCTTATCGCAGCTGCTTGGGCGGCCGCGACCCTCTGGGGTTGCGGCCGTTCTGGTGATGCGCCTCTTTCCTACGACCCGCCCGGCTCGACCATAACCACCAGCAGGCCAATTGAGATTCAGAGTCGGAAGGAGTGGGATCTAGGGGGAGTCGGGGTATCGAACAGGTACCCAGGTGCCCGGCTGAGCGGTATCGAGTCGGCAAATGACACCCTCTTGATGGGTCAGATCTCTCCTGAGAATGCGCCCATAAACAATAGCGCGTGGTTCGGCTTCAAGATCTGGTCCGAGGCGTCGCGATCCGTCTGGATCAGCCTTACCTACACCGACGGCGAGCACCGCTACGTCCCGAAGCTGAGCCTGGACGGTGCGAGTTGGACGCCCATCGATCAGGGCGACTACCGACTGGACAGTACGCAGTCCAATTCCGCGCTCTTTAGACTGGATCTCAGCAAGGATACCCTCTGGGTCTCGGCGCAGGAGCGACTCACCAGCGTCGAGTTAGACGACTGGGCCGCCGATCTGGCGCGAGAGCACGACGATGTCGAACGGAAGGACGTTGCGACATCCACCTATGGCGCGCCGTTGCGGATGCTTGATGTCGGTGCCGGAGAGGATGAGTTCGTGCTCATCATTTCACGCCAGCACCCACCAGAAGTGACGGGCACCCATGGCTTGCTGCATTTTGTTGACCGCCTGACCGCCGGGGATCCGCTAGCGACAGAGTTCCGTAGTCGGTACAGGACACTTGTGGTCCCCCTCATGAATCCCGATGGGGTGGACGACGGGCACTGGCGCCACAATGCCGGTGGCGTCGACCTGAATCGGGATTGGCTCAACTTCAACCAGCCTGAGACCCGGGGAGTGTCCGAATATTTCGTACGCCGCGTAGGTCAGGGCACCGTTAGGTTCGCGATTGACTTCCATTCGACCCAGGAGGACGTGTTTTATACCACGAGTCGAGAACTGCAGACGAACACGCCAGGTTTGATTGATGATTGGTTGGCCGACATTGCCGCCGCGCTTCCGGACTACCATGTCCGTGACCAAGCGTCGGGGGTCGACTCTCCCGTTTCGAAGGCATGGTTCTACAAGACTTTCTCAGCCACGTCGTTAACCTATGAGGTTGGGGATGAGGAAGATCGAGCCCAGATAAGAAGCGTGGCGGAGGCCGGAGCCGAGTCCATGATGCGGCGTTTGCTGGACGTTCCCCGCAACTGATTTGCAGCACACTGCTTCCACGAAGGCCCCATAATTCGCGCCCAGCGACCGTCATGCAGGCATGCATTCTTGTGGCGGCTCTTGCAGGAGTCGTCGGATGTGTCGAGCCTGATCCCCCGCGCGCGGAGTGGCAGAGTGGCGATGGGTATCGGTCCATTCGTCTCATGGTGGCCGGATCCGGAGTCGGATTCGCAGCCATACATGACTCGGGGATCGATTTTGTAGGACTACTGTCGGACAGCGCGTTCGTCCAAAACCGCCACCGGGTGAATGG
The DNA here is from genome assembly GCA_964466675.1 of uncultured Rhodothermales bacterium. GTDB lineage: Bacteria > Bacteroidota > Rhodothermia > Rhodothermales > UBA10348 > CAYXSE01. Next base: position 9,948 of record CAYXSE010000007.1, on the reverse strand, counting down.
GGCGGGCGTGGCCATTGGGGATGTGGACGGTGACGGGCGCCCGGATGTGTTCCTGGCGGGTCTTGAGGGCGCCTCTCGCCTGTACCGCAATCTGGGAGCCTTTGCATTCGCGGAGATGACCGAGGAGGCTGGAGTGGGGCTGGCGGGGTTCTACAACACCGGTGCCGCCCTTCTGGACACCGACGGCGACTTCGACCTGGACCTGGTGGTTACCACGCTGGATGGCCCCAGCATGTTATTCCTCAACGACGGAAACGGCCACTTTTCGGAAGACCCGACGTGGCCCGGTCTCGAGCTCGGTCCGAACGGCGGGACTACCATCACGGCTTCGGACATAGAGGGCGATGGAGATCTGGACATCTACGTGACCAACTACAAGCGTCATACGGTCAAGGACCTCTACGATCCGGCACGAATCACCTTCGAAAGAACCGTCGTCCAGGACGCAGAGGACTACCGCGTGCTCCCACCCTTCGATGAGCACTATCGCCTTCGCCTGCAGGGGAGTCGACTGATGAGGTACGAATATGCCGAGTCGGACCACTTCTTCCTGAACGAGGAGAGTGGCTATCGCGAGGCTACCGCGGCAACGTTGCTCGGCGAAGAAATTGCCGCCGACTGGGGACTCTCTGCACAGTTCAGGGACCTGGATGGCGACGGGGATCCCGACCTCTATGTGGCGAACGATTTCGAGAGCGAGGACCACATTTGGTTCAACAATGGGGAGGGCACATTTTCTCGAACACCCATGACAACATTCCGCCACACTTCGCAATCCTCGATGGCTGTCGACGGGGCGGATATCGATCGAGACGGCCTGACGGACCTTTTCGTTACCGAAATGCTGAGCCGTACGCATGAACGACGCCTAAGACAGGTAGGAAATCCGCCGCCGATAATACCGGGAATCGGCGAAATCGAAGTTCGCCCGCAGGTGATGCATAATGTCCTGTTCATGAGCCGCGGCAGGTACCAGCCTTATGCGGAGGTCTCGCGGGCCTACCAGGTGGAGGCCAGCGAATGGTCCTGGTCGGGCATTTTTCTGGATGTGGACCTGGACGGATGGGAGGACCTGCTCATCACCACGGGACATCGCTATGACGCCATGGATCTGGATGCACAAATGGCCAGATCGAGGACACGCACCACCGGGAATCCGACGGCCGAACTCTTGGAGTTTCCGAAGCTGGATCTACCAAACGTGGCTTTCCGAAATGAAGCAGGCGAGCGATTTTCTTCGGTTCCTGACGGATGGGGTTTCGGTGTCTCCGATGACGTCACGCACGGAATGGCCCTCGGCGATCTGGACGGCGACGGAGATTTGGACCTGGTTACGAATCGCCTGAACGGTCGTGCTGGGGTATTTGAGAACAGGTCTGGTGCTCCGAGGGTGGCCGTGAGGCTCAAGGGTCTGCCGGGTAATACCAAGGGCATTGGGGCGCTGGTATATCTCGAATCCGATGAGTTCTCTCAGTCCAAAGAAATTCTCGCAGGGGGCCAGTACCTGTCCGGGAGCGAGGCGATGGCGACCTTCGCGGCACTATCGGACACGATGACACTCGTTGTTCGGTGGCGAAGCGGTGAGCGGCAGGTCGTTGAGGGCGTAAGGCCAAATTGGCTCTACGAAATCGAAGAACAGAAGTCGAACGGTGCGCCCACAAGAGCGCCCTTGATCGGGCCGCCGCCGTCACCGCGTGGCATTTCCCTGGCCGCTCATCACGATACCCCGTTCGAGGATCGAGCGCGCCAGCCACTTCTGACTCGGAGGCTGAGTCAGGAGGGACCGTATGTGGCGACGGGCGATCTGGACGGGGATGGAGATCCTGACGTAGTGATCGGCTCTGGTCACGGCGGCCGTGCCGCGGTGTACCGAAACCAGGAAGGCGTGCTCCAGCTCCTGGAAGGCGCGGCCCCCACGGCCATCGGAGATTGGGCCGGAGTGGCCATTTCCGACGGCCTGCTGTTGGCTGCCGTGAGCGGGTACGAAACGGACCGCAATTCGGAAGTTATTGTCTATCGTCTCGACGCCGCCGGCATGCTCCAGCAGTCGAGCCGCCTCAACCTGGGAACCGGATCTCCCGGACCAATCGCCATGGCGGACGTAGATGGCGACGGTGACGAAGACCTGTTCGTGGGTGTCCGCTTTCAGCCGAATCGATACCCGGATTCGGTCCCAAGTCGGATCTATCTGAGAGAGGGCGACGGTTTCGGACCGGGCATGGAACTCGATGCCGGAATGGTGACGGGCGCCGCCTTCGCTGACGCCGACGGGGATGGGGACGAGGACCTTGCGCTGGCCACCGAGTGGGGCACCATCAAGCTGTTTGAAAACGATGGGAGCGGCTCATTCCGAGATCGGTCCAGAAAATGGGGACTATCTGATCAAGTCGGGTTATGGCGGAGTGTGTCGTGGGGTGACGCGGACGGGGACGGGAGACCGGACCTCCTGGCCACCAACTGGGGGTGGAATTCCCCATTTGGGAGAGTAGGCGCACCGGACTACGAGGGGCGGGGAATTCGAATCTACTGGGGCGATTTTGACCGGAACGGATCGGTTGATCCCGTGGAGGCGGAGTACGTGCCCAGCCTTCGCGATTGGGCGCCTATCATGAAACAAATGGACCTGGTGCGCGGCCTGCGTTATGTCGGCAGGCGGATAGGATCGGCCAAAGAGTACGCGACATCGACTCTGGCGGAAATCGTGGGCCCGGCCTTGGAAGGGGCGCAAATGTCCCAGCTAAACCAGTTGGGCCACACGTTCTGGCATAATGTCGGAGGGTCCTTCGAAGCCCGGCTTCTCACGGACGAGGCTCAGTGGTCTCCCTCGTCCGGTTCCGCGTTCCTGGATGATGACGGCGACGGCAATCTCGATATTGCCATGACGCAGAACTTCTTTCCTGTGTTGCCCGAGGACGCCACGCGTCAGGACGCGGGGACCGGAATTGTGCTCTATGGAGATGGCATGGGTGGATTCAGAACAGGACCCGGCTCGCTCACACTCCTGGGAGACGGACGCGACATTCGAGCGGTGGATCTGAATGGAGATGGGGAGCTCGAGCTGATAATTGGTCAGAACGCCGCTCCGGCGTTTCACTACCGGCGGAATCCATGACCGTTTCCAGGACGGTTCTCTTCTCGGCGGTGGTGAATGTCGGCATGGTTGGATGTGGGGAGCTCGCGACACCCGTCCAGCCTTCGAACTGGGAATCGGGGGACGGATATCGCTCCCGCGCGCTCGCCGTCGCGGGACGTGGCACCGGCTTCGTGGAGGTCCGCCCTGGCATTGAGTTCCAGAACATGTTATCCGATGCGGCGATCGTGGAGAACCGTCATCGCATGAACGGTTCGGGGGTTGCCGTGGGCGACGTGAACGGCGACGGAAACCCGGACATCGTTTTCGCGGCCATGGAATCGCCCGCCAGGCTTTTCCTGAACTACGGGAATTGGGAGTTCGTCGACGCAACCGTACAGGCCGGGCTGGGGAATATGCCTCGTTGGTCTACCGGAGTCGTTTTCGCAGACGTGGATGGAGACGGCGATCTGGACCTCTTTGTAACGGCTCAAACCGACACGAATCGGCTCTATCTCAATGATGGGACGGGCCATTTCGAGGAGTCGCCGGGAGCCGGATTGGGATCTGTGCGGGGTAGCATGACGGCCGCTTTCGCTGACACGGACGGGGACGGGGACCTCGATCTGTATGTGGCGAACTACAAACGTATTGCGCTGCGGGATTCGCTCTCTCCCGACCGACTGCTGTTCGACAGCATCACCGGGCCGGACGGAGCAGTCCTCCCTGAATTGACGGATCACCTTCGCGTGAGGCAGTCAGGTACTCGCCAAATGCGACTGGAGTTGGGAGAAGAAGATCAATACTATCTCAACGGCGGAGGAGGGCGGTTTCATGCGGCGCCGATTCCCGGGGTGGACCGAGATTGGGGCATGACTGCCCGGCTTCAGGACGTTTCGGGAGACGGTATCCCCGATCTCTACGTGGCCAACGATTTCGAGAGCCCGGACTATTTTCTGTTGGGCGACGGGACTGGCGGATGGAAGGATGGGGCTCAAGGACTTGCGCATACCAGCAATTCAAGCATGTCGGTAGATGTCGCCGACGTGAATAGAGACGGCGTCATGGATATTTTCGTGCCCGACATGCTCAGCGACGACCCGTTTCGGAGCCGGATCGAAGTCGGCACCGCGGCACCTCTCACCCTGGAAGCGGGGGACTTGGACACCCGGCCTCAATACATGCAAAACACCCTTCACCTCGGTCGCGGGGATGGGTCCTTCGCGGAGGTTGCTTGGGCCTACGGAGTCGCAGCCTCAGAATGGTCCTGGTCTGGTGTATTCTTGGACGTGGACCTGGATGGTTGGGAAGACCTGCTGGTTTCGACTGGGCATTCTTTCGATGTCCAGGACGGCGATGCCCAGGTTCGGGAACGGGAGGCCATCCGCCGAGTGCGGTCGGTGCGCGAATTTCGAGCCCTGATCACGGAATATCCAAGACTGCCCTTGCGCAACCGGGCTTTCCGTAACGAAGGCGGCGACGGATTCGCGGCCGTCGAGCAAGCCTGGGGATTTGGATCGGAAGTCGACATCACCCACGGACTGGCTCTTGGCGATTTCGATGGGGACGGCGATCTGGATGTCGTGACAAATCGTCTCAACCAGCCGGCCGGGCTCTTCAAAAACGAGTCGCGAGCGCCGCGAATCGCCGTGCGCCTGCGAGGCAGCGACGGCAACACACACGGAATTGGAGCTCTCGTGACGATTGAGGGCGGCGGTATCACGCAAACAAGAGAGATGGTTGCGGGTGGACTGTATCTGTCTGGAAGTGAAACCATGCTCAGTTTTGCCGCCCTGTCGGACACCATGCGTGTTACCGTAGCCTGGCGCAGCGGTCGGAGTCAGGTCATCCTTCAGGCTCGCCCGAATCGCCTGTACGAAGTCAGAGAGATCGATTCGCCCGTCGTCGGAAGTCTCCAGGAAGATAAACAGGCCATGGAGACCGACCCTTCTCCAATGCTCTCCGCGGAGCCCCTGGGAGTTGGCCAAAGACGGGACGCAGGCTTCCAGGGCCGACAACTCCAGTCCCTCGTTCCGCACGGGCTGAGCCGAGAGGGGCCGCCAGTAGCCGTGGGTGACCTCTCGAATGATGGCTCCGAGTACGTGGTAATCGGTGCGTATCGAGGAACCTCCCCCCAGGTTTTCCAGAGCGAAGACGGACGTCTGCTCCCGGTTCGAGATTTACGACTACCGGTATCTCGCGGGGACTGGACGGGCGTGATCATAAGTCAGGGGCTGCTTATCGCCGCAATTTCTGGCTACGGGACGGAGGATCGCACGAGTTGGGTGGCCAGCTATCGCCTGGAGTCGGGCGCCATGGTCGAGGTTCAGCGTATCGTACTCGGTCAGGCGGCGCCGGGCCCAATCGCGGGAGGAGACATTGACGGGGACGGGGATGACGATGTTTTCGTCGGGATACGATTCCTTCCCGGGCGGTATCCCGAGTCCGCGCCGAGTCTGATCCTAACGCGCGAGGCGGACCGGCTTGAGGTCTCCGCGTCCCTGCAGCTGGGCATGGTGACCGGTGCAGCATTCGCGGACGCCGATGCAGACGGAGATCTGGATCTGGCCGTCTCCACCGAGTGGGGCACGATTCGGCTACTAGAGAACGAATCGCGCGGGGTTTTCCAGGACCGAACCGTAGAGTGGGGTATGGCGAATACCGCAGGCATGTGGCGGGGAATCGCCTGGGGCGATGTGAACCAAGACGACCGGCCGGACCTGGTGGCTACCAACTGGGGTTGGAATTCCCGACTCGGTAGAATTGGCTCCCCTGAATCCCGCGGGGAGTCTCTTCGCCTGTACTACGCGGACTTCGATGCCGACGGGTCGCCGGACCCCATGGTCACAGAGTATCGAGAGGACCTGGACGGTTGGAGTCCCATAGCGGGCCTGATTCAGCTCAGACGTGCTCTGCCTCAACTAAACCGTCGAATTTCGTCCTTTCACGCCTACGCCTCGTCAACGGTCGCCGACCTTCTGCCCGCTGACAGCCCCTACCTGGAAGTGAGTACGCTCGCATCAAGTGCGTGGATTAACACAGGCGGAGGTTTCGAAAAAGCGGATCTCCCCGCATCGGCTCAACAGACGGCAGGCAATGCCGTGAAGTTCATGGATGTGTCCGGTGATGGCCGGAGCGAGATCATCATCGCCCAGAATTTCTTCCCTGTCGATCAAATGATGCGCCAGGACGCGGGTCGTGGCCTGATCCTGACGTATGCCAATGGCGACGGCGACGGCGACGGCAATGGCAATGGCAATGGCATTGGGTATGGCGATGGCGATTGGGCAGTCCATGACCTGGGCGTATTCGCAGACCAGCGAAGTCTGGCGCGGTGGTCGGGCGGGCTAATCATGACTGCCGACGGTGGCCCGGCGTACGTTCTCCGCTCGGCATGGTCTGGACCAGATCCACCTTGAAGAGCCCCCGCACGGAGTTTCCAAGCTTGAGGGTGCCAGATGTCAGGTCTTCCGGAAAGAGGACGGATTCGCGGGCGGCACCAGATGCCAGGAGCGAGGCCCTCAGCGTCCCGGACAGGAGTCCGCAGCGGACGGGCGGGGTGAGCAGCACTCCCTCCCTTTCAAGGAAAATGTTTGCGACGCACGACTCGGTCACCTCGCCCTTTTCGTTCCAGAGAATCACGTCGTCCACATCTGGGCGGTCGGCCAGGGCCTGTCGGTAAACCCGTCGGTGGGTGGTCTTGTGGCGAAGGAAAGGATCCGCAGAGCTGATGGAGCCAGGTGACAGGCTCACTCGCGGACGGGCCCCATGCATCCTGAGAGGGAAAACTTCGACCTTCGCCTCCCCGGATTCGTCCAAAAGGACTCGGACACGTAAAGGTGTGGATTCATCGTTGATGGCCGCGTCCAGCTTCTGCCTCAAGTCTGACACATCGAAGGTGTAGCGGAAATAGAGCGCCGAATTTGCCATCCGACTCAAGTGGGCCTCCTCGAGGAAAAACCCATGGTCCGGTTCCCACCTCATGGTCTCAAGGAGCGAGAACGGAGGAATGTCATGGCCGAGAATCCCGGCCTTCAGTCGGGTCTCCTCCCATTCGCTCGCCGGATCGGAATCCCAGACAATACCACCCCCCACTCCGAATTCGAGTTCCTGTCGTCGTAGGTTCACAACCGCCGTTCGAATGGCGACGTTGAACTGCATACGACCGTCTGGTGCCACGAACCCGAGACTCCCCGTATAGACTCCCCGGTGCGAGGACTCCAAAGCCTTGATCAGGGAAATGGTGCTGGCCTTGGGTGCGCCGGTGATCGAAGCCGGTGGGAATAGCGCGTCGAGGATTTCGGGAAGCGGCGCCGTGGTGCGGCCCTCCGCTGTGCTGGTGAGTTGCCACATGGTGGGGTAAGCCTCGAGTGTTCCAAGGCGGGGGACAATCACGGACCCAATCTCGCAAACGCGAGCCAAGTCGTTGCGAACCATGTCCAGGATCATGAGATTCTCGGCGGACTCCTTCTTTGATTGCACAAGGTCCGAAAAGGGGTTCGAGCGCGGTAACGTGCCCTTCATTGGCCTTGATCGGATCACGCCACGATCGTAGGAAAAGAAAAGCTCCGGCGAGGCCGAGCAGATTGCGAGGTCGTTCGTCTCGAGGAGGAACCCGTAGGTCGCGCCTTGAGCGCAAATCAGGCGCTGGAATAGTGCCTTCACATCTCCCTCGAACGCGGCGCGCAATCGATAAGTCAGGTTCACCTGATACGTGTCACCCTTCCGGATGGAAGAACGAACGCGTTCCACGTCGCGCATGAACGACTCCCTTGTGGCCGTGGAGGTGAGAGGGGGTAGTGCCGTGCTCTCGCCAGCGGACCACGGCAATTCGTCAAGGACTGCTGGCGCATCATAGATCCCGAACATCGCCAGCGGCACCTCGCCCGGCGGGGCGGTTTCAAACGCTGCGTCAGTTGCAGAGTCAGTTGCAGAGTCAAACACAGAGTCAAACGCTGCGTCGAACGCTGGGCCGGCCTCGTAAGACAGCAATCCTGCCGCCCAGTACCCACTTCGGGAGGCTCGATCCACGGCGTCAATGACACATCGCACATCATGCCGATTGCGGGCCGTCAATACGCGCCGGGGATTGGAAAACGACAGCCACCGGCCTTGATGGGCGTCACGGGCAAGAATGTGCATTGGAGTTTGGCAGGAACGGCCGCAGAACACCACGCGACCTCAGTTCGTAGCAGGTGGACGGGAACACCCTTTTTGTGTTGCAAAAGACGGCGACATTGAGACCCCTCCCGACAAAACTCACGTCCATGGGTCGACTAGTCCGATATTACGCATTGGCCGCAGTCCTGGCAGCCCCATGCCTGGTCTCGGAGGCGGTTGCCCAAGCCAGAGCCCAGGCCGGCGCAGAGAGCAGCATCCAGGCCGGCGCCCAGGCCAGCGTCGGGGCCATTCCCCAGGCCGATGAATCCGGCGAATTTTGGTTCAAACAGGGAATTAACGCCTTCGATGCGGGTGACTATGACGACTCCATAGCGAGTTTTGACTCCCTCCTGGCCGGGCATCCGATCTGGTCAGACATCGTGCGAGGCGCGGCTGCTTATTGGCAGGGAGAGGCCCATCATCGCATGGGAAGGCAACAGGCCGCCATGGGAGTCTGGAAGTCGGGCCTGGATTCAGTGAGTGCTCATTCGGGGTTTGACCTGCGGCTGGCCGATTCTTATCTGTGGGCGCTACTCGCAGACAAAGATGGGCTGGAGGCGGACCTTCGCCGGGCGGTAGACCTGTACGTCAATCTGCTCTATAACGTGGATGCCCCGCTGGTGCCGGATGAATTTCGTCGAATATCCCGTCACATGGCGCAGTTTGCAGTGATCGCGACGCCGGACGTCCTGACCGACGTGGCTGTGGGGAGTCCCTTGGACGGGAGCGAAGAGTGGACGCCTCGCGCGGGAGCAGGCCCTCTGCTTGTGGCCTGGTGGCGGAGCCAGGACCCGATTCCTGCGACCCGGGAAAATGAGCGAATTGAAGAGCACCTTCGCCGACTGGCGACCGCGGTGAGGTCCTATCCTGATGAGAATGATCCTGCGGGAGTGGACGAGCGAGGGAAAGTGTATCTGCGATACGGCCCCCCCCAGGAGCAAATCGAGATCAAATTTGATCACCCAGTCCTGACGGACATCGTCTTTCGACCGGGTGTTGCCGTCAGCTTGAGCGACTTCCGCCAGAACGAATTCTGGGTGTATGGGCATATCGACCGGGCCGCGTGGTTTCTCTTCGTCAAAATGGGCGGTCGGTACGAGATTGCGGAGACAGTTGACCTGATTCCCAGGACACTCCGGTCCGGGTTTTCGGCCAGCACCCGGGGTCGAATAAAGGCGGGGATGACCATCGCGGTGCTACAGAACATTTTTCGGCAACTGGCTCCCCTGCACCCGGACTTTGCCATGCGCTACGCAGAGGTCGATGCGTATGCCATGCAGATGCCCGAATTCGGGGTCGGTCGCATGGCAAATCGGTCCACCGGTAGGCTGGGCGTGGCTCCCGGAGGAGTGACCGGAGGAACACAGGTGGACCAGCCGGCGCGGTTTGTGGAGACCATGATGGTCAAGTCCCGGACCGAGGACGACGCCTCGATCGCGAGACGCGATGACTACGCGCCCCGCGTATACACAGAGGCCTTGGCAGAAACCAGCGAACTCGCCGTCGCATACCGGGCGATTCGATACCTGGAGCCAGACGGGTCCACAAGAACCGTGATTCACTGGAGCCCGGAACCTGGAGCGCTTCGACCTGGACGGACGGAGCGCCGCCGTCTCGAAGCCATGGCGTATGAGGACTCCGGCCAGTACCTCTTGGCCTTCACAGCGGTCCAAAAGGCTCTGGATTACACCGACAGGGTCGTTCATCAGGATCGGATC
>CAYXSE010000006.1:26992-34804 GCA_964466675.1 uncultured Rhodothermales bacterium | reverse complement strand
GCAGTCACACAAGCTCCCAAACGAATATGTCTCGCCTACTCGTCACGGCCCTCGCGCTCCTGGTCGGCACTGCCGGCAGTTCCCTCGCCCAACAGGATCCGGAATTCAGGCCGCGAGATGTGTTCGAATTGGAGCGGGTGGTCGATCCCCAAGTCTCCCCGGACGGCTCGCGAATCGTGTATGTTCGAACCGGCTTCGATGTCATGACCGACGGTTCCCGTCGCGCGCTGTGGATGATATCGGCGGACGGGACGGGACATCGGCCACTCACCGACGGGACATTCGGGGTCTCCTCCCCGCGCTGGAGCCCGGGGGGCGATCGTCTGGCCTACGTCGCGAGCAAAGATGGACGCAGCCAGGTGTTTGTCCGGTGGATGGACACGGGAGATGTCGGCGAACTCACCGATTTGGAGCGTTCACCCTCAGGACTGTCCTGGTCTCCGGACGGAAATCGTATTGCCTTGAGCGTCTTTGTGCCGGGCGAAAAATCGAGTCTTTCTACCGATATGCCCTCGGCTCCGGAAGGAGCCGATTGGGGACCCGGCTGGACCTTCATCAATGAAATCAGCTACCGGGCTGACGGACGGGGATACACCGAAACGGGAGCCCCCCAAATTTTTGTCATGCCCGCGGAGGGTGGGACGCCGAGACAGTTGACGTTTGGTCCCCATGCGCACGGCGGCACCCCGGTCTGGACACCAGACGGGCAGGGCCTCTTGTTGAGCGCCAACCGCCGCGCTGATTATGAGACCGAGGTAGCCGATTCGGACATCCATTTCTTGGACATCGATTCGGGCCTGATTGAGACACTGACGAGCCGGTACGGGGCCGACCGCTCCCCTTCCGTTTCTGCGGATGGACGAATCGCATACTTGGGGTTCGACGACCACTTCATGGGTTACCAGCAATCTCGGCTTTCGGTCATGAATGCCGACGGGTCAGGAAGCAGGGAGATTCTACCCGACTTCGACAGGTCGATCAATCGTGTTCAGTGGGCGGCGAACGGCCGCGATCTCTACGTGAGTTATACCGACGAGGGCATGGGGCGCTTGGCTCGGGTATCCCTGGGCGGCCAGATGACCTCCTTACCGGGTGATGTCGGCGGCAGTTCGATCGGCCGGCCCTATTCCGGTGGAGCCTATAGCATCGCCTCGACCGGAGCATACGCGTTCACTTCAGGAACCCCGACCCGCCCGGCGGACCTATGGTTTGGTAGTTCGGACGGTACGCTCAAGCAACTCACCTTCCTCAACGAGGACCTCCTCGGCACTCGAAATCTGGGAGACGTCCGGGAAATTTGGTTTGACTCGTCCCATGATGGCCTGGCCATTCAGGGCTGGGTGGTCATTCCTCCCGATTTCGACCCATCGAAAAAATACCCGCTCATTCTGGAAATCCATGGCGGACCGTTTGCGAGCTACGGGCCGCATTTTGCGGCCGAGATCCAGCTCTATGCGGCTTCGGGTTTTGTGGTGCTCTACACGAACCCGAGGGGAAGCACGAGTTACGGCGCGGAGTTCGGCAACCTCATCCACCACGCCTATCCCGGCAATGACTACGACGACCTGATGAGCGGAGTCGACGCGGTCCTGGAGCTAGGTTTCGTGGACGAAGATCAGCTATTTGTCACCGGCGGATCGGGCGGAGGCGTACTCTCTGCGTGGATCGTCGGGAAAACGGATCGTTTCAGGGCAGCGGTAGTGCAGAAGCCCGTCATCAACTGGTACAGCTTCGTTCTGAACGCGGACGGGCTTCCGTTTTTCTGGAAGTACTGGTTCCCCGGACCACCCTGGGAGCATGAGGAGCATTACATGGCCCGATCGCCTATATCGCTGATTGGCAATGTGACGACGCCAACCATGCTCATCACAGGCGAGAAGGACTACCGGACGCCCATGTCCGAGACTGAACAATATTATGGTGCGCTGAAGATCAAGGGAGTCGAGGCTGCCATGGTTCGCGTCCCGGACGCCGGACACGGAATCGCAGGAAAACCGAGCAATCTTATCGCAAAGACGGGACATGTATTGGCCTGGTTCGACAAGTATCGGTCCACGGTTGTCGAGGCTTCTCGATAACCTCGAGCTTCGGCGACTCGAGGTATTGCAACACCCCCCCGACTCCCGCGCTATACCCGGGACACGATGGAGCGCGTCGACGATTGATTCGTATCTGGACAATGCTGCTGGAATGGAGTCATGTTGAGTTCGCGATCTGGCGGTGCCCCAGCCGCGCGCTGGAACGGGAGTCTGACCAGGCCTTCGCCGTCATCAGAACTCCTGACGAGACCACGGTGGTTTGCGCCGCGAGTGTGACTGCCCCCGAGGGAGTCCCGGTGTCCGGGCCGTGGCGCCTGTTCAGAATTGCCGACAGCCTGCCGCATGATGCGGTCGGTATCCTCGCTTCCCTTAGTGCTGTCCTTGCAGACGCGGCGATTCCGATCTTCGCTCTGTCCAGTTTTGACACCGATTACATCCTGATCCCGACCGAATGGGTGGCCAAGGCCCGACTTGCGCTCATTGCTGCGGGATACACTCACGGGGAGTTCGATTGACCGTTTATGACCTCATAGGGCTAGCGGGCGTTGGTCTGATCGTTATCGCGTACGTCCTGCTTCAAACCGAGCGCGTCAAGTATTCCGATGTCCCCTATCTCCTGGCCAATGGAATCGGCGCGGGGCTTGTCCTCCTTTCGCTGATCGACAATTTCAATCTCGCCGCGGCCGTGGTCGAAGCCTTCTGGCTGGTTGTGAGTGTCTATGGACTGTGGCGCGCCAGACGGACCGAAAAGGCCGGCTTGGAGCAAGATTGATCAATGAAGGTCGCGAGCTCCGGCTAGAGACGTAGGCTAGGCTCTCTCCCGCAGCTCTCGCTCCAGTTCGCCAAGTAGCTTACCGGCACTGGGATCCTGGTCCCCGGCCGGCGAAAGGCTTCGAAATTGCCGCAGGGCCACGGCAGAGGCCTCGAATCGACCGACGCCTGCCAAGGCCACGGCCAGATTGAATTGTAATTCCGCGCTCTCTGGCATCCCCGAGGCCGCCACACCCAAATGTACTCTCGCGGGAGCAAACATCTCCAGATCCAGGTAAAGACAGCCCAAATTGTAGTGGGCCTCGAAATGATTTGACGCCACGGCCAAGGACTTCGAGAAACACTCGATGGCATCATCATACGCGCCAGCGGCGGCCTCCAGGATCCCGAGATTGCAATACGCGTCGGCAACGCGGTCCTCTCGCTCGACCGCATGCAAATAGGCGGAGCGAGCCTCGGCCCTACCTGTCCTGTCCATCAACAGGGCCGCATCGAATGGGGACAGGCCCGCCTCCATCCTTACGATCTTGGCGATGCTCCCCGAGAAAAGGCTCAACTGCTCTCTGGAGTCCGGCGCCTCGGTCTCCCCGGGTGCCCTGCGATAGGAACCCTTTCGAGCCGCCGCGAGATGGAAAATTCGAGTCATCTCAACCGGTCTTGGCCTTCGATTTGGTCACGGCGGACTCCCCCGCCTTCTTCATCGGCTTTCTGTTCTCCTTAGCCTCATCGATGGAAGTCTGGAGCGCTGTCATGATATCGACCACCTCCTTCGGCGCTTCCTCGGATACCACCAATTCCTTGCCTTCGGCCTTGGCTACGATGAGCTCGCGAAGCGCATCATTGTATCGGTCCTTCAGTTCCAGGTCGGCCAACGATGTGGTCATGGTGTCTACCAGCGTCCTGGCCAGACCCAATTGATCCTTGTCGGCAATCGCATCTTCGATCTCCGGAATCCCGCCCATATCCCTTAGTTCATCCGGGTAGCGAAGCTTGTATAGCAGGAGGCCCCGATCGTGGGGGGCGAGGAGCATGACGCTCTCCCGGTCCCGCAGTACTACCCTGCCGACGCCGAGTCGACCGGTTTCTCGGAGCGTTTCGCAGAGCAGCGCATAAGTCTTGGCCGCCACGGGTCCGTCCGGGCCGGCGAAATAGGGTGTGTCGAAAAGCATCGGATTGACCTCCTTCTGGTCTACAAACCCTTCGATTTCGATCACTCTCAGGCTCTTCATCTTGAGGGCCTGAAAGTCTTCTTTGTCCACCACTACGTAGGTATCCGGCTCAACTTCGTGGCCCTTCACGATATCCGATTGTTTGAGGACCTTGCCACACTTCTTGCACTTCTTCTCGTACGCTACCCGGCCGAAATCGTCGGCGTGGAGTTGGTTAAACGAGATCTTCTGGGAGGCCTCAATGGCACTATAGATCTTGACGGGGATCGTCACCAGCGAGAACTGGATATGCCCTTTCCAGAGTGCGCGCATGGTCTTTCCTCCTGGCCGATTGGCTGGCTGGCTTGTTTGAAGCGGCATACGGGCGGGTGGTGCCACCGTTCCGCTCATTCCATTCTCGCGAAAGAAGGCCCTTTCTGCCCGCCTGAGCCCTACAAATCTGGCCTAAGTCGTTTGAATGCTCCCTGCCGTAGCAGGCCCGCACCGGTCAGTTGGCTGTACACCGCATCACAATACATCTCGGGTAGTATCCAGATAGCGTCCTCGTCCGCACCCTCCGGAATTAGGGGCGGCCTCTCGACCGTGTCCAAGTCCAGTAGCGCGTCGGCCAACTCGTTCAGGGCTCGCTTCGTGAATCCGGATCCGACGTGACCCCTGTAAGTCAGCCCGTCGGTCGACTCCTCGGCCACGACCAGGGAGCCAATCGTATTCGCCCGCTCGCCTCCGCCCGCGGTGAATCCAAGGATTCTGAGGGTCACGTCATGCTCTACCTTGACCTTCAGCCAGGCTCCCGACCTCTGCCCCGGCGCGTAGCGGCTCCCTTTCACCTTGGCAACGATACCTTCCAGGCCTTGGGCCTTGGCAGCCTTGAACAGGAGTTCCCCGTCCGGTAGGGACTTACTGAAACGAAAGGGTGTATCGGGACGAATCAGGTCTTCGAGCCAGGCCCGACGGCGCTCCAGAGGCTCTTTTACCACGGGCCTGCCGTCCAGGTAGATGCAGTCGAACAGGTAGCAGACCACGGGATCTTTCTTCGCGGCATGCCCGATGGCGGCCTCGCCTCGTCGCTGTAGTCTGCGAATCACGCGGCCGAACTCCGGTCGTCCATCGGCATCCAGGCAGACGATTTCCCCATCGAACACACCCGTGGTTGCGGTGAAGGCTCTGGCCTGCAGCTCGGGAAATTGATCGGTGATGTCGTTTCCGTTGCGGCTCCAGATCCTTACCTCGCGTTCGATCACGGTGACCAGGGCTCGGATGCCATCCCATTTCACCTCGAAATGGTGATCCTCCTCGGCCGGGACGTCATCCACCTTCTGACACAACAAGGGGGCTACGGGCCTTTCCAGCCAGTCTATGTCTGGCTGGTGCACCCTCTCCAGGAGCCATTGCTTGCCCTCCGTGCGGTGCATGCGATAGTCCGCATTGATCTCCTTGCTGTGAAGTCGGAAGTAAAAACCCGTCTTCTTCTCCTTGGTGACGGTGTACCGACCGCTTGCGTAGATCCACATCGGACCGGCCCCGTAGGAGCCTCTGGGAATGACACCCTCGAAAGTCAGGTACTTGATGGGGTGTTGTTCCACTTTGACAGCCAAGCGTTTGACGCCCGGCTTGTGGGGAAGACCGCGAGGTAGGGCCCACGATTCCAGGATCCCGTCTTGCTCCAGCCTCAGGTCGTAGTGGAGATTCGTGGCGTGGTGTCGATGAATCACGAACCGAGCCATGTCCTTTTCGCCCATGAGCGGACCCGGCTCGGTGGTCACGTCGAAATCGCGCTTCTTGTCGTAGGCTTTCAGGGCCCCCGAGTCTCCCGAGGCCACGCTCGGAGCGCGATCCGTGTGAATCGGAACGGCGTAAGCGGCCATCGCCTCCCAGACGTCACCTTGCGTGGCGATGATTCCTGGAACGGTGGCCCAGTTGAACTTGCTCGCGTCTTCCAGGGTCTCCAGCGTCTCCCAGGAGACGGGCATCGACACCGGAAGTCCGGCGCGCCCCCTCAGGCTGTAGGCAGCGACAGCCGTCTGGCCGGACCGGTTCCGATTCAGGTCGATCAGGACGCGAGTATCGCGCGCCGCTTTAGACCATTTCAGCGTGGTGTCGTCGCGCTCTCTCCGAACGAAATCGGCCGCGACCTCTGTCGCCGCAACCATCACTTCGTCGATAGACCAGCGGGGCTCAATGGGCACGACAACGTGAACCCCTTTTTGACCGCTGGTCTTGACGAACGGGAGGTATCCGTACCCTCGAAGCACCTCGCCGAGCCCAGCGGCTAGCTGCGCTGTTCGGCGAAACCCAAAACCGGGCGGGGGATCCAGGTCGAACACAATCTGATCTGGCCGCTCCGGATGCGGGATCCGTCCCTGAGTGACATGCAGCTCAAGGCAGGCCAGATTCGCCAACCATACCACATCAGCCACCGTGTCGGCGACCATGTAGTCCAGTGTCTTTTCTCCCAAACGGACCGACCCGATCCAATCTGGAGCCCAATCGGGTCTATTCTTCTGGAAGAACTGCTCTCCGTCTATCCCGTCTGGATAACGTACCAACGACAGCGGCCGGCCGCGCGCATGGCGGAGCAGGGTCGGGGCGATTGCCAGGTAGTAGTTGACCACCTCGGCTTTGACCACAGGCCCGGATGCGTCCAGGACTTTGGTCAGATTGGACAGCGCAATCTCGCGCTTTCCGACCTTCACCCACTGAGCATTCTTAGCCACGGCATCACGCGTTCCACAGCCAGATGATAGGGCGAAATCCGTACATTTCGGTGTCACAAATTCTCGACTGCTGCCCATGAGCCGAATCGCCCTCGTTACCTGGAATGTCAATTCTATCCGCGCCCGCGAAGAGCGAGTTCTGGCTTTTCTGGAGCGACATCAACCGGACATTGTTTGCCTTCAGGAGACCAAGGTCCCAGACGACGTTTTCCCGGTGGAGGCTATCGCCGCGGCGGGATATCGGGCCGTCTTCCATGGCCAACGGACCTACAACGGCGTTGCCATTCTCTCTCGGGAAGAGGCCACCAATGTTCGAATGGGCCTGCCGGGTGACGATTCCGATACCCAGGCCAGACTCATTGCGGCCGATGTGGCCGGCCTGCGCGTGATCAATATCTACGTGCCCAACGGCCGGTCCGTATCCGACGAGGAGAAATACCCCTACAAGCTTGCGTGGCTAGGCCGATTGCAGAAATTGTTGGAAGAAGAGATCGGGGCCGGGCGAACGGTCGCACTATGCGGAGACTACAACATCGCTCCCAATGACGAGGACATCGCGTTTCCTGAGAGATGGGCGGCGAGCGTCCTCTGTCACGAGAAGGTGCGCCAGGCCTTCCAGGGTTTTACCCAGTTGGGCCTTCATGACGTGGTACGGAAACACACCGAGCCTCCGGGACCGTACTCGTGGTGGGATTATCGCAGACTGGCGTTCCCCAAGGGAGACGGAATCAGAATCGATCACATTCTTGTGACCGCGGACGCGTTGGAGCGTTCAGTAGGCGCCGAAGTGGACCGAAACGAGCGGAAGGGCAAATTGCCGTCGGATCACGCGCCTGTGTTTGCCTACTTCGAGGGTTAGTGGAGGGTCGCTGAGGCTCTTACCCTGCCGCCATCGCCGCTCGAAATTCGAATTCCAACTGCTGACCGGCCGAATCCTCTGGGTCCTTCAGCTTCGACACGGTAATTCCCAGGAGACGAACAGCCTTTTCTGGAGGCTCTGGCGCATGGAGGAGTAGAGTCTCTGCCATCCCGAAGAGATCTTCTGCCGCAGATACCGCCCGGCTGGTGGTGGTCTGTCTCGTGGTGATCGTGAAATCGTGGTGTTTGATTTTCAGGGTC
>CAYXSE010000006.1:20736-26966 GCA_964466675.1 uncultured Rhodothermales bacterium | reverse complement strand
CCGCGTAGGACTTCTTCGCGAGTCGCATGGCGACCTCGGTGCAGATGTCCCGGATTCGGTCCAACATCTCGGCTGGCTGACTGATGTCATCCCTGAAAGTCCGTTCCGCTCCCAGTGACTTCCTCTCCCGATTGACCCTAACCGGACGGCTGTCCATCCCGTGAGCGGCGCTGAAGTAGTATCGCCCGGCTTTACCGAACCGTTCCACAAGCTTCGCTTCGTCCCATTTCTTGAGGTCGGCGCCCGCTCGAATGTCCGCATCGTTCATTTTTTTCGCGGTCACCGGGCCGACTCCATAAAACTTGGAAATCGGAAGAGCATCGATGAAGGCCGGGGCGTCCTCTGGCGTGATCACGGTCAGTCCATCGGGCTTGTTGGTGGCCGAGGCCACCTTCGCGAGGAATTTGTTGTAGGACACGCCGGCCGATGCGGTAAGACCGGTACGCTCGAAAATGTCCGCTCTTATGGATTGTGCGATCAGGGTGGCCGAGGGCGGACCCTTCAGGGGCACGGTCACATCCAGGTAGGCCTCGTCCAATGACAAGGGCTCGACCAACTCAGCGTACTCGCTAAAAATTGCCCGTATCTGACGGGAGACGGCCTGATAAACGCGAAAGCGGGGCTTGACAAACACCAGCCCTGGGCATCGCCTGGCGGCTGTTCGGGACGGCATAGCCGAAAAGACACCAAACTTTCGAGCTTCGTAGGAGGCCGCCGCCACCACCCCGCGATGCATCCCTCCAACAGCAACCGGCTTCCCACGCAGAGACGGGTCATCACGCTGCTCCACGGATGCGTAGAACGCATCCATATCGACGTGAATGATTTTGCGAATTCCTGGCGACACGTGTCGTGTTCGGGAGGGGTTTCTCGTTGTATTCGGTGGTGCACCAACCGTTTCCTATGCGACCGCGTCCTTATCGACTGATTGCCCTCTTCCTGGTTTGCTCCGTGGCTGCGGGCTGCGTCACCACGTCGGCCACCTACAGCCCTGCGGCGGCTCGTGAGATAGCGGGGTTGAAGTCGCGGTCCCTCCGACTCATGGAAAAGGCAGAGTTCCCGTTCCCCGATCACAGTGATGCTGTTGAGAAGCTCCGCCGGGATCTTGGGACGGCTCTTGTGCGGGCCGAGTCCCGGAGGAAAAATTCTGCGACGGTACGTCAATGGGAGGTGCTCCTCGGTGCAGACCGCCATCTTCTCGGAGGCTTTCTGATACGTTGGCAGGAAGATGGATCCCTTTCCACCACGTTTATTGTCGAGGCCCGGCTCCTTGTGGCGGCCGCCTTCGACGAATTGGCCCTCCACGAATCCAGGAAAAACGGAGCGCCCAGATGACGCCCATTCAAAATCGATTTCGCCCCGGCCAGCAGAGCGTCATGAATAGGCGAGCGGCGGCGGGATTCCAGCTTTCAGATCCGTGGTTCCTGGCGTTTATGGCCCGCCTTGTTCAAGCCGTGGCTATGCGGGCGGCGAGTGACTGGAAGGAGCACACGAAGGCGGTTACCGATTCCGGCCAGGAGTTTCTTGAGGAATCTCGAGACGATCTGGCCAGATGGAGCGGGCTATTGGCCTCGGGGGCGCTCCTGGAAAAGGACTTTAGATGGCTCACCCGCAGCCGCTCCGAGCTGCTGAAAGTCCGGACTCTCGGGCAGGTTGGGATGTCCGTCGCCCAAATCGACAGGTTCCGGTCCATTCTGGTAGAAACCATCGTCGCTACCGCCCTGGTATTCTTCCTGGACCCCGACTCCTGACGAATCGCCCCTTGGCTTGCTTGCCGACGGGTCGTGCCCGGGGTATTTTCTAGCCCCACCATGTCAGTCGAACCAGAGCCCCCATGTCGGAAAAGCGGTTCCTAGTTACAGCCCGAAAGTATCGCCCTCAGTTGTTCAGCGAACTGGTGGCGCAGGAGCATGTGACCGAGACCCTGAAGAACGCGATCCGGTTGGACAGACTGGCGCACGCGTATATGTTTACAGGGCCCCGGGGAGTCGGCAAGACGACGGCCGCAAGAATTCTGGCGAAAGCCATCAATTGTACCAGACCGGCTGAGGAGCGGACCGATCGCGCAGAGCCCTGCCGGGAGTGTGACTCCTGCCGCTCCTTCGAGGAGGGCCGAAACCTCAACATCATCGAGATCGACGCGGCATCCAATAACAAGGTGGATGACATTCGCGAACTCCGTGAGACGGTTCGCATTCCGCCTCAGGGCAATCGAAAAAAGGTTTACATCGTGGACGAGGTCCACATGCTGACCAACCAGGCGTTCAATGCGCTGCTGAAGACGCTCGAGGAGCCCCCGCCACACGTCTTGTTCATCTTCGCGACCACGGAGCCCCACAAGGTGCTCCCGACGATCCAGTCGAGATGCCAACGGTTCGATTTCAGGCGCATTGCTGTTCAGGAAATTGTCGCCCACCTCAAGGATATCTGTGAGGCGGAGAACGTCAGCTCGGACGAAGGGTCATTGATGTTGATTGCGCGAAAGGGAGATGGCGCTTTGCGAGACGCACTCTCCGTTTTCGACCAAGCCGTTTCGTTGTGTGGAGAGAGCCTCTCTCTCCACACGTTGGTCGATGCGCTGGGAGTGGTTGGCGAAGAACTTTTCTTCGACGTCACCACCCACGTCGCCGCAGGCGACGTGGCGGGGATGCTCGCCACTGTGGATGGGGTCGTAGCCAACGGATACGACCTACAGGAATTTCTCGACGGGTTGGCCGAGCACCTGCGCAATATCCTGGTGGCGAGGACCATGCCGGATGCTTCGCTCATCGAGGCCTCAGAGGCTACGCGGGAGCGTTACCTGGACGTGGCCAAACACTTTACGGAAACGGACATCCTGCGACTCTTGGCCGGGGTAGACCGGACGCTGGATGGCCTCCGTGTAGCGCGCCAGCCAAGACTCCGCCTGGAGCTGGCCCTGATCAGAATGGCCTCCATGCCGTCCGCGGTAGACCTTGGCGAGGCGCTTTCTAGGATCGATGCACTTTTGCCGGAAGCCGTAGAGAGGCCGAGCCCCGCTGCGCCTGCGCCGAAGCCTTCGCCGCGGGCCTCTCAGATGAAGGCACCGGCTCCGTCCCGGACCGGCTCCGCGACAGACCCCAAACCCGTGGTTGCGGCAGCAAGCAAGCACTCCACACCGTCCAGAAAGCCCGAACCGGAGCCCGCCAACGAGCCCGAACCAGAACCAGCCAACGAACCCGAGCCCGAACCGGAGCCCGCGGCGGAGCGTCCTCTCGAACCTGCCTCGGACCCGGAGCCGGCACCAAACCCCAACCAGGGCGCCCTTTTTGCATCCGGATCCGGCGGAATGGAAGTCTTCGGCAAGCCAGCCCTCGGGATCCCGCCCATCGCGGACACCGCGAGCGAACCAACTGGCGCTCATCATTCAACTGCGACCCTGGTTGCACCGACTTCGGAGACCGGAAGGAGACCGGAGGCTTGGGATGCTGTGGTGACTCACGTCACGGAAAACAAAATCCACTTGGGTGCGCTCCTGCAGCATGCCGAACCGGCCATCCGAGAAGAGTCGGTTCTGACTCTGATAGTCCCCGACGACTTCCACGCGGGGGTTCTCAAGGATGCCATTCCAGACATCCTGGAGGGCATGGCGGAGGCGACCTACCCGGTGACAACAGTTGAATTCGAGGTCAACGGTCGAGCAGCTGCAGAGTCGGAGGCCGACGGTGAAGCCGTCAATCCTCAGGAAGCCCTCCTGAAGCTATGTGAAGAATACCCTGCCATACAGAAGCTGATGGAGCGCTTCGGCGGTGAGATCGTATGGTGAGATCGATCCCGGTCCCGCCCAACCAAAACTGACGTTACCCCCATGAGCGATGGTGTGAACATGGCCGATATGTTCGGCAAGATGATGGACATGCAACGCAAGATGTCCGAGGCCCAGGAGGTTCTGGCCGCACAGACGGTGACCGCCGAAGCTGGAGGTGGCATGGTGACCGTCACAGCAAACGGCCAGCAGCGAATAACGGCCATCAAGATCGAACCTCAAGTAATCAGCGCAGAGGATCCCGAGATGCTTGAGGACCTGGTCATTGCGGGCGTAAACAAGGCTCTTGAAGAGGCGGCGTTGTTGGCCAAAGATCAGATGTCCAAAGCAGCGGGATCCTTCCTCCCGCCGGGAATGGATTTATCCAGCTTGGGGCTCTAGGAGTTGCAGTTCACCTCGGAGTCGGTTGAAACCCTCGTCGAGCAGTTCGCCAAACTGCCCACCATCGGCCGAAAAACCGCCCGCCGACTGGCTGCGTATGTCTTGAAAATGTCTCGGGAAGAGGTGTTGGGTATGGCCGAAGCATTGGTGGCGGTCAAGGACAACGTTACATCGTGCCCGGAGTGTTTTACGGTTACCGATGTCATCCCCTGCCCCATATGCCGGGCTCCTCGCCGCGATCGGAGTATCGTCTGCGTCGTTGAGGAGCCCAACGATGTGCTCGCCATAGAGCGGACCAATGAGTTTGACGGCCTCTACCACGTCTTGGGAGGTGTAATCTCTCCTTTGGACGGGATTGGGCCCGAAGACCTTCGGGTGCGCGAGTTGGTGCAGCGTGTTCACGACGGGCACCGGGATCCGCTTGAAGAGTCCGACCTGGCTCCCACCGTCGCCATCCGGGAGGTCATCTTGGCGATGAACCCCAATGTGGAGGGAGACACGACCTCGTTCTATCTCGCTCAACTGCTCGCCCCGTTCGAAATAAAGGTGTCTCGCATCGCCCGGGGGCTCCCCATCGGAGGCGACCTCGAGTTTGCCGATGAAGCCACGCTCACACGAGCGCTCGAAGGCCGAGGAAAATTGTAGTGGCGTGGCTGGAATGCTCGCGTCTGACCGGAAAATGACCGCCGAAGTCGGACATCTCCTGAACCGCCGCCGGTCCTGGATCCTGGCCGTTCCCGTTACCCTCATTCTGGGGGCCTACGTACTGTACCCCAGCGCCCGCATGTTCGCTGAGGCCTTGGGAGCCGACGAATTGAATCGTCTATTTGCGGGACGGGGCAACGCGAACCTGAGAGCGCTCTACAACTCGGTCCTGATATCGCTGTTCTCCGTGGCCGGCGCGGGCGTAGTGGGAACCGGGCTGGCTTATGCCTTCTTCCGATATGATTTCCCTCTGCGAAAGACACTGATGTCCGTCGCAGCCTTGCCGCTGGCACTTCCTCCGTTGGTCGGTGTGCTGGCGTTTCTGTTCCTCTATGGCGAATCCGGGATTCTCCCCCGAGGCCTACAGGCCATATTGGGACTCGAGGCCGTCCCATTTTCCTTCGCGGGGCTCTGGGCAGTCTGGCTGGTTCACGTCTATTCGTTTTACGTGTACTTCTACCTGTTTGTATCCGCGGCCCTACGAAACGTGGACCGATCGGTACTCGAGGCATCCGCTGACCTGGGGGCCTCGGGAGCGACCATGTTTCGACGAGTCATGGTCCCGATGTTGAGGCCCTCCCTGATCAGCGCCGCCCTTCTGGTCTTCATGATCTCGATGGCTTCGTTCACGGCGCCTCTCCTTTTTGCAGGTACGGAAAACTTCCTCACCCTGCAGATCTACAACTACAAGACCAACGGCAATATGGAGATGTCGGCGGTGGTAGCCTCGCTGCTGACCGTCATTTGTTTGACGTTTCTCGCCCTCATCGAGATGGAGCGGCGTGGTCTCTCCCCCGCCTCTGCGTCCAAGGGTGGCGGAGCGCCTCCCATCCCCATTCAGTCAGGCCCGGCACGCGTTATCACAGGGGTACTCGGGAGCCTGACCCTACTTTTTCTGGTCCTTCCTATTGCCGTTATCGTCCTGATTTCCTTCGTGAAGGAAGGCAGTTGGACCTACCAGATCCTCCCCGAGGCCTACACCACGGCCAATTATTTTTCCCTCTTCGGACAGCCTGACGTATTCGAGCCGGTGATGAACAGCCTTACCATGGCTGTGCTGGCTACAGGAGCCAACATCATATTTGGCGTCGCGGCGGCCTTGCTGATCGTGAATGGGTCTCTCAGGGGTCGTTTGGCCATTCGGGCGATTGCCATGCTCCCATTCGCCATCCCGGGCACCGTAATCGCGATCAATCTAATTCTGACCTTCAACAGGCCCTCGATTGCGGGATTCGGACAGGTCCTGGTGGGAAGCTTCTGGCTTCTCCCGCTCGCCTACTTCATTCGGAATATCCCACTCGTGGTCCGAGCGACCATCTCGGCCCTGGAGTCCTACGACCCGAAGTTGACCGAGGCATCC
>CAYXSE010000006.1:19128-20721 GCA_964466675.1 uncultured Rhodothermales bacterium | reverse complement strand
CACGTGGGCCACATTCCGACTGGTGATGATTCCGGTCATCGGACCGGCCATCCTGGCGGGCGCACTCCTCAGTTTCGTGGCGGCCGTAGGCGAGTTCGTCTCGTCGATTCTCCTGTACAACTTTGACAACCGGCCCATCTCGGTCGAGATTCTGGCTCAGCTTCGCCTGTATGACTTCGGTGCCGCAGCAGCGTACTCCGTCCTTCTGATCCTGATAATCGGGCTGTCGACCCTGGTCGTGAGGCGCCTGGGGGCCACCGGCGAGCGAGCCCGGGTATGACCCGGCGCGTTTTTCGTTCTTACACGTCGGACGTCATGATGAAAATGGGACGCCTGTTGAAGGACTTGTACTGAGGTCGCAGTCGAGCCACGTCGTAGTACTTGTGGACGTCGACCACCTTCTTTGTCCCCGTCACCACGTCGATCGGCACATTGTCATAGGTCCCATTGCGCACACTCACCAGGCGCCCCGACGTGCCGGACAGAATGAGATCGAGGGCCAGATTCCCGAACGCCATGGGCACAATCGAGTCCAAGGCGTCCGGATCACCACATCGCACCAGATAGCCGAGCCGCTGGCTTACCACGTTTATTCGCTGCCCTCCGTTGTATTGGGGAGAGAGTCTTTTCAGGTCGGAAGCCACCAGGTCTCCAACCCCACCCAGCTTCTTGTGTCCGTATTGATCGGCTTCTTCGCCCTCAAAGGACATCCCATCCTTATGGGCCAGCTTCGACCCCTCCGAGACCAGGACTACCGCGTACCTACTGGGATTCTGATTCCGATCCTCCGTTAGGATCTGGGCTAGTTGGTCGGTGTCTACCGGGTGTTCGGGTATCACGCAGCGGTCTGCCGCGCCCGCCATGGTGGGCAGCAGGGCCGTGAATCCAGCATACCTCCCGAAGACTTCAATGACCAGGAACCGTTCGTGAGACCCGGCGGAGGTCCTCAGCGTGTGCGCCAGCTCAATGGTGCGGGTGACGCAGGTCCCAAACCCGATGCAATAGTCCGTTCCAGGTACATCGTTGTCCATGGTCTTCGGAATAGCGACCACTTTCACGCCTTCTGTTGACAGACGCTGTCCGTAGCTCAGTGTGTCGTCGCCTCCAATCGGGATCAAATAGTCGATTCCCAGCCACTCGAGGTTCTTCAAGATCTCTGGAGTCAGATCATTGAACTCGGCATCGTGACCCGTGACATGGGAGGGTACACGGGCTCGGGGAAGGTGACTCGGCCGGGTCCTGGACGAGTGCAAGAAGGTCCCGCCGGTGCGGCCGGCCCGGTTGACGATGCCCTCACTCAGTTCCACGGCGTTTGCCGAGTTGTCCGCCTCCTCGTCCCGGACCAGATCCACGAGGCCAGCCCAGCCACGACGCAGGCCCACCACTCGGAACCCCTCTCGACCAGCCCTGATGGTAATGGCACGAATCGCCGGGTTCAGGCCGGGGACGTCGCCCCCTCCCGTAAGGATTCCAATCGTTCCCTTGTACTTGGCCATGGTGGTCCTGCAGACGTGATGCTGGACGAAATTAGACGGGCCCGGCACCGCACACAACCGGGAGTGGGCTGGAAGCGCTTCCGTTAACGCCTAGTTC
>CAYXSE010000006.1:0-19083 GCA_964466675.1 uncultured Rhodothermales bacterium | reverse complement strand
TGTCTTTCCGTCGCGACGCCCGGACCCAAGAATCGAATGGGCCTCGAGAGTGTCCTCCCGGCCCAGATATGGAACAATACGGCCCCATCTGACTATCCGTGACACTGGTTTGCTAATCCGGATATGTCGGGAAATGGGACGTCTGGTTCACGTAATAATCGTAGCATTTGCTCTCTGCTCAGCCAGAGAGAGCCAGGCGTTGCCCGGCGGTGAATCAGCGCCGATTCCTGGCCTTCGGTTGGCAGGCGCGCCACACTCGACCTCCATGGAGCCGGCTGACCAAGGCTGGATGCCACCTGACCTGCAGGGCCGTTCACTCGTGACGTCGCTCGAATGTAGGAGACCCAGGACTCGGCGTCGAAGGGTTTTTGTGACCTCCATGTCCGTCACGGGCGTTGGCCAGAACGACACCATGGGCGACCGGGAATGCCGCCATCCGCACATCCCAGAATTCCGTTCGGCAGAAAGCTTTCAGTTCCTTCCGCCTCTAGTGCTTCAGGTTTGAGCCGCGGCTGCCTGCTAGATGCAGGCGGCTGGCTGCACGAAGCGGCCGACCTGGTTGCGACACGGTGACAGGGTGAGTCAAACCCGGCTCCCGGCCACAGATGACGCTCATCTGCCCCGCCCGCAACAACACCGCGGAATATCCAAGGAAGGAAATGGTAAAATATGATGGACGACGATGCAGTCGAGCGGCTCATTCTTGAACGGGCCGTCATCGACTCTGATGAGGGCACCTCAGCACGGTGGTATTCCCAGGACGGAATCGAAACTCGCACGTTCTTGGCCCGTGCAGATCGGCTGGCAAAGGCGAGATTGTTGCTCGGTGCTCCAAACCTCGCCGATTCCGGCGAGCCGTTTTTCGATTTTTTCGGGATCACGCCCCTGGGGCGGGGTCGCCTGGAAGAAATCAGATTCATGTATCCAATACTTCTGGCGAAGCCCGTGAGGCGACCTCATCTATCCAAGAGGCGCATCCTTGATCTGATCCTGTTCACGAGCGGCGCGCTATCGGGGTGGGGAGCGGCGCGCTTCTTCTGAGCGCCTGAACGGTCCACGGACGACAACCTTCCTCATGGAGCTGGATTTTCTCAATCTGTTTTCCGTGCTATTGGCGGCCTGGTTGGCCGGATGGCTGGCCTCGCGCCTGGGCTATCCGGCGGTACTCGGCGAGTTGGTCGCGGGTGTAATCCTGGGACCTCCGTTGCTCGGACTCCTGTACGGCAGCGAGGCGCTCTTTGTGCTCGCCGATCTCGGCGTCCTTCTCATGATGCTGTACATCGGCATGGAGATCGACCCAAGAGAGCTCAAACGCGCCTCCTGGGAGGGAATCTTGGCGGCGGTCGGGGGATTTTTTACCCCTTTCGCCCTGGCATACCTGGTGGTGGTCGGCTTCGGAGGATCGAACCTTGTCGCGCTTGTTGCTGGCATCTCGGCAGGCGTCACGTCGCTCGCCGTCAATTCCCGAATCCTTCTGGATCTTCGGATCCTCGATACCAGGGTATCACATGTTATGATGGCGGGGGCTCTCGTGGCCGACATCCTGTCTCTTCTGGTATTTTCTTTGGTGCTCGGGATCGCAGAGATTGGGAGTCTCGAGCTGACGAAGATGCTGCTCATGACCCTCAAGGCGGGCGCATTTTTCGCGGTGACTGTGCTCGTAGGGACGAAACTTTTTCCCCTGATCGGCCGGCTCCTCACCAACGCGGGACTCACCGGCCGAACCTTCAATTTCACCCTCGTCCTGATACTGGCCGTCCTATTCGGGGAGCTTGCCGAGATGGCGGGACTTCATGCCATCCTCGGCGC
This sequence comes from uncultured Rhodothermales bacterium, assembly GCA_964466675.1. Lineage (GTDB taxonomy): Bacteria > Bacteroidota > Rhodothermia > Rhodothermales > UBA10348 > CAYXSE01. The sequence goes on along the minus strand of CAYXSE010000006.1, from coordinate 17,274 downwards.
CTTCATGGCGGGATTGTTCCTCCGGGAGAGCGTACTCGGCCAGACACTGTCGCGCGATCTCCGGAACGCCGTGAAGGACACCTCCATTGGCCTCCTCACTCCGATCTTCTTCGTCACCGCAGGCTTCGAGGTCTCGTTCGGCGTATTTCAGGACCAGTTGGGCCTTTTCTTGGCGGTGTTTGGCGTCGCCCTCTTTGGAAAGGCATTCGGAACGGCTCTGTTCTACCTGCCTAGTGGGCGCGGCTGGCGCGAGAGTCTGGTCATCGGCGCCGGAATGAACGGACGAGGGGGCGTCGACATCATCCTCATCGGCATTGCGCTGGAATCGGGGATCATTCAGATCGACGTATTTTCGATTCTGGTCTTCATGGCCCTGTTGACCACCGCGACGGTGCCGCTAATGATGAAGTACGGGATCCGCTGGCTGGATCGAAGAGGGGCACTCGAGCGGTCGGGACTGGAAAGGACGGGGATCATTATCGTGGGCGCCGGACCCCTGGCGCGCTGGCTGGCCAGGGCGCTGATTCGGTCGAACACCCTGACGCTGGTGGACACGAACGAAAAGCACTGCATGGTCAGCAAGTCGGAGGGACTGACGGCCGTGCTTGGAAACGCACTTCACGAGCAGGTCCTCGCAGAGGCGCACGCAGGCGATGCCCGGGTGCTGATCGCGATGACGCGAAACGTCGAAGTAAACACGCTGGTCGCCCAGACCGCTCGACACGTGTTTGAAATCCCGGAAGTACACATTTTGCAGGCCGGGGCCGGGCTGGGCGAGCTGGCCGAGATTCGCAGACATTTGCGGGCCGATGCCCTCTTTGCGCGCGCCGTCGATCTGGAAGAGTGGGACTACCGAATCAGTCACGGCAAGACCGCGCGTCGATTGGTGACCATCGAGGAGAAGGAGAACGCTCTGGAGTTCGCCGCTCGGCCGCATGACACTGGCGCGTGCCTCGTCTTGGCCCTCCAGCGCGCCGGAGAATGGCTACCTCTCCATGATCGCACCGAATTGGCCCCTGGAGACCAGGTGCTTCTGCTCTGTAGCGAACCCAATGCCAGTCAACACGACCAATTCGACAGGCTGGTTGCCGAGTGTCCTGTACTCGATCTGAGGAAAATCAATTCTGCCGAGGATTTCTTCGACCTCGCGGCAGAAACCCTGGCGAATCGATTGGGGACGAAAAGAGAATCGCTTGCGAGCTCCTTTCTGGAGGCCGAAGAGGGGAGCAGTACGGTGATTGCTCCGGGTCTGGCCATCCCTCACATAAGGTTGCTCGACGAGCATCCATTTCAGCTGATCATCGCTAGAAGCAGGCGTGGTATTCACTTCCCCAACCAGGACGAGGCCGTTCACGCCATTTTCGTCCTGGCCAGCAGCCCCGGAGACAGGAACCTCCACCTGCGAGCCCTCTCCGCCATCGCCCAGGTTGTACAGGACAAGACCTTTGAGCAGCGATGGATGGCAGCTCAAGACGAGGCAGCGATTCGAACACTCATCCTCACCGCTGACAGGAGACGTGTCCCGGAAGATGGTCGTATGGCCTCTCAGGCTCCGGATGGGGGTGTTTTCTGATCGGTAGCCGAAGCGATCCGAGGCAAGAAACGGTATCCCACCAGCAGTCCCGCCCCACCCGCTACGGCCGACGCGACGAGCACGGCGACCTTGGCAACCGCCAGCATGGCTGGGTCCGAAAACGCGAGCGCGCCTATGAAAAGAGCCATGGTAAAGCCGATGCCGGCGACGCAACCAACAACCGTAAGACCCGCCCAAGACACACCTGCTGGTCGCGAAGCGACGCCAAACCGGACAGCAAGCCAACCGAAACCGACGATCCCAAGCGGCTTGCCCACGACCAGACCCAGGCCCACTCCCAGGGCGATCCCTGTCGCAACAGAAAACTCAGCGGTCAGCCCACCAAGAGAAACACCCGCGTTAGCCAGGGCAAAGAGTGGCATGATTCCAAAGGCCACCCAAGGGTGGAGAGCGGCCTCGATTCGAGACACCGGCGGGATGGCTTCGCGACGCGCGAGGTTGATTCTATCGAGTTCCGGAAGAAGCTCCATTGGGTCCGGCACGGAACCCTGCTGGCCGCGAATTTTCTCCAGGGCTCGGGTGGTTACCTCGATGAAGCCCGCACTCCCAAACCAGGACCGTACAGGCGTGAGGAGCCCCAGGATGACACCCGCTATCGTGGGATGGACGCCCGCCTGCAGTATGCCGGCCCAGATGAGGAGACCAGGTACCACGTATAGGAACGGACTTCGGAAACCTACCCTCTGCATGACCACCACAATCGCGATCCCGGCCCCGGCGACAGCGAACCCCATCAAAGTAATTCCTGAGGAATAAAAGACGGCGATCACGAGAATCGCCCCGATGTCGTCAATAATCGCAATGGCCAGGAGCAGTACTCTCAGCGCGGGATGCACCCGCGGTCCAAGAAGGGCCAGGACGCCGACCGCAAAAGCGATATCGGTCGCCATGGGGACGCCCCAACCGTCTATGGCAGGGGAGCCCGCATTGATCGCAAGATAAATCGACGCAGGTACCAGCATCCCACCCAACGCAGCGGCTAGCGGCAGAGCCGCTCGGCGGGCTGTGGAGAGCTCTCCTTCGAACATTTCGCGCCGGACCTCCAGTCCAACGACGAAGAAGAAGACCACCATGAGGATGTCATTGATCCAGAAGTGGACCGTCTCCGAAAAGACCATCTCTCCAAATCCAATCGAAATTCGGGTGTGCAACAAGTGCTCGTAGGCGGAGGCCCACGGAGAATTGGCCCAAACCAACGCAATCGCTGCGCAGATCAACAAGATGATCCCGCTGGATGCCTCTACATGCAGAAACCTCTCGACAGGACCCGAAATTCTGTTTGCGAGTCGATGAAAGCGCGGAGATGCTTCGGGTGGAAGGCGGTCAAACTTTGGGCTTTTCACTCGGAGAGTCGTGTTGGTTCATATCTGTTTTTGACTGCTTGGACCCCGCTTGGAGGTCAAGCATCACTCGGTCAACGATGACGCTGGCAACAGCCGCCTCCGCCGAAAACACCTGAGTCGCGCCCGCTTCCTTGATGTGTTCCGCATCGGCCTGGTACCTCGTTCTCACTACGATCCGAAGGGAGGGCGCCGCGCGACGGGCCGCCCGGACAGCACGAACGGTCGCATCTGGATCGTTGATGGCCAGAATCAGTTCCGCGGCATGGGCCACCCCAAGGTGTTCCAGGACTTCGGGACTGGTCACGTCTCCAAAGAACGCCGGCTCTCCCTCCTGAGTTGCCTGCCGGACGCTCTCGCTGTTGAGGTCCGCGATGACGTATTGCACACCTCTCCCTTGGAGTGAACTTGCCAGTTTTCGACCCGTCAAGCCGAAGCCGGCGATAATGACGTGGTCGCGGAGCGGATCCGCCACATGGTGCTCCTCTGCTGTCCGGATTTGAAGCAGACGATTGAGCGGGTCGAGCTTCCCCAATCCACTGGCCAGATGGGGCGCGAGGGCGAGGGCGAAAGGCGTAGCCAACATCGATAGAATTATCGCGACGGTGAGATTCGCCTGAAATGGTTCTTCCAGAAGCCCCGTAGCGTTAGCGGCGATAAGCAATACGAACGCAAACTCCCCCACTTGGGCCAATGAGGTGGCCGTCATCACCCGGACGCGCAGGGGCAGTTTCAAGACTGAGGCCGTCAGAAAAATGAGGACGAACTTGCCAACAACGATGGCAAGGAACAATCCGAGGATCGGGAACAGCTGATCAATGATGTTGCGAAGGTCCAGCAACATCCCGATCGAGACGAAGAAGACGCTTGTGAAGACATCTCGCAGCGGGACCAGGTCCGAGATGGCTTGCTCGCGAAATCGGCTACCAGAAACGACCAGGCCAGCCAGAAACGCTCCCAGGGCAAGCGACACGCCGGCGCTGGCAACCGCCCACGCGGTCCCCAGGCAGATCACATAAACTGAAAGGACAAAAAGGTCGCGTTGGCGTGTTCGCGCTATCATCTCCAGAAAGCGCGGCACTACAAGTTGTGTCGCCACCAGTACACTAGACACGACCATGGCTGCCGTGAGGAGCGGAGCCCAGAGACTTGAACCCTGGCCACCCGAATCCCCCAGAATCGGGATGAGCAGAACCATCGGCACCACGCACAAGTCCTGAAAGACCAATATTCCGAGCGCCAGTCGGCCATGTGGCGAATCCAGTTCCCCTCGCAGCGATAGGTCACGGAGCACGATCGCCGTGCTGGATATCGCGATGATGAACCCGAGAAGGACTCCAGCACGGATGTCTGCGCCAAGCAGCACGCTGACCGCCACGACTACCAGGATGGTAGCGGTCACCTGGATGCCTCCCCCGAGGAGAATCACCCGCAGCAGCCGGCGAACCCGATCCAGGGATAGTTCCAGGCCGATGCCGAACAGAAGCAGCACGACGCCCAGTTCGGCGAGCAACTCTACCTGGTGCTGATCCTGGATAAGCCCCAGGGAAGAAGGCCCAATGAGCAGCCCCGCCAGAATGAACCCGGCAATGGACGGCACCTTCAGGGGGCGCAACAGCGCCACGACCACAACCGACGCGCCCAGAATGATCACCAGGTCTTGCAGATAAGTCAATTCCGTCATCGGGCTACGGGCGGTCGGCCGGAATTAAGCTGCAAGTGGTTTAGGCTTTGTACCTCCTCAAAGTCCGCTAGTTCACCATCCCTACGATTATCTTTCGGTCTGGAAACTCAACCCTCACAGTATGCGACTGTCAGTGATTGGCGCGGGAGCGATGGGCTCTGCGATTGCGATGTGCCTGGCCGAGCGTGACGACGTCGACCGTGTGCAGATTTGTGATGCTAACGCACGCGCGCTGCACCGCGTGTCTCGCCTGATCGAAAACGACAAGCTGCGCTCTTTTCAAATTGATGCCCGAGATGTGGAGTCTCTCGCGCCCGTCATTCGAGGGAGTGAGTGTGTGGTGGCCGCGGTGGGCCAGGAGCAGCTCCCTGCTCTGGCCAGGCTCGCCCTGGATTCCGGAAGCCACTACTGCGACCTGGGGACTTCAGATGAAGGGGTAGAGCGACTCCTTTCTTTCTCGGACGAAGCCAAAACAAAGGGGACTTGGATCGTGCCTGGAAATGGTCTGTCGCCGGGACTGGTGAATGTCCTGGCCATGAGGGGGATTGAGCAGTTTGACGAGGTGTCGGGGGCGTACATCCGGATTGGGAGCCTTCCGAAGATTCCCAGACCTCCGTTCGAATTTAACCTCACCTGGTCGGCTCAGCGGCTTCTGGACGACTACACCCTGCCTGTGAGAGTGATTGACGGGGGAGAGGTGCGGATTTGCCACCCCTTGACCCAAGACGAAACCATAGAATTCGAGCCTCCTTTTGGCCGTCTGGAAGCTTTCTGTACTGCCGGCGGACTGCTTTGTCTGCCCGATGAACTGAGCGGCCGTCTGCAGAGTCTAAACCTGAAAACCCTCCGATGGCCGGGTCATGCGGACCGAATTCGATTCCTCCTTGGATTGGGCTTCGCCGAGTCTCGTAGCGTCGATGTACGGACGCACCTGACCTATCGCGACCTGCTACTACGGCGAATGAAGCAAAAGCTGACCGAGCCTCAGGAGGGCGTCCTGCTCATGAGGATTGTGATCCACGGCCAAGTGCGGGGGAAAGACCGGACGCTACGCTACGAGATGATCGAGGCGGACGATCCGGCGGCATCCTTAAACGCGATGCGGCGATGTACCGCCATTCCCACCACCATTGTCGCCTGCCAGCTGGCTTCTGGGTCAGTCGACGGTGGGGGCGCAGGCACACCGGAGTTCGTCATCCCCCGAACCGCGTTTCTGGTTGAGCTACGAGAGAATGGTCTGGACGTCCGAGAGACTTGGACCGACGGCTTGATTTCGGTTCAAGACCCCTCGTAAGCGCGTTTTCCAACGAGGGTTGGATGCGGTTCCGAACAAATATCGTCGAATCGGGTTTTCTCTCGCGCCGTTCAGTCGATACATACTGCCGGGGCCACTGTCTGACAACCGGATGGGGCTTTTTCTCTTGATGCCCAGGCGTTACAAGCCTAGTTTCCCCGCCGTTCGAAAACCCAGTCTGTCAAACTCACCGAGTCCCGCTTCGAGTCTCTGCTACCGACCGAACTAATCCGCCAAACGGACGGCTTGCTGACTTGAATCGCGGAACCGACTTGACACGGCACCTCGAACCGGTGCCCAATTGCCCCGGCCGGAGTACGAACACATCCGGGCGCGCTGCGCGTACGTTGCTCTCGCTGGTAGCGGGCGGCATCGTTGTCGCAGCCGCACTCGTCGGACAGGCGTCTCCCGACCGAACCGCCGGGTTGCGCACCTGGAGGTCCGCCTACTACGCGGTCAGCGACACGGATTCTGTCTCCGTTTTCCTTGGAGACCTCCGGGCTAGAGCAGACACCGATTCGACCGTTCTCGATTTTCGCTCGCTCCGCGCCCGAATCGATTCCGATGCCGTTTTCGCGAGTTACCTCAATTGGGGGATGCTCTCGGCGCGTGCCGATTCGGACTCGGTGTTTGCCGCGCTCTTCAGATCGCTACAACTGGACTCGCTCACGGTGACTCCGGATACTGGCCTGTCGCGTCAGTACATACCGCGATGGAAGAAAGACCAGTTGATAGCCAGAGTCTTTCCCCGGCGAGACCGGCTGTTTGGTGCCAGACTCGGACCCTATTGGCGGCACTCGGTGGAGATCGACACCACGACCCTCGTATTCACGACCCGGGAGCAAGTGGCCAACGCCGATGTCCGCTACCCCATGGAACTCGGATTTGAGGCCTACCAGGCTTATCGCCTGGGATTTGACCTCGACAAGAACTGGAAGGAACTGGTGGTGGAACACCAGCGGCAGTTGGAACAGCGGCGGCGGGGCGGCTTGGGCATCAATGTTGTCGTACCAGGAGGCCGGCAGAGTGCCTTCACCACCATCTTCGGAAAAAACGAGGTGGACCTCCGGGTAAACGGGCAGGCCGACATCAAGGCCGGGTTCGACTACCGAAAGAGTGATCAGCAGGTAGCCTTCACCGGGCGTGCCTCACAACTGGATCCCGACTTCAAACAGGACCTGCGCCTGGGTATTACCGGGACCATCGGGGACAAGCTTCAGATCGATCTCAACTACAACTCGCTGAACCAGTTCGACTACCAGAATCAACTGAAGCTTCAGTACCAGGGCTACGAAGACGAGATCATCCAGAGCATCGAGGCCGGAAACGTCTTTCTGCAGACTCCATCGACACTGATCCGGGGAGGTCAGAGCCTGTTTGGCATCAAGAGTGAGTTCCAGCTGGGAGGTGTGCATCTGACCACTGTCATCAGTCAGCAGGAGGGGCAGTCGAGCAGTCTATCCATCGATGGTGGATCCGAAACCACGCAGTATGACCTCAAGCCGACAGACTACGACGACAACACGCATTTCTTCTTGTCCTACTATTTCAGAAACCGTTGGCAGGACGCCCTGTCTGACCCGCCCAACATTCGGGTCGCCGACGGTTTCGAGCGAATCGCGGAGATCGAGGTATGGCGCCTTCAGCCGACCACTCCTGAGGAGCTGAATGTCCGCCAGGTGGTTGCGGTTGTTGATTGGGGTGAGTCGCCAGAGATCCTGCAGCAGGCCAATCAATTCACGCTCGCCCGCCTCCCTTCGAACGGTTTGGACCAGTATGACGATGTCTCGGGTGGCGAAGTAGATACCGAGATGAGGGACGGAACCGCGACGCCCGGATCCTATCTGGAATCGACCAAGGGTCTCTCTTCCTCCGACTACCAGATCGGAAAGTTCAAGCGGCTGGAGCGCGGGAGAGACTATGATATTGATGAGGTGTTGGGCTACATCACTCTCCGCCAGCGGCTGCAGGAAAGCGAAGCTCTTGCCGTCGGATTCCGCTACACCGCGGGTGGGCGAACCTTTCAGGTCGGCGATTTCTCAACGGATACCGGAGGATCCGACGGTGGCCAGAACGAGGACAAGCTCGCGCTGAAACTGATCCGACCGGTCCAGCTCCGACAGCCGGCTCTGGAGTCGGGGTTCAACCCGGCGGCATGGTACCTGGAACTCCGAAATATCTACCGGCTGCCAGGCGGGCGAGGCGTGAATGCCAACCAGTTTGAGTTGCAGGTGTACTACGAGCCTCCCGGCACGACGGCGTCCAAGACACTCCCCGGGGTCGGCGGCCAACAGACGCTCCTGCAGATTCTCGGATTGGACAGGGTCAACGCGGACCAGGCCCTGAAGCCCGATGACGTGTTCGACTTCCTGGTGAATATCACGATTGAGCCAGGCGCTGGCCTCCTGATCTACCCGTACCTGGAGCCGTTCGGAGAACGCCTCTCGGACGTGATCTCGACTTCCGGCGGCACCGAGGCGTCACAGGCCGAGCTCCGCGCACTTTACGTTTTTGACAATCTCTATCTCCAGAAAAAGGCCAATGCGAGGCGCGATTCGCAGCTCGATGTGTTTCGAATCCGAGGGGAGTACAGCGGAACAGTCAGTGATTTCTATGACCTGCGCGCCTACGCCGGTTTGGTCCCGGGCTCCGTACGTGTGACGTCGGGCGGAACTCCGCTCCAGGAAAACGCCGACTTCCTGGTCGACTACACAGGAGGCACGCTGACCATCACGAATCCGGCGTTCTTGACCTCTGGTCGCGAAATCAATATCGAGTACGAGCAGAATTCGTTCTTCAACCTCCAGAAGAAGACGCTGATCGGGGCCCGCGCGGACTACTCCTTCGACGACAGGCTCAGTCTGGGAGCAACCATCATGCGACTGACTCAGAAGTCGCCGGTCGACAAGTTCCGAATCGGCGAGGAGCCCGTATCCAACACCATTTGGGGAGTGGACGGCAGTTTCCTGGCGGAGCCGCGGTGGCTGACCCGAGCCGTGGATTGGCTCCCCCTGATTCAGACCCGTGAGCCATCCAGCTTCAGACTCACCGGTGAGTTCGCCCAGCTCCGACCGACACATGTCGAGACGGTCGCCTTCACCCGGACCCGAAGGGACCTCAGAAGGGTCGGCCGGGACTTCGCTCAAGACGAGTTGAGTGGTATATCCTACATCGATGACTTTGAGGGCTTCGAAAACACCTTCTCCCTCATGCAGCCAGGGACCTGGGCGGTGACTGCCGCCCCGGACTCTATCGGCTCGCTGGACTCCGGCGGTGTGATGCCCGGATCATTGGCCGATTCCATCCGCACCACCAAGCGCGGCAACTTCGCCTGGTACCGGATCAACGCCAACATGCTGACCGAAGTGCCGGCGGTCGCCTACGATGTCGAGGCCATCGCCCCCCTGGAGATCAATGATGTTTTCCCGAACCGGGACACCCGAGCGGAGCTGATCGATCAACTGGAGACGCTGGACATTTATTTCAATCCGCGAGAGCGCGGCCCCTACAACTACACCACAGACCTGAGAGGCTTTCTGGCAAGGCCCAAGGAAGCCTGGGGCGGGATGACCCAGCGCCTCCCGGAAGGCTTTACGGACTTCAGCCTGAAGAACATCGACTTCGTCGAATTTGTCTTTCGGCCGTTTCCCGAGAACCCAGAAGGTGACGCAGGGGTGGATGCCAAACTGTACGTAGATCTGGGGTCAATCTCGGAGGATATCCTACCGGATGAGAAGCTCAACAACGAAGACGGTCTGACGCTTGCCACCATCAGTGAGAGCTCAATCCTGAAATGGGGTCGCAGCCCGAACGGTACACAGAACAGCGTGGTGGATCTGGACGATGCGACAAACCGAACCGAAGACCTGGGCCTCGACGGCTTGGCCTCGTACGGAGGCGACTACCCTCCCTATGCAACAGAGGCCGTCCACTTTTCGGACTTCATCAACAGCCTCGACCAAAACGATCCGGATCCAGCCTACCGAGCCGAAGTCGCGAAGGCGTTGGCCGATCCGTCCGGAGACGACTACCACTACTTCGGAAACGCCGACTACTACGAAAACCCCGTCTTCTATCCGAATGGGGCCACCTTTCAGCAGCGTTTCAGCCGGTACTTCAACGGACACGAACTGAACGCGTTCGAAACCCAAACCAAACTGGCCACCAACACCTCGGTCAAGCGAGGTAATTCCAGATTTCCAGACTCTGAGGACCGAAACCTCAACTCTACCGTCGATACCGACAACAGCTTCTTCCAGTACGAGGTGCCCCTTGCCAAGGCAAAGCTGGACTCGCTCTCCGCACCGGGACGCGTTGACGACTATGTCGTGGGCGAAATTACGGACACAGATGGTAGGGGGACGGGCTGGTATCAGATCCGAATCCCGGTGCAGGACTTCACGCGAAGGGTCGGTTCGATCCAGGATTTCACTCTGGTCGAGTCTATTCGGATTTGGACCACCGGACATCAGGTCCCAATAACCATCCGGTTCGCGACCCTCGAGTTGGTGGGTAGCCAATGGCAGAAATCGGAGCTGGTCACCCTCGAAAGGTCGACTCCGGCGGACACCACCCTCTCGGATACAAAGCTCACCATTTCGAGCATCAACAACGAAGAAAACGCGGATACGTACACCCCTCCCATCGGCGCAGTAATCAGTCAGAGCCGTCTGGCAAGCGGCAGAGTTCAGAATGCCCGAGAGCAGTCGCTCGTCATTCGGGCCGAAAACCTCCGGCCAGGCAAGCAGAGAGCGATCTTTAAAACCCAAAACACCGCGCTAGACCTGCTCAAGTACTCGAACGTCCGCATGTTCGCACACTTGCATGGCGAGACCGCAGACGGGACGGATCTTGCTTCCCTGCCTACCGAGGAGGGCCGAGAAAAAGTGCGCCTTTTCGTTCGGTTGGGTGCGAACGAGACGAACGATTACTACGAATACGAGCAGCCACTGACTCCGAGCCGGGAAACTGCCGGCAGTTCTGACGAACTCTGGCAGACATCGGTGGATTTCCAGGGCTTGGTTCAGGACCTCAACTCCATAAACATCGATCTCAGCGCGCTCAACCAGTTGAAGGTGACGCGCGACCGGCTGGCCTTCCCTACAGACAGCGTGTTCTACAATGTCCGCGGCGATACACTGGTGGCTCCAGATGCTCCGGACGCGACGGAATTCGCACCGCCCGGAACTCGAATCGGAATCAAGGGCACACCATCACTCGGACGAATCAACAGCATTGTCATCGGTGTCCGGAACCCGGCGGACTCCACCTCGGCAGCCTTCGGAGACGTTCTGGATGACGTGGTCGTCTGGGTCAACGAACTCCGGGTCGCCGGCTACGACGAGACCAATGGCTGGGCAGGACTCGCCAACATTGACCTCAAACTGGCCGATTTCGCTACCATCAAGGCCAGTTTCCAGACTCAGACCGACGGGTTTGGATCCTTGTCCAGCACGCTGGACGAGCGTGAGCAGAACAGCCTGAGCAACTGGAGTATGACCTCGGAAGTGAGTCTCCAAAAATTGCTTCCAGAAAGGTTCGGATGGAATATTCCCGTCAACTTCCAGGTCAAGTCCAACACCCAGACTCCCCGGTTCGCGCCGACTCGAGGTGACGTCCGCTTGGAAACGCTCACGTCGCAGATTGATGAGCGCGAAGACATCGACGCGCCGGAGAAGGAGCGACTGAAGACCGAGGCCCTTGAGGCCGCCCAGACCAGGACCTTCGCTCGCTCGATCACCGCCCGCCTCAGCAAGCAGGGGTCCAGGTCCAAGCTGCTTCGGAATACCATAGACGGAATCAACCTGAGCTACTCGTATTCGGACGCTACCGGACGAACCCCGTCACAGCTCATCAATGACAACTGGCGATGGTCGACCACGGCCAGCTATCGGTTTAATGCCAGGCCAAAGACGGTCAGACCGTTCTGGTTTCTGGATCCTATCCCCGTCGTCAGAATTCTCGGTGATCTCAGACTGAATGTCCTTCCACAGTCCGTGACCACTTCAGGTACGCTGAACAGGAACCTCAACGAAACCAGAGAGCGGCCCGTGGTATCCCCGGGTGACACGAGTGCCGTTCCGACGTCCATCCGGTTCCCGCTTCGGGAGCAGCACGCATTCGGGGCTCAGAGGAGTTTCTCTCTGCAATACAACCCGTTCGCGTTCCTGAATCTCAGCTTCGAAACCAACACGAAACAGAATCTGAATAGCGCTGGAGTCGACACCTTATTTGCGGTGGTGTCGCAGGACACCCTTTTCAGCGGGGTCGACCTTGACGCGGCGCTCGCCCTGGGACTCATTGACTCGACCTCGATCGGCGGCTTCTTCGAACGGGAAACGCTGTTCGTCAGGCCCTTTGATGAGGTCCTGCGCCAGGTCTTTACCGGGTCCCGCAATGTCCGGACGGAGACCCACGATCAGTCCTTCAGCGCCACCCTGAGGCCGAGGCTGCAGAACATCGGCGCGCTGAATTGGATCAACCTCCAGGACTTGGCCTACCAGGCTAACTTCAACTGGCAAAACGGCCCCATCGGGCGACGGACCGGAGCCGGGATTCGCAATCGGGTCGACCTCCGCGCCGGAATCTCTCTGCGCATCCAGGAATTCTGGCGCAAATTCGGATTCTACACGAATCTGGAAGAGGCCCAGCGTGCCGCCGATTCGGAGAAGCAGCGTGCAAGCCAAGCGCGAGCTCAGCGGCGGCGCGTGCCGGCGCAAACCGGGGCCGGACCAGCGGCCGATTCCACGTCGAAAGGCAGCCGATTTCGCTCCCGCTTCCCAACCTGAAGTCCATTGCCCGCCAAACCATTCTGGGCCTGACCGGCATTCGGGACTTCAACGTCACCTATGCCGGGACCCGCAGTTCGACCTCTTCGAACGTCGGTACGCCCATCCTGGCTGCCGACTCGACGGTGATTGACGTAGTGAACTATTACAGCCTCCTGGACGCCTTCAGGAATCGGGGCCCGTCACTCGGCTACCGATTTGGCCTCGAGAGGCAGTTCGATATCAACGACCGAATTGTGGACCCGAGCCTCCAGGTGTCTGACGTCCTGGACAACACCAACCGGTTCCAGGGGCGAACGACCCTCAACCCCACCAATTCTCTTCAGATATCATTGACCTGGAGCGTGGACTGGTCGGATGGTCAGACCTTTACCTATCGTCCCCTGACGGACGTCGACGGCGCGTTCGTGGGCGTCGACACGACCATTACCGAAAACGGCAGCAACAAGGCCTCCATCTGGGCTTTTGGAGGCTCCTACCTGGACATGTTTTCTTCCCAACTGGATGCCTACAACGCGGACCTGGCGGCATCGGCCGAATCGGATCCAAGTGAGCTTGGCGACGAGAACGGCGATGGCCGCGTGGTGCTCACCAACGAGTCCGTCGTGTCTGACTTCAGAAGGGCGTTTGTCAGGGGTGCGAGTACCCTCGACAAGCGAAAACTGCTCCCATTCCCGCGCCCCAACTGGAATGTGTCCTACTCGGGACTTTCGAACTGGCCGCTCATTCGGGCCGTCGTGCAGAGTCTTACCCTGCGCCACAGCTACTCGGCGGACTACTCGGCCGACTACAATACCAACACCACGTTCGCGGGAGAGGACACGACTCAGGCCGTCGATCTCGGTTCAAGGCGCATTGTCTTTGCAGTTCAGCAGTACCAGACAGGTGGGGTTCGTATCAATGAACGCTACTCTCCTCTTATCGGTCTTGATATCTCCTGGAAGGGCCAAATCCAGACGAATCTGCAGTTTAACCGGTCTAACAGCTTCTCCCTCAGCACGAGTAATTTCGAGGTCAGCCAGAACAAGACGACCGAGATGAGCTTCGGCCTGACCTACCAGAAAACGGGCATGAGATTGCCTTTCTTCGGCGGAAAACGACTCAACAACCGCGCAAGCATCGGGCTTACGATTACCCGTTCGACGACTGTCGATCAGCGCCTGCGACTTCGTCGCGCATTGGAATCGGCACTCGCCGACCCGGAGTTTCTGCCGGAGGACGCTTTGGCAGGAGACAACATTTCGCTCGTTACGGCCCACACAAGGCTCACGATCGCTCCCGTCGTTTCCTACCAGTTCTCCAATCGTGTGTCGGCCAACTTCACGGTGAAATACGAGAAATTCGATAGCGAGGACAGCCGTCAACCTTCCGCGGTAAACATCCAGGGCAACTTCAACATCCGCGTCAGCATATCGAACTGATGGCCACCAGCCGCCCGGATCTCATGGACCGGCCCGAAGCCACCCAGGAGCGGGTGGTCGTGTGTCGGATCGGCAGGGTCCAGTATGGGCCGGTGTGGGAGTTGCAGCATCGGCTCCAGGCGAGACTGGTGGCTGCAAAGAAGCAGGCTCCCGCCCTCTACCTACCTCACGTGCTCCTGCTCCTGGAGCATAATCCAGTGTTCACTCTTGGAAAGAGCGGAAACGAGAACAATCTCGTCTGGGATCGGGACCAGCGGGAGTCCGAAGGTGTGGAATTGCATCGAGTAGATCGGGGCGGCGACGTGACGTTCCATGGGCCCGGGCAACTGGTCGGGTATCCGATTCTCGACCTGGATAGGTTCTTCACCGACATCCACCGATACCTGAGGGAGCTTGAGAAAGCCGTGATCCTCACTCTTCAGGATGCCGGATTGACAGGGGGACGATTCCCGGGGCGAACTGGCGTCTGGATCGGGCCCGATAACGAAGGCCCCGAGCGAAAAATATGCGCCATGGGTGTACGCTGCTCCCGGTGGGTAACCATGCACGGCTTCGCTCTAAATGTGAAGACGGAGCTTGGGTCCTACGAAGGGATCGTCCCGTGTGGAATCGATGACCGGGGCGTGACATCCATGGCCCGGGAGTTGTCCGAACGAGGGGGGGGCGTTTCCATGGAGCAGGCCATGGGCTGGATGGAAGTGCGGTTCGCTGAGGCGTTCGATTGTACGATAGATTCTCTGGAAGGGGAGGATGCTTGGGCATTCCTGGCCGATTTCCTCCAGGCCGATCTGGCGGCCGCTTCGTATGTTTCTTGAAGGGTGGCGAAGTAACCTCCTTTGCGTGCCCTATGTTGTTCGGAATACCTCCCCAAAGCCATGCCCCAGTTCGACTCTGAAGACTTCACTCGTCGACTCATCGCGGAAACGCTTTTTTTCGATGAGGAATACGAGGCTTTGGGCAATCTCAGCTTGGTGGACGCTCGTAGTGAACAAGAACGATTTGTGGCTTCCTACTCTCCTGAAGACGGCGTTTTTGTCATCGAAGAGGCGACGAATTGGGAAGAGTACGAGTCAGGGGAAGCCGATGACATCGGCTATGCACTGGCTGTAGACAGCAAGGAACACGGCTCCTACGAAACCGCAGATGAGGCGGCGGACGAACTATTGTCGCTGGCCGGCAAATTCCGACTGGTGCCGAGTATCACCCTGCTTTTCGAAGAAGACGACGCCTCCTGACCGGATCAACCGTGCGTCTCCGTCTGCGCCGCTCCGAGGCCCAGGCAAACCCAGCCGCCAATCAGCGCGAGCCCGCCTATCGGGGCAACCGCACCGAGAATCGGAATACCCGCCAGAACAAGGACGTACAGGCTACCAGAAAACAGAAGCAGCCCGACGACCAGGAGCCATCCCGCGCGGTCCAACCATTTGGCGGAGCCGCCATTGGAACGCATCACACCTGCGAGCACCAGAACTAGCGCGTGTGTGAGGTGGTAGCGAACCGCTGTCTCGAAAGTGCCCATCCCGTCACCGCCGACGAGACTCTCAAGATAATGTGCGCCGAACGCGCCGGCCGCAACACCAATCGCCCCGAACACCGCTCCTATCTGGATAAATCTGGTCTTTCCTGTCATGCTTGTATAGGGCTCCTCGAACTCCGTCACTTTGGTAATCGGAGCCCGCGGGCTTAATTTGGGAGTTGAAAAGAGTGCGGTTTGGACTGGAGTCTGAATCGTCCCCACCGAACCAACATCGGGGCTACCGGCCCTATTCAGCGGGTACTGGCTTATGCCTTTTACGTTCTCCGATGAGGACATCGACCGAATCTCGGAGGTCCTCGAGGTGGTTCCGAAAGTCGACGGAGGTCTTGCCCGATTCGAACTCGTTGACCAGGAATCCGGCCGGCGTATCACGCTGGAGATTCGGCGACGCCTGGAGCTTCCCGAGGGTATGGCCGCAGAAACAGAATCCAACCTGGTGTCTGTTTATGCGGCAAGCTCGTTCCTACAGATCCAGGGGTGCACGGGCTTTCTTGCAAGCCAGGAGTTGGGTGAGGTGATATTCGTTGCCCGAAGTGGCCATGCCGCCAATGGCCTCGTGGTGGAAAAACAAGCAGGCTGTTCCATTTATGCCAACGTGGATCCGCGGCTGTTCTCTGCCGACTTCACCCAGTTGCCGCCGGAGTTGATCATGTCCAGTGTTGCCCTCTCCATGGCGGAGGACT
Organism: uncultured Rhodothermales bacterium; assembly: GCA_964466675.1. Taxonomy (GTDB): domain Bacteria; phylum Bacteroidota; class Rhodothermia; order Rhodothermales; family UBA10348; genus CAYXSE01. Next base: position 933 of record CAYXSE010000006.1, on the reverse strand, counting down.
TGTTCGGCGACCTTGGCTGAGCCCGACCTGGAAAACATTTCGGTGTGGCACACACATCGTGGTCGAGCGCTCCCCGCGTCGGCCGTTCGCCTTCTGGCATACCGGGTCTTGACGGATGAAAAGGTGCGGTGGGATTACGTCGGGATTGTCCTGGCGCGCCGCGAACAAATCCACGCGATGAATAGAGAGCACCTTGGGCACGACTACCCGACTGATGTGCTTTCCTTCCCGATCACTGAAGCTCCTGAGCGTCTCCAAGGCGAGGTCTACATCGACCTTGACACCGCCGCGGAAAACGCCGCAGAATACAAGACGTCTTTCAGTCAAGAAGTCGGTCTCTACGTCATTCACGGGCTGCTACACCTGATCGGTTATGACGATGCAGCCTCGGATTCGAGGAAGCGCATGAAGCACCTAGAGGGGATTTACCTACAACGATATTGGGGGCCGGCGGGTTGACTTGACCCCCACCGATCCTTAATAGTGTCTTGGGCGGGGCGACCCAGCGATGCATTCGATCGGGACCACCCGCACAGCCATCAAACCATTTGACCTGCACCAACTCCCAGAATTATGCAGATACAAATCACGGCCCGGCATTTCCAAGCAAGCGATCGACTCCAGGATTACACCCAGAAGAAGGTCGAGCGTCTCGGGAAATTCTATGACGGAATCTCGGGAGTACAGGTGGTCATGTCGAAGGACGGAAATCCAGAGACGCATTCGGTAGAAATCAGTGCCCAAGTCCATCGGCAGCGACTTGCGGCCCATGCGAACGGACGAACGCACGAAGAGGCCGTGGATGAGTGCGTCTCACGAATGAAGCGTCAGGTAGTCCGATTCAAGGACAAGATCAGGAATACCAAGAAAGACCTGCACTGATGTAGCAGGACCCTGTCAAGGTATGTTTGGGCATTTCAGGACATTTTCTTT
>CAYXSE010000005.1:0-36219 GCA_964466675.1 uncultured Rhodothermales bacterium | reverse complement strand
GGAACACGGTGGACTTCCTCGAGGGACTCGATGTCTCGTACCTGCACGTATTCACGTATTCGGAAAGACCCGATACCCATGCCATCGAGACTTTCGGGATGGATGTGATCGAACGTTCAGTCCGTTCCGACCGAAATCGCCGGCTGAGAATGCTGTCGGCGCGGAAGCGGTCTGACTTTTATGAGCATCACCGTGGGTCGGTCAGACCCGTGTTGTGGGAGCGATCTCAAAGTGGCCGCTTGCTCGGTTTTACCGACAACTACATCCGGACAGAACGTGCCGCAGACCCGAATCTTGACGGGACCATTGAGCGGGTGAGGCTGGAGGGAATGGGAGATCGCGGAGCGGTGCGTGTCTCCGATCCAGAGCTGGTCACCCTCTAAGAACGTTTTTTTTCGATCGCCGGGGAAGGTCATCCCCGTATAGGTTGTCAAAGGTGTGAACACGAACGAAGAACCTCGGATGCCACCTTCAGATGAGTTGTCCGCCAGAGCGGAAGCATCTCTCCTGGACGGCGTCCGCACCGGCGACTCGGGAGCCTGGCGGGAACTGGTAGCCAGATACGAGGGGCTGGTGGCGGCGACAGTGATCGGCATGATCGGTCGAGGACCCGATGCCGACGACGCAGGCCAAGAGGTCTTCATTCAGTTCTTCAAACACGTGCACTCATTTCGCGGAGACGCCAAGGTGTCGACCTATCTGACTCGCTCAGCCATAAACCTAAGTCTGAACGCCATCAAGCGCCGGTCAAGGATGCGCCAGTGGTTTGTCGGCCCACCCGAGGAGACCCTCTCTTCTCGCAGCGCCGGGCCGGACAAGGAGGCGGAGTTGTCAGACTTTTCTCGCAGGGTCTCAGACGCAATCCGAAGGCTCAAGCCAGAACAGCGATCCGTTGTGGTTCTTCGGCTGGTGCAGGACATGTCCACCGCGGAAACCGCGGGAATTCTGGGCATTCCCAAGGGCACGGTCATGTCCAGACTTTCAAGAGGCCAGAAGGAACTGCGAATCCTTCTCAGTGACTTTGCGGGGACATGATGAAGGAAGAAGCATTGGATAAAGCGATCAGGGAGGCCGCCCGGAGCGGCGCCGCAGATGGGTTTGGACCCTTCTTCGCGACTCGCGTCGTGGCCGCCTCGACTCGGACTCCCGAGGTGCCAGCCCGCTTGCGATTGATTCGGTCTGGCCCATCCCGTTTGGCAGCGGCGGCAGTGATTGTTCTGGTTGCTGTGCTTGGCACTTTCGACGCCACGCGCCTTCGCACCATCGAGGCTCCTGCGGGAGAAACGGTTGCCACGCGCCTCCCGGACGGTTCGTCGGTTTCTCTAGGTCCGGGAAGCTCTATCTCCTACCGAAAGTTTTTTCTCCGCAACCGGCGCCATATCCAGCTAAACGGCGAGGCATTTTTCGACGTGGAATCGGACCCCAAACCCTTCGTTGTTGAGACCTTCAACAGCCAGGTCTGGGTCACAGGTACCCGATTCAATGTCCGCGGATGGGAAGACGACAGGAACCCTGAGACGATCATTTCCCTGGAAGAGGGTCGTGTCGAGGTGTATCGCCTGAGTGAATCCGCCCGTCGGGATCCCATCCGGCTGGTGCCTGGAGACGCGGTCCGAGTCAATGCCGAAGGAGCTGCGAAAGACGAACGCATCGCGGTCGTGGATGCCCTGAGCTGGCAGCAGGGCGGCATTTCGCTGGTCGATGTGCCCCTCGTGGATGCGGTAGCCCAAATCAGTAGACGATTTGCGATTCGCATCGACACGGAGGATGCCATATCGGACCGTCCGACCACCTATGTAACCCCTCGCGCCCGGTCGGCTGAAGACGCGCTGGACGCCATTTCTTTCGCTCTTGATCTCCGGTACCGCCGCATTCTTGGTGGCTTCCGCATCGAGAGCCCTAGCCCCGACTCAAAACCATGAAAAAATTCCCAGTTCTGATATTGGCCGGGCTGCTTCTCGCCGGATGTAAGCTCATCGGTCCCAATGACCCGGATGGGCCGGAGTTCACTGAACTCGACGCTGCCAGAGAGGCCTGGGCCGCCCTCGGCCTGGACAACTACGATGTTGAGATGGTCCGTGGCTGCTTCTGCATCGGGGGCGGGCGATTGTCCGTCCTGGTGCGCGACGACTCCGTGGCGGCAGTCTTCCCGCAAGACGACTACTGGTCCGGCGAGATCGACTGGTGGCAATACATCCCGACCGTCGACGAACTCTTCGACCTCATTGAGGACGCACAGCAGAACGCTGACTCCTGGGAAGTCCAGTACTCCGACGATGGTTACCCGACCCGAATCGACATCGATTGGATTACGAACGCCATCGACGACGAGATCAGCTACACGATTTCGATGCTAACCCCGGTGGCGGCGTCGGCGCAGGTAATCCTATCCCTGGGAGAGGCTCACGATGTACCCGGCGCATCCATCCTGTTTGAGAGGGTGGACGAAGAAAGTCGATGCGCTACAGGGACTGTGTGCATTTGGGCCGGGAGAGCGATTCTCTCAATCACAGTCTCCCTGGACCACGACTCCGTGGTGCTGAGTCTGGTCGATGGCGCGACGCGCGAGGGCGAGTCTCGCCAGGGGACCGCCGGACCAGTAACTCTGACACTGACCAAAGTGACACCCTATCCGCGGGATGGGGCTCCGGTTTCGTTTTCCGAATACAAGGCCCATCTCCTGATCGATTCCAATTGACCCGAACCATAATGAGAGCTCTCAACCTCCTCCTCTTCTTCTCCCTGGTGCAGCCGGTGGCGGCCCAGTACTACGACAATCAGGTGCTGGAGAAAGGGTTCGAGCGAACGGATTTTTTCTTCGCGCCCTCCTATCTGAATCCGTTTGGCCTGGAAGGATTCGGGCCCGTGGTCAGCGGACTTGTGAATGATCCGCTGCTAGACCTCCAGTTCTCCCCCTCGCTTATCCGTGCGGATTCGTCCGGCCGTGCCAGACTCTACCTGGATTTCCGCAGCACGCGGGAGTCATCCCCCCGGTACGATCAGTACCCCGTTTTCCTGGAAAGCGATGCCGCCTCAGAAGGTGGAATTGATCAGTCCCTTCCCGCTTATTACTACTCTGGGTCTTCCTATCGTCCTACTGAGCCCCTTCTTTCCGCTGCTGTATTCCTTCAGCCTGCCAAGGGTCTGGTGGTCGGGGCCACCTACCGCGTTCTCGCGGATGACCAGTCGTTCTACGCCGTTCCCCAGGACATTTATAGGAGTTCGCCTGGGTTGGACTCGGGTAGAGAAGTGGCGGGGGAAGGACCAATCTCCGTCGTAGATGTGTACAGCGGAACAGACCAGATGCGCCAGTTCGGACACTTCCCAAGCCTGTTCGCATCCTATCGGGTCTCGCCAAAATGGCGGGCCGGGGTGAGGGCCGCCTTCGCCCGGTTTGACCGCGATGGGGAATCCGGGACATCCTTCGAGCAGCCCTTCCAGTCCTCGACCTCCTCCATTTCCAGCCAGTTTCAAGGCCGATCCCAATCCTATCGCCACATGGATCTATCCGTCGGAATCGACGGCTCCTTGTCGGCAAGAACCCAGATTGCGATGTCCGTCGGGCGCCTCTCCGGTAGTGCGGACCAGGTACGGGAGGGCACGAATCAGTACGCATCCCAATACGGAAGCCGCGGAGGCGTCTCCGGAGGTGATTGGTCCAACTACCAAGCTGCCGGATTTTCGGATGCGCGTTGGGACCGTTCTGGCGGCACGACCTACGGGACCCTCTTCCTTCGCCACCGATTCGATGAGGCTAGAGTCCTGACGGCGACCTACCGCGGGAGCAGAGAGTCCCTGGATCTAGCCTCCTGGTCATCCATTGCGGACTCCTCGCTCTCCGAAAGTTTCGGGCAAGGGCAGGACTACGATTACGAGTACCGGTATCGGAGCGTACTTTTTGATGACCGGAGCGGGATCGGGACCCGATCGGGAAACAGCCATCGTCTGACGGTGGGACTGGACTGGACTCTGAATTTGCGAAGCCGGCTGACCATTGGGGTCGTGGGCACTCAGGACCGGCGTGTCACAGAAAGTGTAGAAGACGTCGAATCCAGTCGATATCGGTTCTACGACAACAGGTGGGCGAACGGACGCGACACTTCCGAACGAGAACTCTTCGAGGACAAATCTCTGACCTGGACGTTTTCGAATCGCCAGACGGCCGTCCGCGTCCCCGTGATGCTCTGGCACCGGGTCTCCGAGCATTTCGAAATCTTGATCGGCGTGAGCAGAGAAATGAGAGAATGGCGCCTTTCGGAGCAAACCCTGGCCTTGTTCGATTCGCGCATCGAAATCATAGACGGACAGCGCACCGTGAGACATAACTTCGGGGAGCGATACCGCGAACCGACTGAGTACCGCACGGACGTATCGACAGCCGGCCTGTTTGGTATCATTGCCAGTCCATCACCGAACTTCGATATTCGGCTACTCGTTTCGCCCAATTGGTCCAACTCTTACGACTCCCGACGTACACAGTGGTGGCTCGGTTTCCAGGTGAGACCCTGATCCCACGGCTTCTCATCCTCTTGATCATTCTTTGGTCGCCCCGGCTGGCGGCCGGCCAAAATACGGGACGTTGGGATGTCCAGGCCTCGAATGTCAGCCTGGATGACGCTCTCAGAGTCTTTTCGAACCGCACGGGCTCGGCGGTCGCATACGACCCCAACGTCACCAGAAGCGTCCGAATTTCCTGTGGCATTCGAGACGCTGACCTTGAGGCCTACCTGGGGTGCCTCCTGACTGGGACCGGTCTTGAGTTCTTCCGCCGAGCGTCGGGCACGTACGTGATCGGGCTGGCCGTGGCCCTGCCCGACTCGTACGGGATCGTCGCCGGGACTGTCCAGGATTCGTCGAGTGGTGAGGCCGTTGTGTCCGCCCACGTGGTGGTGGCCGGCGTCAATCGAGGTGTGATCAGCGGAATCGGAGGAGGCTTCCTTCTCGCCGACCTATTACCCGGCAGGTACTCCGTAGCCGTCACCCACGTGGGCTACTCCGTCTGGACCGATTCCGTAGACGTCCTCGCGGGAGCCCGTACGAGGGTCCGCGCACGACTGTCCTCCAATGTCTACACGCTTAAGCCCGTCGTCGTAAGGCAAACGGGCACTTCCCTCCTGCCCCGCCAGGATCCGGAACGCGTCACCCGCGGGCCTCTCCAGCCGGCATCACCCGCCTCTAGCTTCTCGGACATGACATCGCGTATCCATGTCCAGGGATCGGACGCCGGTGACCTTAGGCTCAGGCTCGACGGGAGCCCCGTCTATCTGCCAAGAGAGTTCGCCACGTTCATCGGCCCGTTCAGCAATTCTGCAGTCTCCAGCGTCCGCGTATCCACCGCCGGATACGGCGCGAGCGGCGGAAGCCTTCTCGGAGGCGCACTGGATTTCCGTCAGCGGACGACCGGAGAAGACAATTTCTCGGTCTCGGTCGATCCGCTATCGGTCGACGCATCAATTTCAGGGGTCCACCGCGCCACGAACCTGTCCTCCACTAAATTCATGGCGGCGGCGAGAATCGGGCTGTGGAATCGGACGCGGCCGACGGAACTGGCCCGTACCGTGGCCTCCTGGAGCAGAACCGATCCGTTTTTGCTTTTTGGGCCAGCCAGAGACTATGCCAAAGTGACGGAGGAATCCTTGCAGGGTCTCTTCGAACTCGCGCCCGTAGTCCCGGATGTGCAGTTCTCCGACGTCCACGGCACGGTCGAGCACGAGACGGCCTCGGGACAGACCTGGCGGCTATCCTTGTACACCGCCAGCAGGGGCCTCTCAGGGGATCGCCGTGCTGGGATGGAGGCTGGCTTGGCGTCCGATGGGCCACTGATATCCTCGGTGGCGGAAAACAGATGGTCGTCGACCACCGCAACACTCTCGTGGCGGGACCTCGTTGGAGAGAGGACCTTCGTCCAAGCGGCGATCCATGGTAGCCTCTACCGGTATCAGCAAAAATACGCGTTGGCCGAACAGGTCGGAATCGATCCTTCCGGGAGCGGAGCACCGCAGAATGAATTGGTCGGGGCCGAGACCCTGGACGGAAACGACCTGGACGAGTTCGCCTTCAGAATCCGGGTGGATCAATCGCGGGGCGGACACGCACTTTCGGCCGGGTCTGAAATCACGCACACCGCCAGTCGGTTCGATTTGAGACTCGCGAGCCTTGAAGGTGGGGAAGTGGTCGACGTACTCTCGTCAACTGGCGGCGTGGACGCCGGAAGTGTTGGGTTCGACACCACCTCGATCTTCTTGGTACGACATGGCGCGATTCGCAACCGATCTGGGTCTCTGAGAATCGCAGCCTGGGTCGCTGACCGGATTGAGACCGAGGCCTTCTCCGTCGAACTAAGCACACGATTTACGCTAAGGCCAGATCGGAAGACGGTCTATGTGGAGCCCCGGGCTCGGGCCGCCTGGCGCCTCTCCAGGAACGTCGTTCTGGCGTGGTCGGGGGGCTTTTATCGGCAGTTTGTGAACCAGTTTGATTTTTCCTCGGTGAACGCCGGGGGGTTTGTGCCTTCGGCCCGAATCTGGCTTCCACTCGATCGGACGCTGAGACCAGGAAGAGCGCTCCATTCGGCGGTCGACTTGGACTGGAGTCTCTCTACCAACTGGCGGGTATCGGGAGCGGCCTACTGGAAGCGGATAGACGGCGCGCTCGTGATCGACTATGCCATAGACCCGGCGCTCATCGTGGATGGGGCCACGCTGGATCAGAGCCAGCTTCTGACCAGGCGGGACGCCCGTCACGCCGGGGCTTCCGTCTCTGCTCAGTACACCGGACCATTGGGACTGGCCACCTTAGAGTACCTGTTTGCGCGAGATCGCGTTCAGTCAGATGCGCTGTTCGGTGGCCGTTGGCTGCCGGCTCCGTGGGAGGTACCTCACCGGCTCGCGACGGAATGGGGCATGAGCTTGGGGCCGGTATCGCTTTCAGCGGCCGGTACCGTGGAGGCTGGGCAGGCCTGGGCCCTAAGACAGGTCTACTACGACTATTTCGGTCAGCGAGAGGAGAGCCGCCTTCACGCGGGGTGGAACCTCGCGAGGCCCGATGAGCACCCCCAGCCTGCTCGCATTACGCTCGACATCGGAGGGCGGTACGATTGGCTTTTAGGACAGACGAAGCTGGAGTTTCGTTTCGAAATAAAGAACCTGATGGACCGCGCCAACCAGATTGACCAACGCCTCTTGTGGGACGGATCCCGTCTTGTCGGAGACGCACGCTACCTTCCAGGCCGGACCATGGCAGTCGGCGTTCGAGCGGCCTGGTGATCGGATACCCCGACCCGGACCCCGGACCCGGGCACCGGACCCCGCAGACTACTGCTGGAATAGCCCGTCTTCGAGGGCGGGATTCATGTCGATCAGCTCGTATGTGACTCTTCCCGACTCGCGCTCACCTTCGAACACCACCACGGAGTAGGGTACGGTGAAAGCACCGCTATCCCGATAGTCGCCGAATACCTCATGCACCAGGCTCGGACCCCTCTGGTAGCTGATCCCGATCGGACGGTCGGTTTCCACGTCCAGATAGAGCCTGAAAGGTTCGACACCGTCCGGAGGTGAAACGAGCACCACCCGCGCGGCGCGGCCGTCAAGCTCCCCATCCGCTAGCTGCTGAGCTTCGACGGCATCGGCGTTGGCCAGGAAGAACAGCGGATTCTGCCACAGGCCGGTGTTGACCTGCTGCTTCATCTGCCCGGCCATCTGCTCCGGAATCATGGCTGGCAGTCCGATTTCGTCGCCGTCCTTGGTGATTACCATCGCGCCACCGGGGGTCTGCTGCTCGAAACGCGCTTGGTTTGGAAGTTGAACGGTTACTTTCAGCCCGAGATCGAAAGTCTGGCCATCTGGAGTCACAATGCGCTGAGATCCTTCCTGTATAAAACCAGTCACGGCGGCGAACGCGGACTCTCCTCCCATGGATGCCCTGGCCGCCGTCAAGAGCGCCCGACCAGATTGGCTCGTCTCATCCGAAGCCTCCGGGAGGGGCTCGTCCCCCGTGGGGATGGTGATATCTACCTCCGTGACTTCGCCAAGGGCAGTCAGCGGCTCGCCGAACTCATCGGGTTTGCCAACGACCATGATTTTGGCTTCCTCTGGTCTGAGGTACTCTCGGGCTGCCGCATGAATATCATCAGGAGTCACGGCCTCCAAAGCATCTTTCTGCCGCTCCAGGAAATCAGTAGGGTAGTCGTAATACTCGTAGGTCATCATGCGGCCTACGATCTCGCTGCGAGTGTCAAAATTGAACACAAAACGGTTCAGGTAACTGTCTCGTGCCAGGTTAACCTCCTCCTCGGTCGGAGGAGCCTCCCGCATCTTTTCTACTTCGCGGAGCACGGCCTCGGTGGCCTCTACGGTGGACTCAGATTTGGTCATGACCTGAGCAAAAAATGCCCCAGGGCGGTCGTAGTTGGCTGAATAACCGCCTCCCACACCGTAGGCCAGGCCCTGCTCAACCCGAACACTTTTCATCAGTCTCCCTGAGAACCCGCCGCTTAGCACCTGATTCATGAGCATGATAGCCGGGTAGTCCTCGTGGGCGCGGGTTATGCTGCCCTGGTGCCCGAGGTAGATGGTCGACTGAGTCACATCATCCTTCGAGACCAGATGGACACCAGCCCCTCCCGCGTAGTCCGTCGACGGCAACTCCGGCCGGAGGAAGGGTCCGCTCGACCACTCCGCGAACACCGCACCTATGGCATCCGCCATTTCTTGAACTTCGAAATCGCCCCACGCTCCGACAATGAGGTTCGCCGGATGGAAGAACGCCTCGTGGAAGGACACGAGGTCGTCGCGGGTGATGGCGTCCGCCGTTGCATACTCCGCGGATCGAGCCCAGGGACTGTCGGAACCGTACATGATCTCGTTGAATTCCCGGGAAGCGATCTGCCCGGAATCATCGTTCCTCCTGGAAATCCCGCTCTTCAATTGAGTTCGGGCCAACTCGAGCTTGTCCTCTGGGAAGGCGGGGTGCATGAGGACATCTGCGAATAGTGGGAGGACCGTATCCAGGTGCTCGGTGAGCGCAAACATGCTCGCGGAACCCGAGGTCTGTCCGATGCCGGTCTCGATGGAGGCCGCTATGCTTTCAAGGCGCTCGTTCAACTGGTCTCCGGACACGGATTCCGTGCCACCGGTTCGCATCACGGTCCCGACCAGCGAGGCGAGACCTGCCTTGTCAGCCGGCTCGAAGATCGAACCGGTCCCAATCCGGGCCGACAGCCTGATCATCGGAAGAGCGCTGTCCTGAATCAGAAACAGGACGATCCCGTTGGGCAATTCAATGCGGGTAGCGTCCGGGATATCGAAGGCCGGGAGATTCGGATAGTCGATTTCCGAATAGTGCGTCTGAGCCGACGAAGGCAACACAACCGCGGTGAGCAGCAGGAACAAAAAAATGTGCTTCATGACGATCTGGGGTTAGTGGCTGCCGCCGGTCTCGTTGGCGCTGTCGGTTGAGTCGTCGACTGCGTCGTCCATTTCCGGTGGATTGGTGCGGATCATGGCAACCGTCCGGTTGGCCGTGGTAAACGTCTTGTTGGCGATGCGAATCACATCGTCATTCGAGACCGCCTGAATGTCTTCGAGCCTGTTGAAGAGGTTCTCCCAGTTTCCCGTCACCGCCGAATAGAAAGCCAGTTGGCCAGCGAGGCCGCCGTTTGATTCCAGACTTCGGAGCAGCGTGGCCTTCGCGTTCGCCTTGGCCCGGTCCAATTCCTCATCAGTCACTCCGCCCGTCTTCACGGCATCCAAGATGCCGAAAATGGCCGCTTCGTTTTCCTCGACAGTTCTTCCCTGGTTCGGCACGGCGAAGAGGGCGAACAGGTTCGGATATTTGTTGCCAGGAAAATTGTTAATAGAGGCCGCCGCCAAAGCCATCTGCTCCTCTTCCACCAGTTGGCGATAAATCCGGCTTGTCCTGCCATCTCCCAGAATGGACGATAGCACCGTGTATGCGGCGTCATCCGGTCCAAGGAAGCTCTCTTTGTGGTATCCTACTATCACAAAGGGCTGAGATTCTTCCGTTACAATGACACGCCGTTCTCCGATCTGAGGTGGTTCCACAGTCTCCACCGGATCGGGCTTTGGTCGATCCGGCAGCCGTCCGAAATACGTGCGTGCCAGGTCGCGAACCTGGGCCGGATCCACGGAACCCACGATGGCAATTGTCAGGTTGCTAGCGCCGTAGTACTTGGTGAAAAAGTCCTGTGCTTCCTCTCGGGTGAACGTCTGCAGATCAGACATATGGCCAACAACAGGTTCGCCGTATGGGTGGCTCTTGAACGCGGCTCCAATCCACTCTTCGATCAGACGGCCGACAGGATTGGACTCCGTCCGCATGCGGCGCTCTTCCATCACCACATCACGCTCTACGTAGAACTCTCGGAGTACCGGGTCGAAAAAACGAGCGGATTCCAGCGAGAACCAGAGCTCAATCTTGTTCGCGGGTAGGCTATAGAAGTAGCGAGTCGCGTCGGCGCTCGTGCTGGCATTCAGCCCCACGCCACCATTCCTCGTGATCGCCTCGTCGAAGTCGCCGCGAGTAAACTCCTGGGCCGCCTCCTTTGCGGACTCGAACTCGACTGCCAGCTGAGCCATGCGCTCCGAATCGGCATTGGTTCGCTTGTGCTGTTCGGCTCGCAGCCGCGCATAGACCTCATCGACATGATCCATGGCCGCGCGTTCCGCGGTGATGTCTGAGCTACCTATGTCGCTGGTGCCCTTGAACGCCATGTGCTCGAACATGTGGGCGATTCCGGTGATGCCTTTCAGCTCGTCCACGCCACCAACATCCGCATACGTATGGAACGACACGACCGGCGCGTCCGGGCGGACGACGACGATGAATCGGAGTCCGTTGTCCAAAGTGAATGCGGTGACATCGTCTCTGAATGAGTCGAGATCCTGCGCGCGGGATGGCGCTTGCGCTACGCCAACAAGGACAGCTAGGATCAGGGGGATGCGTTTCATGGTGGGGTTGGGAAGATGGCAACAAGGCGATCCGGCCGCGGTGGGGCGAGGCCGTAGCGGCTCATACTTCGGCCGCGGGATTCCAGCAACTCAGCGCGAGAGATATAGATTCCGGATCGCGTAGGCGCTCTGGAAGTGCTCATCGGTGAGTTCATCAATGAATGCGATAGCTTCGCCGGTGGATTTCATCTCCGGCCCCAGTTCCTTGGGGACTTCCGGGAATTTGTCCCAGGAGAACACGGGCTCCTTTATGGCGAAGCCTACCAGGCTGGATTCCAGGTCTCCACGCTCGCGATAGTCCTTCAACTTCGCCCCAAGCATCACATGAGTGGCGATATTGGAGACTGGAATTCCGGTGGCTTTGGCCACGAACGGTACCGTCCGCGAGGCTCGCGGATTGGCCTCGATCACGTACACGAATCCATCCTTGATCACCAACTGGGCATTCATCAGGCCGATGATGTTCAGCCTCTTGGCGATTTCCTTGACATACTGGGTGACCGTCTCGATGGTCTCGTCTGGCAAATTGAAGGGAGGCAACACGGCCGTCGAATCGCCGGAGTGCACACCAGCGGGCTCGATGTGCTGCATCAGGCCGGCGATCCAGATATCCCCATCCATGTCCCTCACCACGTCCACATCCAATTCGATGCTGTCCTCCAGGAATCGATCAAGAAGAACCGGATTGTCAGGGAGAAGCTTCCAGATTTGCTTGACGTAGGTCTCTACCTCCTCCTTGTTGATGGCAATGCGCATGCCCTGCCCCCCAAGGACGTAGTTGGGGCGGACGAGAACGGGATAACCGATGCCTTCCGCGGTATCGACGGCCTCCTGCACCGTGTCTGCCATTCCGTACGGTGGGTAAGGGATCTCCATTTCTTTCAGGAGGTCCGAAAATCGTCCCCTGTGCTCTGCCATGTCCATGTTGTCATGAGAAGTACCGATGATCCGGATGCCTTCCTTGTCCAACCGCGCAGCAAGCTTCAGGGCGGTCTGCCCCCCGAACTGGACAATCACACCGACTGGCTTTTCCAGTTCGATGATGTCCAGAACGCGCTCCCAGAATACCGGCTCGAAGTACAACTTGTCCGCAACGTCGAAGTCCGTCGAGACGGTCTCCGGGTTGCAGTTGATCATGATCGCTTCATAACCGGCCTCCTTGACAGCCAGCACACCGTGCACACACGAGTAGTCGAACTCGATGCCCTGCCCGATCCGGTTGGGGCCTGAACCAAGAATGACGAGTTTTTCGCGGTCGGAGACCGTGGCCTCGGACTCGGTCTCGTAGGTCGAGTAGTAGTACGGAGTCTGGGCGGGGAATTCTCCCGCGCACGTGTCAACCAGCAAATAAGATGGTAGCACGCCGAGCCCTTTCCGGTAAGCACGCACCTCGTCTTCCGTAGGCTTATCCATCACCAGATACGCGATCTGGATGTCGGAAAATCCGGACGCCTTGATCTGCCGCATGAACTCGGCATCGATCCGACTCAGATCGCAGGCACCAATCGCTTCCTCCAACCGAACCAGGTCCTGGATGTGGTATAAGAACCACGGATCTACCTTGGTGATGTCGGCTATTTCATCCACCGACGCGCCGGCCTTGAACGCATTCCTGATCTGAACTGTGCGGTCCCAGTAGGGCTTTTTGAGCCTGTCCCGAACCTCCCGCCTCGGGATCTCATCCCTATCTGCGCCGAGTCCGGCGTAGCCATTTTCCATGCTCTGCCAGGCCTTCTGCAGGCTCTCGGGAAAGGTTCGACCGATGGCCATCACTTCCCCGACGGCCTTCATCTGAGTGGTCAACTCTTCATCCACGCCTTCAAATTTTTCGAAATTGAACCGCGGAATCTTGGTAACCACGTAGTCGATCGCAGGCTCGAAGCACGCACTCGTGGTACCTGTAATCTCGTTGGTCAACTCATCCAGCGTGTAGCCCACGGCCAGACGCGCGGCTACCTTGGCGATGGGGTAGCCTGTGGCCTTCGACGCGAGTGCCGAAGACCGGGACACCCTCGGGTTGATCTCGATGGCGATCATCCGCCCGGTTGCCGGATCGAACGCAAACTGGATGTTGCAGCCCCCGGCGAAGGTGCCGATGGAACGCATGGCCTTGATCGAGGCATCGCGCATCGCCTGAAACTGCTTGTCGGTCAGCGTCTGCACCGGCGCGACGGTTACCGAATCGCCCGTGTGGACGCCCATCGGATCCACATTTTCGATGCCGCAGATAATGATGACGTTGTCGCTGCCGTCCCGGAGGAGTTCCAGTTCGTATTCCTTCCAACCGAACAGACACTCCTCAATGAGTATCTGATGCACCGGCGAAAGCTCGAGGCCACGCATCACCTTCCTGTCGAACTCATCCTGGTGCCAAACGATGCCGCCACCCGATCCGCCCAGGGTGAAGGAGGGCCGAATCACAATCGGCAATCCTCCCAACGCCTGCGCCGCTTCCTTCGCTTCCAGCAGGCTCTTCGCGGTTCCGCTGGCCGCCTGGTCGATCCCGATTGACTCCATGAGATCGCGGAACAGCTGGCGATCCTCGGTGATGTGGATGGCGTCGATATCGACTCCAATCACCTCGACTCCAGCCTTCTCCCAGAACCCCTCCTGGTGGAGCTTGTCGGCCAGATTGAGGGCCGTCTGTCCTCCCATGGTCGGGAGCACGGCATCGGGCCTTTCCTTCTCGACAATCTCTCGGATCGACGCGGGCGTCAACTCCTGCAGGTAGATTATGTCTGCCGTGACCGGGTCGGTCATGATGGTGGCCGGGTTGGAGTTCACCAACACCACCTCATAACCCTCGGCTCTCAGCGCCCGAGATGCCTGGCTTCCCGAGTAGTCGAATTCGCAGCCCTGCCCGATGATGATCGGTCCCGATCCGATGAGCAGGATTTTCTTGATGTCTAGCCTTTTTGGCATTTGTCTACCGGAAGTGGTTTGGACCGATGGTCTCCTGAATCAGTTTCAGAATTCTGCTGTACTCGTCCGTCCAGGAACTGGGCTCTCGGAATCCGTGGCCCTCCACGGGGTACGACGCCAGTTCCCAGTCCGTCTTGCCGAGTTCAATCAGTCGCTGCGTCAGGCGGATAATGTCCTGGTACTGAACGTTCGTGTCTATCACCCCATGGGCCATCAGAAGTGGATCCTCGAGGCCTTCCGCGAAATTGATGGGCGACGAACGAGCGTAGGCCAGCGAGTCGTCGACCGGGGTGTTGAGGATATTGGAGGTGTATCCGTGATTGTAGTGCGCCCAGTCGGTGACGGATCGGAGCGCGGCACCGCCTCCGAAGTGCTCCGGTTCGTTGAAGAGCGCCATGAGCGTGATGAAGCCGCCGTACGAACCACCGTAGATGAATATCCGCTCCGGATCGATGCCGAATTCCGATCCCAGAAAGCGTGACCCATCGACATAATCCTGCAGGTCTCGCCCTCCCATGAACCGATAGATGGCTGTTCGCCAGTCACGCCCATAACCGCTTGACGCTCTGTAGTCCAGGTTCATTACGGTATAGCCGAGATCGGTCAGCATGTTGTGAAACATGAACTCCCGCGAGTAACTGCTCCACCACCGATGGACATTTTGCAGGTACCCGGCGCCGTGAACAAACAGGACCGCACCGCCATTCGGGTTCTCCGGCCGAAATATTTGTGCCGGCACCATCACACCGTCTGACGCGGGGACCTCGATGATCTCACCGGTCCGCCACGGGTAAGCAAGCCATTCTTCCGTGGGCGATTCGGTGAGGCGCACAGCGTCGCGGCCAAAGCGCATCAGATACAGGTCGCCAGGCTCAGTGGTTGTGGAGAATCGAATCGCCACCCTGTCCTCATTGGGATGAAGCGTGCCGCTGTTGTTTCCGGCCTCTCCAGTCAGGCGAAGCCGGGTGCCGCCACCGATCGGCATCTTGTACAGGTGCCTCTCAAACGGCGAGCCCTCGCTGGACGTAAAGAACCAGGTCTGGCCGTCCTGTGAAACCGACGGGCTGAAGACCTCGAACTCGCCATCGGTCAATTGGCTGACGGTTCCTGACTCTACATCTACGGTGTACAGGTGCGAATAGCCGGTTGCCTCACTCTGGAAGTAGAAATGCCGGTTATCGGGTAGCCAGCCTGTCCCGCTTCCGAAAAACGAACGCACGCCCGGCCCTCCGATCCAGGCTCTGTCGGTCTGCCGATCTAGAACCGTCAGGTCTCCCGTCGCCGGGTCCAGTCGGGCCAGCCATCGGTCCTTGTGGTCTGCTGCGGTGACCTCGAGGACGGCGAAGGCACCATCTCCACTCCAATATGGGCCACGGGCGGAGAGGCTCCTGGCCGGAGCATCCTCCATCACCTCGAGGTGGTCAGGTACCGTGTCAAAAGAGCCCGGTAACACGGTCAGGTCGACTTCGATTACCTCGCCAGACTGCAAATCCTGAATGAACAACTGCCGGTCGGAGCCCTCCACGCCCACCTTGGCACGTGAGTTCAAGTCTTCCGCAAAGCCGGTCTCAGTCACGTAATTCTGGACAATCGTCCGGTCGCGTTGTGACCGAGGCGAGACATAGAAACTGGCGTATCGCTCAGTCGGATCCAGCTGAAGCTGGGACATATTCCCGTCCCCAAAGTGATGAGTCGGAGGTGAGTCTTCCTCAGCGGCTTCGGAATCACGCTCTCGGGCTTCCTCTCTCGCTTCACGCCTCTCGACTCGCTCCCGGATGACTTCGAACAGGTCCGTCTGCTGCTGCCGGAGCCAGGCCTCCTGGTCGTCATCGGTGTTTCGGTCTGATTGCTCCTTGCCGGATCGAAGGTCGGTGAGTTGACGCACCAAACCGGTTTCCAACTCCGTGCGGTAGATGTTGCCGTCCAGTTGGTAGGACACGCCATGACCATCGAGCGTGAACCGAGGGGAACTCTCGCGGTCCATGGTGGCCGTCAGCCTCGTCAAGACATCCTCGGACCTGTTGTAGATGTAGATATCGGCGCGGGACGCGAACACCTTCATCCCGAAGTCCGCCGAGTATCTCCCGGATCCGTGAGCCCAGCCTCTGAAAGTAGGCCTGATGGAGCGACGCTCCGCTACCGAGACCCGTTCCGGTGTGCCGCCGTCTTCGCCAACCTTGAACAGCGAATCAGCAGGCGCCTCCCCCTGCGGGTTCCAGTTGAAGTAGAGCCATTCGCCATTCTCTGACCAAGCGGCCCCGCTTGGTGTGCCGCCAATCCATGTGGCTTGATGGCGCATTATCTCAGCCACCGTGAGATCGGATGTCTGGGCCGATACGGTCGTCAGGAAACCGGCGATGATGAGCGTGAGGGCGATACGTTTCATGAGTCAGGCGAATGGTTTGGTCGTGGCAACACCTAGGAGACTGTCTTGGCTCTTTCTCTCCGAAATCTTGTCAAGGAAGGCTCCGAACAAGTAGTGACTGTCGTGCGGGCCCGGCGACGCCTCTGGATGATATTGAACAGAAAATCCGTTGAGTTGGGTATAGGCCAGCCCCTCAACACTTTGGTCATTCAGGTTCACATGGGTCATTTTCGCCGCGTCAGGTGACACGGAGTCAGCCTGAACCGCGAATCCGTGATTCTGCGTAGTGACCTCCACGGTGCCCTTTTCCAGGTTCTTCACCGGTTGGTTGGCTCCCCGATGCCCGACGTACATCTTGTACACCTCCAGCCCCTGAGACAGCGCCATCAGCTGGTGGCCCAGGCAGATTCCGAACATCGGGATGCCGGAAGTCGCCGAAGCCCGCGCCAACTCAATCTCATCAGGCATCGCTCGTGGATCGCCCGGCCCATTGGAGAAAAACAGGCCATCGGGATTCCAGGCCAGAAGGGTTTCCAGCGAGCTCCCAGAGGGGAACACCCGGACCGCACACCCAAGCTCCCGAAACGACCGAAGAATATTCCGTTTGACGCCGTAGTCGACCACCGCGATACGGTGTCCCGACCCTGGAGCATAGTCATAGGCCTCCGCCACGGAGACCCGAGAGGCCAGCTCCAGCCCTTCCATGGAGGGCCAATTCCTGGCCTTCTCGATCAGCGACTCGTCGTTCAGATCTACCGAACTGATGACCGCATTCATCACCCCTGCTGTCCGGATGTGGCGAACCAACCGGCGCGTATCAACCCCTGAGATGCCAACCAATTCATGGCGCTGCATGAAGGAAGTCAGCGACTCGTCTGCGTTCTGGTTGGAATACCTCTGAGTGAAGGAACGAACCACCAAACCCGCCACCATGGGACGACTCGCCTCCATGTCCGCGTCCATGGCGCCGTAGTTACCGATGTGTGGGTACGTCATCATCATGATCTGGCCATGGTAGGACGGATCCGTGACGATCTCCTGGTACCCAGTCATGCTTGTGTTGAAGCACAACTCTCCTCCTGCCTCGCCGATGTGGCCAACCGCGATTCCAGCTGCAATCGTGCCATCGGCAAGGGCCAGCTTACAGGGAGTAAAATCTGCCATCAGTGGTTATTTCGGTCGATTCGGCGCCTTGGTCGCGCAAAGAGTTCAAAAAAAAACCCTCCCGTTACCCCGGGAAGGCTTGCGTGCGCTAACAGGCACCGGACGTGATCTTGTGGGGCGGGAGAGTCGCCAAAAAGTCGGCATATTTCGCCGTAAAACATGGCTGCTCATCAGCGGTTCCGCGCCCTCGGGCAGAGTTTTCCACAGCCCATCGCGAGTCCGAGGCAGCCCGAGGCAGTCCGAGGCAGCGGCAGCCCGAGGCGTGGGTACGGCCAGGTGCCCTCCCTGGACCATTCGTCCCGACGGCCAGAATCCCACGCGCCCCTGCCTCGTTAGACGCACTGTTTGACCACGCCGAGGCTCCATTGCCGATCCGACACATCCAAAGTGAGAGTGAGAGGGACGGTTACCCGTTGAGGATGGCCGCCTGCCTGGTCTTGAGTCTCCTTCTGGCAATCGCCGCCGTGCGCTGGTGGCCAACCGGATTTGCCGGGTCCGAGGCGCTCGTATTCGACACGCGGGGCCAGGAGTTGATCGAGGTCGAGGAAATTTCGCCAACCCAGCACCAGCGGCGGCGACCTCCACCTCCGGCGCCATTGACCCCTGTGATCGTCCCCGACGAGACGGTACTCGACGAAATCGAGATCGAACTGACCGAGAATCTCATCACGGCCGATCTGCGGGAGGACGAGGGCGAGGAGGAGGGAGACCAGGCCCCGGCCATCGGTGGGGCCCAGCGCCCTGACTCAGGTCCCAAGGCTCTCCGAGTGGTCGTGCCGGAGTACACCCGAGAAGCTCGTCGCCGAAAGATTCGCGCCGAAGTGGTCGTCGAGGTTCTGGTCAACGAACGTGGGCTCGTGGAGACCGTTCGAGTGATCCATCGCTACCTGTTGGACGGACTTGACAACCAGGATCGGGAAGCGGTCGATGTCCTGGGCTACGGCCTCGAAGAGTCCGCCATATCCGCGGCTCAGCAGTGGATGTTTCGGCCGGCCACGGAGGACGGAAAGATCGTCAGCAGCATGACGACCCTGACCCTCAGTTTCGGGGTCTAACCGCGCCGTGGTGTTGCCGCGCCAGTTTCTCAGGCTTGGTTGGCTGCCCGAGAGTGTGGCTACCCCTCGAAGGCAATCCTCACCACCCGAGCATCCGGATTTTCCTGGTTCCATTTCGTGCCGTACTCCAACACGTAGAGGTCGCCGTTAGGTCCGAATCCGAGATCCACCGGTCGACTGAAAGTGGTGCCCTCCAGGAAATTTTCCATGTGCCCATACCAGCCGTATCGATCTATGTCGACCAAATAAATCTTGTTTCGCATCCACTCGTGCACAAAGAGTCGTCCACTGTAGTATTCCGGGAAATGACCCGGGCCTTCAGAGTGGTCGGCCGCGTAGTAGATCGGGCCCGCCATCGCGCTTCGTCCGCCTTCCCCAAGGACGGGAAACTCGTCTGAAGCCTTGTAGGGGTACCAGATAAATGCCCCTTGGGCCGGCGGCAAGAATGCGCGGCCTGTGTTGCCTGGCGATTCGTTGACCGGCGAAGCGCCGACCGCGAATTCTCCGGCGACTTCCGTCCCGAAATCGAACTCCGCATAGGGCCGGTTGTCAGCAATGAAGAGGGGCCAACCGAAAAAGCCGGGCCCTCGAGCCTGATTGATCTCATCATATCCCCTCGGTCCACGGTCCGGGTCGTCGGCTGCGGCATCGGGACCGATTTCCCCCCAATAAAGCCACCCATTTCGCTGATCCACGTTTATGCGAAACGGATTTCGGTTGCCCATGGTGAAAATCTCCGGCCTCCCCCTCGAACCATCCGGAGGAAACAGGTTACCGGCGGGGATGGAGTATCCACCGCCGGGCTCGGGCATGACTCTCAGGATTTTTCCGCGCAGGTCGGCCGAGTTCGCCGAGGTCCGCCGGGCGTCCCAGGGTGCTCTGCCTGGTCTTCCGTCAGTCGGCGCGAATCCGTCGGAGGCAAACGGATTCGTGTTGTCTCCGATCGATAGGTATAGGGTGCCATCCGGCCCAAACTCGACCGAGCCCCCGCTGTGGCAGCACTCGTCCCTCTGTGTCGGCACATCCAACACCACTGATTCGCTTCCCAGGTCCAGGGCGGCTCCATCGAAGTGAAACCGGGACAGTCGGTTCAACGGCTGATCACCCGGGGGCGAGAAATAGAGGTAGATCCATCCGTTCTCGGCTACGTTGGGATCCAGCGCCATTCCAAGAAGGCCGTCCTCCAGCGCGTAGTGGACCGGGATCTCGGCGATAACGGTGTCGGACCCATTCGCCGGATCGACCAGATGGACTTCCCCCCTTCTCTCCACAAAAATCAGACGCCCGTCGGGGAGAACATCCAATTCCATCGGCTCATTCAGAGTGTCGGCGAGGACCGTGAGCTGGAACTGGTCCTCCCTGGGCCGAACGGTCTCCGCTCCGTAGTTCAGTGTGCCCGGCACCCCGATGGCGTATTCCAGGCCCCCGGCAAGGTGTTGTACGAATAGCGGATCCTCAAAAGATGCCGCCGCATGTCCGAGTGCCGTATAGAAGGAACGGCCCCCGTCGAATTCGTGGTACCACGATACCGGCTTGGCCGTATTGAGGAAGCGCCGCTGATCTTGCATGTAACTCGACTCATCGACAGTCAGAACCACGTTGACAAACTGGTTTACCGTCCGCTGATCGTACCATTCATCGTTCTTGTGCCACGTCGGCGGGAGATGGGCGGTGGCCTGGAAAACCGTGTCCGTGACGGTAATTCGTCCTTCTGGAGTGCCCGCGGGGTGGCCCGTGAAGTAAGCACCGACGAGTCGACCATACCACGGCCAATCGTACTCCGTATCCGAGGCTGAATGAACACCGACGTAGCCTCCGCCAGCCTGGATGAATCGTTCCATAGCCAGTTGGCTCTCAGCGTCCAGAACATCGCCGGTCGTCAGCAGGAATATCACAGCATCGTGCCCGGACAATGCTTCCTCCGTGATGGCAGTCGAGTCTTCTGTAAACTCCACCTGGTAGCCTCTTTCCCCGGCGAGCCGTCGCAGGGCTTCCTGTCCCGACTCGATCGCCGCGTGGCGGAACCCGTTCGTTTTGGTGAATACCAGAACAGACGGCTCCGGCGCGAAACAGCCGACGAGGAAAAATGCGCCGACAAGCACTGGCAAGTATCTCATGTTACATGATACGCAGATTTGCTAGCTCTGGCCGCCGCGCGCTATCTACCCTAAGAGCCAAACGCCAAGCCCGTCGTGCGAACTGTCCGCCTATTCTTTTACACCATCATCGTCGTCGCCGTAGTCACGGTGGTGATCATGTTGGTCATTTCAAACAGCGACCTACAGGTCACCGAGTCAGATGTCCGGACTGTGATCGTGGACACGTTCCTGAGAGAGCGACCAGAAGCGTTTGTTGTGACCGGGACGATCACGTTCACCACCTCAATCATCCAGGAGTCGGAGAAAACTTTGCTTCCCGGAATCCTGAATTTGGACTTGGGCACCACGACGGCGACGGTTCGGGCGCCCGGTCGGGCCGTATACGGGTTCGACGCAAGCGTTCTTGGGGGCGCAGACATTTTCCTGAATGGCGATACGGTCACCGTGCGCCTCCCGGCCCTGCAAATTTTCGCCGTCGAGCCCGATCTTGAGCGCGTCGAACAACGTGTCGATGTAGGGTGGGCGCGCATGTATCGCGCGAGTGGTCAGGAACTGGCGCTCAGCGCGCTCAGGGCGCTCCAACCCGCGATGCGGCAACGCGCGGTGGAGTACCTCGCGTCATCAGACTACCCGGCACAACACACGGCGCGCGCCGTCGAGATTCTCCTGGCGCCGGCGCTCATTGCCGCCGGCCTGGAACAGCCTGTATTCATCATCGAACAGCGGCCGACTGTTGTCCAGGCAGGCGGCTAGCAGGCGCCCTATCTCCGTTTGTATGGAGTGGGAAACCCGTCGCCGGGAACCACCACAGGGTACGCGGGAGGCTCAGGCATCGTCCGAGGATCCGCTTCAATCAGCGCCTGTAGGTGCCGGATGGCGGCTTCCAGCTGGGCGTCTTCCCCATTGAAGGTGGCGTGGGGGAGGTTGTCTACCACCTCGTCCGGCACTACCCCCCACCCCTCGATGAGCCATTCGCCCTCCGGCCCGTAGACACCTCCCTCGGAGGCGCGCGCGATCCCTCCATCCACCTGCCGATTCGAAGATGAGAGCCAGACCTCTCCTCCCCAGGTCCGCATCCCGATGATATCTCCCAAGCCGAGCCTGCGGAAGCCATCGGCGAACGCTTCGCCGTCCGACGCCGTGTGTTCATCCACGAGCACCACGATGTGTCCACGGAAGGCGAAGTGCATGTTCCAAAACGGCGCTCCGGAACGGCCCTTGAAGAACATCCACGCCTTCCGCTGAAGTTCTCCAAGAATCCAGGAGTCTATGTTGCCGCCGTTGTTGTGGCGGACGTCGATAATGAGCCCGGCGCGGTCGAAGACCGGGTAGTACTCGCGGGTCCATTCCGCCATATTGCCGGGACCCATGGCGCGTAAATGCACGTACCCAATCTGGCCTTCGCTCCGCGCTTCGGTTGCGAGCCGGCGCGTGTACTCCCACTCGTCGTAACGCAGGTCAAATTCTTCTCCCTGCGAAACAGGCTCAACCATGACTTCCCTGGCGGTCCCGTTCGCGGCCCGCACCCCGAGGCGCACCGAGTCCCCCGACTTGCCGCGCAACATCGCTCCCATGTCCGGCTGTCCCGCGGCCGAAACTCCATCCACCGAGGTGATGGTTTCGCCTTCCACTATCTGGACGTCCAGCCGGGCGAGAGGCGATCGTTCACCTGGCAAGTCCGGGTCCGTACGGAACACATGTGACACCCGGAACCCATCGGCCACAGGCTCGAACCTGGCCCCGAGGGAAGCTGGGCGCACGTCATCATTCCCCGACCGCGTATCACCACCGCCGGCGCTGGAGTGCAGCAGCGATAGGTGAGATACCATCATTTTTTGGATGTCACTCAGTTCCTCACGGCTGGCGATACGAGAGACCAGCGGCTCGTATTGCGCACGAATCGCCGGCCAGTCAACGCCCAGCATATTCGGGTCCCAGAAGTAGTCCCGGTGCAAGCGCCAGGCATCTACGAATATTTCGCGCCACTCGGCCTCGGGATTCACCGGCACCTGCCAATCCTCCAGGTCCACCTTCCCATCGTCGAGTTTCGCTCCTGCCCCCGCTGAGGCCGGTATGACGGCAAATGTAGATCCTTTCCGGACCAGGAGTTTCTTGCCGTCCGCGCTCAGTTCGTACCCCCTCACGCCTTCTACCAGCTTCACGGGCTCGGCATCGGGCTTCAGGTCGAGCGCCATGAGTGTCACCCCAGAATCCCGCGACAGGTAGAAAAGGCGGTCGCCATTCGTGTTCAACCCGTTGTAATCGCCGCGGCCTACGGGTACCTCCCTGACACGATCCTTCAGCTCCAGGGTATACGGCCCCTTCACGGGAGCGTTGGACGAATCCGGCTCTGGCGAGAGCTCATTCTTCCTGGTGAAGGGGAAATCCGCGTCCACCCGAAGCGGAGTCGCGTAGATCTTCGCTTGGTTCTCGAAATGAGCCTGCGGCGCCCGAGCGCCCCATGGACTCTGTACGGACGTGCTCAGCGTTCTATTTGACAGAAAATAGAGCCAGTCGCCGTCCGTGGAGAACGCAGGAGAATAATCCTCGTACCGATCTGTGGTCATCAGAGTCGTGGTCTGCTCCTCCAGATCGTACACATGAATGCTGCCCATGCGATTTTCCACTGCGGTCTCGTAGGAAACGAATCGGCTGTCGGCAGACCATACTGCAGACGGGCGGGGACCCGACCACAGCGGTGAAGGATCGCCGATTCTCTCAGATCGGCCGTTCTCGAGGTTGACCAGCCAGACATTGCGGTCGTAGTCGCTGTGAGCCAGCCATTTGCCATCCGGTGACGGCTGACCATCCAGGCGGAGCATTGCGGACCCACTGGTGATGGGCTCTGCACGGCCGATTCCGTCCGCCGGTAGCTTCCACCACTCCAGTTCACCGCTCTGATCCGAGATGGCCATCAGGTAAGAACCATCCGCGGAAAATCTGGCGGCTCGATACCGGATCCCGGAATCCCTAGACACAGACGCGCGCCGGCCGCCCTTACCGACCGGCGCCACATACACTTCGCCGCGAGCCACCAGGACCACCTGTTCGCCATCCGGCGAGACGTTCCAGGAGGACAGGTAGTCCATGGGACTTGTTTCCCACGTCTCCCTGCGCTGATCGAAATCGGAAACCAGCGTGATCGCAATCTTCTCAGACCGATCGGTGGTCAGGTCCAGGCGATGAAGATCGGCCCCGACGCGATAGACCAGGTTCGTGTCATCCACCGCGTGCTCCTGGATGTCCCAGTCCATGTAGTCCGTGTGCCGCTTTGGATCGGACCCGTCTTCTTCCATGGACCAGACGTTCATGCCTTTCCCGCCACGATCGGAAAGGAAATAAACGCGGCCCATGGCCATTCTGGGCTGCTTGCTGGTTCCCGGCCAGTCTGCAGTCATGGCTTGAGCCTCGGCAGCACCCGCATCGAATCGCCAGATGTCCTGGTTCCTGCCTCCCTTATACCACCTGGAATTGCTACCCTGACGGCTCAACGGGACGAACCAGAGAGCCCCATCGACCGCGTACGATCCGTCGGCGGCCTGGGCGAGCGGGAGGATCCGCCGATCCATGGTCTCCGGGTTGATGGTAGCCAGGCGAGAATCCGGTAGACCGGAATGGCGGGAGGTGCGAAAGATGATTCGGCCGTCCGCGGTCCAAGCGATCGGACGGGTTCCTCCTCCATCCCATGTGAGCCTCTTGGGACTCCCGCCCGCCGCCGGCATCACGTACAGTTCCGCGCCCCCCTCATATTCGGCGGCAAACGCTATCGCCTCACCATCCGGGCTGAACACGGGGAACAGCTCCTCGCCCGGGTGTGTCGTTAGCCTCCGGGCCGCTCCGCCTTCGAGACCCACGCTCCAGAGGTCTCCCTCCGAAGAGAACACGAGTTGGTTGCCGGACACTGTGGGATGGCGGTAGTAACCTTCGTGCTGGGCCGAGGCCAGGGCCGGAATCGCGGCCAGAATAACGAGAGTGAACAGGCTGCGAGTAAGCATGGCTGAAGGACGAAGAGAGTTCAGAATGGGAGTCCCTCCAGTTTAGGGGCAAGCATGCACAAGTGCAGCAGTCGCGGAAATGATGCCTGGTTGGCAAACCCGGATGCGGCATCTAGTTTCTTAGAATGCGTACACTCGCCCTGTTTCTGGCGCTCTCGTTAGGCTGCTCTGATTCGGCCGGGATCATCACAGATCCGGACATGCCCCAGACCACCGCCGATCTGGTATTTTTGAACGGCACGGTCTTCGTTCCGGGGACCCTCAATAGAATCGCCGAGGCGGTTGTCGTAACAGATGGCGTGATCGTGTACGTCGGCACGTCTGACTCCGCATCGACCATGATCGGCGCGGGGACCCAAGTGGTGGACCTGGGCGGGAGATCGCTCCTTCCGGGCCTGCATGACGTCCACGTACACCCCATCGAGGCCCGATCGATTTTTGCGGGGACCTGCCTTTTGGACTCCCGAGAGACGGACCCGACCAGATACATCCCCCAACTACGCCGCTGCGCGCCGAACCAATTGGCCACAGACTGGGTGCTGGGCTTCGGCCATTCGATTTTTACGCTGCTCGGAGCGGCTCGACTGCCCGTGGACATTCTGGATGATGCTATCCCGGATCGGCCGGTCATCCTCATGGAGGAGACCTCACACTCGGTATGGGTAAATTCGATGGCGCTGGCCCGCGCCGGGATCGACAACGATACACCCGATCCGCCCGGAGGGGTCATTTTGCGAACTACCTCGGGACGAGCCACGGGCGTTTTGCTCGATAGTGCCGGGGACCAAATGATGGATCTGGCCTGGACTGATGCTCCGGAAATCTTGGAGCTGAACTACCAGGGCTTGCTTGAGGCCCTCGCGCTTTTTCGTCAGTTCGGCATCACATCGGTGGCCGAAGGGAGAACCTATTGGCGAAGAGGATTCCAGCTGGCATGGATGCGCGCCGAAAGGGAAAAGGAGCTGACGGTGAGAACCACGCTGGCGTTGTGGGCCTATCCGTGGATGGATGATCAGGCGCAGTTCGCGGAACTTCGCGCCTTGTACCATCGAGACCCAGATGCGCTTCTCCAGATATCTCAGGTCAAGCTCTATTCCGACGGGATCCTTATCAATTCGACGGCAGCCCTGCTCGCGCCGTACCTCGAGACCATTGCGCCCCTGCCGACCGACGTGGGGCTCAACTATTTCGACGAGGATCGACTGGCCCGATACATCGCGGAACTGGATCCGATTGGCTTCGATTTCCATATCCATACGATTGGCGACCGGGGGGTTCGCGAGGCGCTGAATGCGGTGGGTCGGGCCCAATGGCAGGGACGACATCGTCTGACCCATCTCGAGCTGGTGAATCCGGCAGACTACCAACGATTCGTCGAACTGAACGTGACGGCAGACATGCAGGTGGCCGGCGAGTTTTCGCAGCCGGCGGCCTGGGCGGAGAATGATTTCCTTGTTGGAGCCCGGTCCAGCCCGCTCATCCCCCTTCGTGGCCTACACGACGCGGGGGCGCGGATTACCCTGTCGAGCGATTGGGACGTAAGCACATTGAATCCGTTCGTTGGCATGCAGAATGCGCTGACGCGATCCCCAGAGGCCATGCCGACCCTGGAGGCCGTAATCGATTCCTACACCATAAACGCCGCATATGTGCTCCGCCAGGAGGACCGAACAGGTTCGATTGAAGTGGGCAAGGCCGCCGACCTCGTGGTGCTTGACCGAAACCTGTTTGAGACGCCGGTCGGCGAGATCGGAGACACCAAGGTCAGCGCTACCTATCTGGCTGGCGAAGTCATCTTCCGTCGCTGACACCCGCTTGCGTTCCCATTCACTCCCCCGCCTCCCTTGATCACGCAATACCTGGTTCTGTTTTTCTACTTCGCGGTTCTTTTCGGAATCGGAATCTGGGCTCGTGGAAGTGTCCGCAACCTTGCGGACTACTACGTCGGTGGAAAACGGCTTGGCTACTGGGTAGCGGCCTTCTCCGCCCGCGCCACGGGAGAATCCGCCTGGCTCCTGCTGGGACTGACCGGGCTGGGCGCGATGGTGGGGGTCAGCGCCCTGTGGATTGTTGTGGGTGAGGTGTTGGGTGTTGGGATCGCGTGGCTTTACATGGCCCGCCCCTTCAAGGAAGCGACCGACGAATACGGCTCGATTACGGTACCGGACTACCTGGTGAGTCGATTTTCGGACGGTACGGAGGCGGCGGAACGTGCGACACGACTCATCCGGATAGTTGCAGCCGGCGCGCTGGCCGTCTTCGTCACGATATATGTCTCGGCCCAGATTGACGCCACCGGCAAGGCGTTCGAGCAGTTCCTGGGTTGGAACTACTATACCGGTCTCTTTGCAGGCTTCGGGATTGTCGTCGCCTATACCCTGGCCGGCGGTTTCGTGGCAGTCGCCTGGTCCGACCTATTCCAGGGCAGCATTATGCTTCTCGGACTGGTCCTCGTCCCCGTGTTCGCGTTTATGGCGGTGCCGGCGGGCTCCAACGTGCTTGCGGAGCTCGGAGCCATGGATCCCGGCCTAACCAATATTTGGGGCCAAGGTGGGCTCACGCTGGAGAATGGGCTCTTGCTGGTCAGCTACCTGGCCATTGGCCTGGGATTCCTGGGCTCACCCCAGGTGTTTGTCCGGTTCATGTCCATTCGGTCCAAGGAGGACATCCGGAAAGGGACACGAGTGGCTATTCTGTACACCATCATTACCGATACCGGAGCCGTACTCACAGGGATCCTGGGACGCTATCTGTTGGTCGGGAGTGGAGAGGATGTCGAGTCAGTGCTTGGCGGCGCAGCGGAAGGAGTGCTACCGCTGATCGTCGAACACCTCTTCCCGGCCATTGTGGTCGGCATTTTCATCGCCGCCGTGCTGTCGGCCATTATGTCCACCATCGACTCCCTTCTGGTGCTGGCTTCAAGCGCCGTGGTGCGGGATTATTATCAGCAGATCCGGGCGCCACACCGCCTCAGCGAGGATCTCACCGGTATGTCCAGGAAGGCGACGCTGGTCATGGCGCTGGGCTCCCTCGCTATTGCGCTGGTAGTCTCTTTTGTCTCCCCCGATCGGACCATATTCTGGTTCGCGATATTCGGTTGGTCGGGTATTGCGGCGACGTTTTGCCCGGTCATCATACTCACTCTGTTCTGGAGAGGCTACAACGTGTACGGCGTCCTGACCTCCATGATTGTGGGCTTCCTGAGCATCCCCTTCTTCAAGTTCGCTGTGCCGGCCATGGGGGAGGCCGGCCGCCTCTTCGCTCTCATGGGCGAGATGGCCCCATCTTTCGCGGCCGCGCTGGCGGCTGGATACGTCGCCTCTCGCCTGAAGTCTCTGCCGACTGCACCAGCGGCTTCCTTGTGATCCTGGCTCTGGTTATGCCCCTCGGAGCTTCGGCGAGCATTTGACATACTCCTCCACAAAAGTCAGGGGCTCCCTTCTCCTTACTCTTGGTGGACTTTGAGTGTACGGGAATCAATCTGCGGAGGTCACGGTTTCTGAGCGGGAAATCACGTGTCCTCCGGGGACACTCCATCAATCGCAGAACACATGTTCGACCGATTACGCCACTGGGTCCGCACCAATGATATTCATTGGGGCATTCTATCCTTCATCGTGGGATATCAATTGCTGTTGGCGGTAGCGCTGCCACTGTATCTGGTGTACTTCACGCCATCCGTCTGGCTGATGGTGGCCACGTTTGCAGTCCTGTCGGCATCGCTGGTAAGCATCACAATGGGCTACCACCGGCTTTATTCACACCGGACGTTCGACGCACATCCGGTAATAGAGTGGCTCCTCATCTTCTTTGGGACGGCCACCATCCAGGGCTCGATTGTCAAATGGTCTCACGACCATCGCCTGCATCACAAACATGTCGATGGCGAGAAGGACCCGTATAGCATCCAACGGGGGTTCTGGCACGCGCACATGGTCTGGCTGTTCTATCGCGAAACCGCGCCCATGAACCGGTCCATCGTCAAGGATCTACTGGCGAAGCCCCTCCTCCGGTCGCAACATGAGCACTACGGCGTGTGGGCCACGGCTGTCAACGTGATTCTCACGCTGGGCATTGGCCTCGCCTTAGGCGACGTGCTCGGCGCATTGGTGTTCATATTCCTACTGAGACTTTTCCTGGGGCATCACTCCACGTGGTTCATCAACTCGCTCGCCCACATGTGGGGTACCAAACCGTATTCCACTGAGCATTCCGCTGTCAACAATTTCATCATCGCTGTCCTCACCTACGGCGAAGGTTATCACAACTACCACCACACGTTCGCGGGGGATTACCGGAATGGAATCCGATGGTGGCAATACGACCCATCGAAACTGACTATCTGGCTTCTGAGCAAGGTTGGCCTGACCACCAACCTGAGGCGGGTAAATGATTTCACGATCAAGAAGCGACTGGTCCAGGCCGATCGGAAGTTGATGCTCGAACACCTTGGTGAGACCGTACAGGCCAACCTTGACTACATCCGCGCTCGCGGTCACGAGAATCTGGAGCAGTTTCTTCAGGCCAGCCAAGAAAATCTGGACGCGGCACGGACGATCGGAACCGAGAACATGCACCGTCTCCGTGAACTCACCGAAGAGAACGTTGAACGGCTCTGCCTTCAAATCGAGGAGGCCACCTCAACCTTCAACGAGCGCATCAAGTCCGTCAAAGCCAGTGCCAACGAATACGCTCGGGCCAAATCCCAGGCATCCCGGCAGGAGATTCAGCAACTGAAAGCGGCGTTTGCGAACGAAAAAACGCGGCTCAAGGCGGATTGGCAAGCCTGGCAGGCACTCACCACCCAGGTGTTGGAGCTCCAGCCTGTGTTCGCCTGAGTCCTTCGTCGAACTTGGCCCGAGCTTGGCTATCTGTAGGATTGACTGTGTCTAGCCCCTCAGCGCGGTCGATTATTCCTGACTACCTACGGATTGTCTACCATGTATATCGTAAAGGGGCCTGCCAACGCAGATGCCGGCGGCCAGGGTGAGATCGTCTCTGCTAGGGCGCGCGGCTTGATACCGGCACCCGTTTGCAAAGCGTCATCGCATCAGAACGACCGGAGCCGACGTCTGTGATGTCGCTGTTCGGATAAGAACCGTGTACGCGCCGGCCGGGAGGTTGGAAGGCCGCCAGCCAATTTCATACTGACCCCTCGCCCGGCGGCCGTCCAGCAGGTTGCCCACCCTTCGCCCTAACAAATCGAAAACTTCGATGGTTACCGGTCCCGGTTCCGGGATGAAGTACGAAATGGTGGCCCGGCCCACGAATGGGTTCGGATAAGAAACGGCCGTCAACACATCGCGCGGCAATTCGGGGACGGGCTCAGAATCGACTCCGGTTCCCTCGACTACCAGGAACTGGCCCATCATGCCATCATCTTCGTGACCCAGAAGGTGACAATGGTACATGTACGGAATTTCAGGGTCCGCAAAGTCCTCGAAGGTTGTAATGAACCGAACGGTCTCGTTTGGCTCAACCAAAACCACGTCCTTCAAGCCTTGCTCGTTCGGCGCCGGGGGCGCACCATCCCGATCCAGAATGAAAAACTGTACGTCGTGAATGTGGAAGGGATGCGCTATCTGGGTATCGTTGGTGATTTCCCATATCTCGGTATCTCCCAGAGTTACGACCTCGTTGATCACAGACAAATCCATGCTCACACCGTTGATCTGGAACGGTCTGCCCTGCCCGCCATTTAGCACCATGGGTCGCACACGATCCGCGTCGGACTCAGGGATGCGTTCCAGGGCCACCAGTTGGGTCGGAATATCCGTTACCGCGCCGGCCCCGGGGGTACCCACGCGAATTTCGATCAGGTCGAAGTCCTCGCCGTCCAAAGGATTCGGAGGCCCGCCGGGCCCGCCCTGACCGTTGCCGCCCGGCTCCCCGTTAGTCAACTCCGACGCGAAGCTTCGAAAGGTGACTTCGGAGCCACTGTCGCTCGCAAAATCTACGAGAACCTCGGCCCTCTCTCCGGGAGCCAGTCGGATTCGCGTCAACGTCACGGGCGCCTTCAGAAGCCCCCCGTCAGATCCGATCTGCTGGAACGCGCGGCTGTCCGAGAGGCCCAGGTTGTAGACCCTGGCACCGGACCCATTCAGGACCCGAAAACGAATCACCTGTCCACCGACCTCCAGGTACGGCTCTATGGTGCCATTGATGAGCATGACATCACCGCCTGCCCCCGCGCCTCGGTCACTAAAAATGAACTCCCGGCCCTCCGAAAACTCGCGATCCTGAAGGATCAAAGGGAAGTCATCCACCCCGTACGTGCGCGGCAAATCCAGCGCCGCCTCTTCCTCGTCCCGCACGATGATCATACCTGCGAGTCCGCGATACACCTGCTCGTTCGTATGCTCGTGTAGATGTGGGTGGTACCAAAAAGTCGTTGCTCGATCGAGCACCGTGAAATCCGGCGACCACGTTGCACCGGCCAAAATAGTCGTATGCGGTCCTCCATCGTCGGAAGGCGCCACGTGCATCCCGTGCCAGTGCATGGTAGTCGTCTGCCCGATTCCGTTGGTCACGTTCATCTGGACGTCGGTTCCGGACGTGAGAAGGAGGGTCGGCCCGAGGTAGGACCCGTTTATCCCGTATGTAGCAGTCTGAAACCCATCAAAAAACTCGTGCGAGGAGGGGGCCAACGAAAGGTCATAGGTCGGTCCCTCCAACGTTGGTGGTATGAAGAGTGGTCGGGTCTGGGCCGCGGCAGAGGTGGCCAGCAGGCAAAAAACGAGCAAGAACTGGGAGCGTGGCACGGGAACCTTGGGGGGTGAGTTTTGGAACGTACACGGTCCCCCCGGGATCACCCCTATTCGTCCCTCGCCAACTCCACCAGATCGGCCCGGCGGCGGCACTCCACTAGCACCGTACGTACCTGCAGTCCCGACTGATTCTGGAAAACACCAGTGCTGCCGCAACCCGCACCGAGCCCAAGCATTGGAAGGGCGCCAAGGTAGATTCTATTCATGCGGCACAGTTGAGAGTTGGGAGTCCCCGTTCTCCCGGAGGTACCAACATCGCATCAGACCGGAACGGCTCCCGCCATCAAGTTGCGACATACGAGAAAGGAAATGAGGAAACTGATAGCCGTCGTATCGGCGGTAGCCGTAGTCGCAGCCGGGTTTGTGTGGCTGAATGCGGCATCTCGAATCGGAACGGTCGCCTCGGACGCCTTGGGCATCCCGTTCACCGTTGGCGCCATGAATTTCAACCCATTCGGGGGTAGCGCCTCCCTCACCGATGTTCGGATTCACTCAGTACCTCCGTTCCAGGCGGCCCATGTTCTTAGGATCGACCGGATTGAGGCGAGCTTCCAGACGAGCACGCTGCTTTCAGACCACGTCGTGATCAACGAGGTCGTCATCAAGGGGGCAGAAGTTACCGTGGAACAGCGAGGTACTTCGCTCAACTTTACCGGCATGAGGGAGCGGTTCGAGCTGTACGTGGCCGCGTCGGATACCAGTCAAGGGCCGAGGATTGTTGTTCGAGAGTTCCGGTTTGAGGAGGGGCGAGGGACGCTCATAACCGACCTTGGGTCAACGGGCTTTGATATCTCGCCGATCGTGCTCTATGACCTGGGATCCGAGTCCTCGGGAACCCCCGTCATCGCGCTTGCCAGTCGTGTCTTGGAGAGCGTAATGGCGGAGACCCTGGAAAGCGCAGGGCTGGACCTGGGTACGCTCGGGAGACTGCGGAGCTGGCTTGGCCGGTAGCCAGGACCCCTGGCGGCGATTTCCGCTGCCGGGCCGGATTGATCAGCGATCGCGGGCTGGTATCTTGGAATCCGCAGAACCGCCGCCGCAATGATATCAGCTGACACCGAATTCGAAGGCGTGCCCCGCAGAGCTGGTGTCACGATAGCCGGCGCCAGCACTTACAATCTGAAGAATGTCAGCGATGACTCCATGTTTGAGCCGCTGTACCGAACTCTTCGGAAGCGACTCGGCGATGAGCCCATCTCCCTCCTCTGCAGGTTTTTTTTTTATTGATTATGCGTCGACGGTGATCTACACCTCTGCAGGCATCCGGAAACGCGCGGAATCGGCGACGCGGACCTCCACCTCTATAAGAATCTTGACTTTGATTCCAAGGCGCTTAGCGAAGGAAAGCGGTTTCGCGGATTCAATTCCGGGGACTCGTCCGACCACCTGGCCCAAATCGCTCAGTTGGTTGGACAGAGTCGTGCCCTAATCCTGGGAGGAGATCCGTTTCTGG
The DNA here is from genome assembly GCA_964466675.1 of uncultured Rhodothermales bacterium. GTDB lineage: Bacteria > Bacteroidota > Rhodothermia > Rhodothermales > UBA10348 > CAYXSE01. Next base: position 3,429 of record CAYXSE010000005.1, on the reverse strand, counting down.
AGGTGACACTTGGGTCTTTCCGGGGCATTCTGGTGTCGACACAGATGCTGGTCTCCCTCGCCCGATTCCTCCAGACCCCGGTCATCCTCTTTGGAGTTCATCTGGGGCGCCCTCCTGTGTCCCAGCACGGGCGAGACCTGATGGGCTTCACGCTGGACAACGCGGACCTGATTACCACGCGCGAAGACACCATCGTCGACCGCCTTCGTGCACTCACCGACACGACGATCGTCGGCGGGGCTGATTCTGGATTCTCCGTAGATCTTGGACCGCTGACACCCTCCGAAGACCTAAGACATTTTCAGAAGGGGTCGATCGCCGGGCAGCCATACGCCCTGGTCACTCTGCGGTCTATGTATTGGGCGTGGGGGCTCGAAAAGCGTGAAGCGTTCGCTGCAGTCTGCGCTTCAGCGATAGACCGGATGTTGGTACGGAAGGGATTGGCGGTTGTGATGCACCCGCACTGTACATACGACCTGGATCATCCTTGGGAAGACGACCGGGCGATGCACCGCCTGATCCGAAGCAAATCCGGCCACCCCGAACGGTACTTGGGCTTTGAGGGCGATGCGTCTGTCTCGGACACCCTCCACTTGTATGACGAAGCGAAGTTCGTCTTGTCCAACCGTCGACACGCCGGAATTTTCGCGGCACTAAAGGGCGTCCCTTTCCTCGTTTTCGGCGAGCGCGCTCATATCGGCCCAATCCACCATCTTCTTGCGGACGAATCGCAGCCTTTCATCGACTATGAAGGTCTGTCGGCGGATGCGCTGGGTCGATCCATAGCGGGGGCCTCTGAGAATCGAATTCCTGAGGCAAGGTCGCGGGCGTTTCGCGAGCGAGAGAAGTCCGAATTGTGCCTCGGTCGGCTAGCCGATTTCGTTCTAGAATTGTAGCAGTAATTGGGTTCGAGTAGATGGCACGTTATGTGGTATTGGGTACGAGCGTTTATGGAATTGAGAACCAGGGAGATGAAGCATTGCTCTCTACCCTGGTGCGCGAGCTGAAGAGAAATGACCCGGAGGCCTTCGTCACCTGGGTAGCCCGCCATCCCGATCAAGACTTGGCCGAGTCCTACGGGCTAGATGAAGTGGTGTGCGGTCTGGAGCACGAAACCAAAGCCGCGTCGACTGGCCGTTGGTTCAACGGACTGAACGCCGGGGACGACACCGGCCATCTGCGGCGCCTGTCGAAATTGATTGAGCAGGCCGACTTGCTGATTGTTGGCGGCGATCCGTTTCAGGAGATATCGCTCGGCATGTACCGCGGACTTGCTCCCCATGCCGCTCTGCTCGTCACCCTCGCCAAATTCTTAGGCACCAAGGTGGTGCTCTATTCCATCCACATTGGCGCCAGGGTTCTCTCGGAACATGCGCGCGAATTGACACGCTTCTGCATTGAAAATGCGGCGTTGACCACCCTTCGCGAGCAGTTCAGTATGGACCGGCTCATCGACTACGGGATTGGTACCCAGACCTGCCGAGTCCTCGCCGACTCTGCGTGGGGGCTGGATCCTGTCTCCGATCCGGAATCCAGAGAAAAAATACTTCAGCACAACAAGATCAGGCTCCCGCCCCGCCCCGTGGTGGGATTGAACATTCGCCACAACTACTGGCAGTGGAGCCCGGAATCATGGGCCCGGAAGAGGAAGGCGCTGTGTGGCCTGGTGGACCACATCGTCGAAAGCCTCGACGCCGATGTACTATCGATTCCCAATTGCACCTACGACCTGGACCACCGCTACGAGGACGATCGGGAAGTGGCCAGGGAGATGAAGGAAGAGGTGGCGCAACCAGACCGGTTGCACCTCATCGAACACAAAATGAGCCTTCACCAGACCTTGTCACTGTTCGCCGGCCTCCAGTACCACGTTTCTAACCGCAGGCATTCGGCCATTTTCGCCGCTGTACACTCAATTCCCGTCCTGGCGCTTGGCGGCATGTGGCATGTACGGCCGGGAATGGACGAAGTCGGCATGGGCATGCCGCTCCTCGAGCCTGAATTCTGGACCTCGAAGAACCTGGTGGAATCGTTTGACCACGTAGTCAACAATCGAGAGTCAATCCTTGCCAGCGCCGCCGAGAGTCTGCCGCGGCTCAGAGAACTCGCGAACACCCAGGCGGTCCTGATGGTGGAATTGGCCACTGGCGTTTAGGTGTCGAGGCGTGGTCCCGTTTCCGGCCGAAACGCGGCCGTGGAGAGCACCCATCATTCCCCAACACCCTCGTTGAGGAGTCGAAGTTGCGCGGAGTAGACGTAGAGACGTCCACGCTTCTTTCCGGTGATTTCCTTGGCGACCCCCGCGGCCTCGAGCCGGCGAAGAGCCGCGATGGTGGTTGGCCATGTGATTTTGAGCTCTTCCGCGGCCCTTGCAGGACTCAGGAGAACGCGCTGTCTCATCAGATCGTATACCTTCAGCGCAGACGGGGCGGCTTTCCCTAGCGACTCTATCTTGCGCCGGTCGGCTTCAAATAGGGCCCCCAGAGCCCGGGCAGTCCTGGCTGCTTCCGTTGCCACCGTCTCAACGCCGATAAGGAAGAAGCGGAGCCAGCCCTCCCAGTCTCCATGCGTACGTACTCGTTGAAGCGAATCGTAGTAGTCCGCTCGGTTTTTCTTGAAGTAGAGACTGATATAGAAATAAGGTTGGGGAAGCGCCCCCTCTACAACCAGGATCAGACTAATCAGGAGCCGGCCTACTCGACCGTTACCATCAAGAAAGGGATGTATCGTTTCGAATTGAGCGTGGGCTAGTCCCGCCTTTATGAGGGTCGGCGTTCTCCCGAATTCGTCGTGGAGAAACCGCTCAAGATTATCAAGAGCGGGCATTATTTCCTGGGGAGGCGGAGGCACATAGATGGCATTTCCGGGGCTGCTGCCACCAAGCCAGTTTTGAATCCGTCGAAATTCTCCCGGCGCTTGGTGCTCCCCTCGTCCGCCAGCCATCAGTTTACTATGGACATTTCTCAGCAGGCGTAGCGAAAGAGGGAGGGTCCCCTCTTTTATCTCCTCAATCGCATACAACAGAGCATCGACGTAACGGGAGACTTCTCTCACATCCGCCGTGGGAGTCCTCTGGGCTCCAGAGTTCTCGTATTCTAGAAGGTCAGCGAGTGTCGATTGGGTGCCTTCGATTTGGCTTGTGAGAACCGCCTCCTTCCGGATGTACATATACAGGAGGCGGTCCGGATCTAGTCGTTCAGATGCTTCGCTCAGCCGACCCAGCGCGAGCGCCGCGGACTCGTGCAAGCCAGCTAGTCCCTCGCCAAGTTCAATTGGGGGCTCTGGCGGCAAGCGGCTGGGCAGGAATGCAGAGTATCCTTCCGGACCTCGCTGTTGGGGCGCGAAGGTTCCCGCTCGACTCATCACGTTCGTTGGTTATGATAAGAAACAGTGTTATCAAAACAATGATACGTTTCTTTTGATTGAATG
>CAYXSE010000004.1:0-41681 GCA_964466675.1 uncultured Rhodothermales bacterium | reverse complement strand
GTTATGATAAGAAACAGTGTTATCAAAACAATGATACGTTTCTTTTGATTGAATGGTCCGTTCGAGACTCTTGATTGGTCTCGCCGCGATCCCCGAGGCTACATGAACTGGTACGCCACGGAGGCGAGCCGCCGCCTCCCGGTCTGACAGTGAGTCCAACACCCTCTTCGATCCGTTGTGGGAGCCGGTTCGATCTTTCGACCATCTGGGGGGGCTATATTGTGCGACCTTAGCTTGCAGTCTGCATGCCTCGAAACTCCGATATTTTCTGCCTGGGAATCAGCCATCGTAATGCCCCCGTGCATGTCCGCGAGAAGCTGGCCCTGACGTCCGCCGCTGAGACCGAACTCTACGGAGCTGTAAGGGCGAGTCGTGAGCTGCATGGGCTTGTGATCCTAAGCACGTGCAACCGCGTCGAGTTCTACGGTAGCGCGGCGGCCGCGAGCGACGGACTCGCAGAGTTGCGACAGGTCCTGACGGACATGGGGCGACTTCGTCAGGCGGTGGTGTCGGCGCTTTACACCAAGACCGGGATCGAAGTGGCCGAGCACATTTCGCGTGTTGCAGCAGGTTTGGATGCCATGGTCCTGGGTGAGGCCGAGATTCTCGGGCAACTCGATGCTGCCCTTCAAGACGCGCGGCGCCACGAAGGCGTCGACGATCATTTGGAGAGTCTTTTTCGTTTCGCGTTGAAGGCTGGGCGGAGAGCCAGAGCAGAGACACGCATCGGGCACCATGGCGTAAGTGTCAGCTCAGTTGCAGTGCGAAAGGCGGAGGCAATCCTGGGCTCTCTGGAGGGCAAGACCGTCGCGGTTGTGGGCTTAGGTGAAACGGGACGCCTCGTCTTGAAGGTGGTACGCTCGCGTTCCAACGTCGGAGTGATTCTCGTCAATCGAACGCTGGAAACCGCTGTGGCGCAGGCCGCCAGCCTTGGGGCTGAGGCGCTGTCATTCTCCGAGATGGCTGAGGTACTCTCACGTTCGGACGTCGTCTTTTCCTGCACCGGTTGCCCGCTGCCCATCATTGAGCAGCGCACGGTTGAGCGCGCCATGACGACCCGGAGCGATCGCCCCCTCCTTCTAGTGGATCTGGCCGTCCCGCACGATATTGAGCCGGGGGTGGCCAACATTGCGGGTGTATTCCATTTGGATGTGGACGCGATGCACGTCGAGATCTCCGAGTCCCTGCGGCTACGGGAAGCTGCGATCCCGGCGGTCGAAGCCATCCTGGAGGAGGAGCGCAAGCGCTTCGAGAGCTGGCTCCAGGTTGCCCGGGTGCAGCCACTGATTGGCGACCTCAGGCGTCAGGCAGAGCACATCCGGAAGGAAGAACTCGCCCGCTTGTCGGACCTACTTCCAGAGCTTCCTGAGGAACTCCGCGAGCACATCGAGCGGTTCTCCCAGTCGTTGGTTCAGAAGTTATTCCATAACCCCACCACGGGAATCAAGCGAGAGGCCCGGTCCGGCGACCCCGAGAATCTGGCCCGCACAGTCAGATCCCTGTTCAAGCTTCGCGACGTAGGCAGTTGAGGGCTCCGTGGCTGACCGTATATTCCGAGCCGGGACGCGTACTTCCAGGCTCGCAATCTGGCAGACTGACCATGTACTTGCCGGACTGACAGCCGCGTGGCCGAGCCTTCGGGTCGAAGCCTCGCCATTCACCACCAAGGGAGACCGGATTCTAGACACCCCCCTCCCGGAGATCGGCGGCAAGGGACTGTTTACAGCCGAATTAGAGAGTGCGATTCGTACCTGCGCCATCGACATGGCCGTTCACTCGTTGAAAGACTTGCCCACGGCTTCGCCACCCGGAATCGTGGTGGCTGCCGTGCTAAACCGGGCCGAGGCCCTGGACGCGCTGGTTTCCGGCAACGGGCAAGGACTGATGGACCTTCCACCGGGGTCCTTGGTGGGGACGAGTAGCACGAGGCGCACGGCACAGGTCCTCAAGCACCGGCCTGATCTCCAGATTCGATCTATCCGGGGCAACGTTCCGACCCGCCTTCAGAAGGTTTTGGACGGTCTCTACGATGCCAGCATTCTGGCCGTCTCCGGCCTGGTGCGACTCGGCCTGGGAGATTCCATCACGGAGCGCTTGTCGCCCGAGGTCATGCTGCCGGCCCCGGGTCAAGGGGCCATCGGGGTGCAGTGCCGCGAGGACGACCACGAACTGATGGACTTCCTGGCTGTCCTTGACGATCCGGAAGCCCGTTCTACCACGACCGCCGAGCGCGCTTTTCTGGCTGGGCTGCAGGCCGGGTGTTCATCTCCTTTGGGAGCCCTCGCGCGGCTGACAAGAGATGTGGTCATACTCGAAGGCATCGTGCTCTCTCTCGACGGCAGGAAGGAGATTCGGGTCCGGGGTGAGGGGCGTGACCCGGCTGCGCTTGGAATTGCCTTGGCAGAGGAGGCCCTGGCCGGAGGCGCGGCGCGGCTGATCAATGAATGAGTACCTACCCAGAAGACGGGCACTCGTGACGAGGGCGGCAGAGCAGGCCGGGTCCCTTTGCATCCTGCTAGAGCGGGCAGGGTTCGAAGCAGTACGCTATCCCACGATCGCGGTCGTCCCAGCAAGGGGTAGGAATCGCCCGGTCCCGAGGCCCGGAGACTGGCTGGTTTTTTCGAGTGTGAACGGAGTCCGCTTCTACCTGGAGCCCGGCCTCGTCCCGCCGGGGGTTCGCATCGCGGCGGTCGGCTCGGCAACCGAGGCTGCCCTGCAGGAGGCCGGGCTCTCGGTGGAGGTGGTACCAGAGGTTTTTGACGCAGAGCACTTGGCGCACGCGGTAGGGGACGTCTTGGGCCGCCGCGTGATTATCCCCCAGGCGGAGGGTGCAAGGCCGGTCCTGGCACGGGAGCTTGGGCTTCGCGGTGGCGAAGTGGTCACCTACGCCGCGTACAGGACGGTGACCTCCTCTCCGGGTGGGCCGCCGCCGTCCGACCTGCACGCACTCACGTTCACCAGCCCCTCGACGGTGACGGGCTACCTGGAGCTCGCCGGGCAGGCGCCACCGAAGCAGATGGTGATTGCCTGTATTGGATCCGTGACGAGCCAGGCGGCACAGAATTGCGGCCTGCTGGTTGATGTGGTGGCCGATCCCCAGACCGCCCAAGGTCTCGTGGATGTGCTGGCCCGCCATTTCAATGATCTGGACTCTCAATGAGCTTTCTTTCGCATCGTCCCCGCCGACTCAGGCGTTCTCCCGCCATCCGCGCCCTGGTCCAGGAGTATCACGTTACGGTAGATGATTTCGTGGCGCCTCTGTTCGTAAAGGAGGGATCGGGAATCCGGGAGGGGATTGGAGCCATGCCGGGTCAGTTTCGGCTCTCCGTAGACGAACTGGTTCTGGAATGCGAGGAGATCGCGGGACTCGGAATAAGGGCGGTGGCCCTCTTTCCCGCCATCGAGGACGGCCTGAAGGATCCGCGGGCAAGTCAGGCGTTGGATCCGAAGGGACTCTACCCCCGAGCCATCCAGGCGGTCAAGTCCGCCTGTCCCAATTTGCTGGTGATCACCGACGCGGCCCTCGATCCGTATTCGTCTGATGGGCACGACGGGCTAGTGATCGATGGGGTCATCGACAATGATGGCACACTCCCTCTCCTGGCAAAGATGGCGGTGCTGCACGCCGAGGCCGGGGCGGACCTGATAGCGCCGTCCGACATGATGGACGGCCGGGTGGCTGCGATCCGCTTCGCCCTCGACTCTGCAGACTACAGGGACGTGGGCATTCTGTCCTACACGGCCAAGTATGCGTCTTCCTTTTACGGCCCGTTTCGCGAGGCATTGGACTCGGCTCCGCGCACCCTGAGCGGTGTCCCGGAGGACAAGAAGACCTATCAAATGAATCCGGCCAATGTGGCCGAGGCCGTCCGAGAGGCTACGCTGGACGCCGAAGAGGGTGCAGACATACTCATGGTCAAACCAGGGCTCCCGTACCTTGATGTAGTCCGAGCTCTGCGCGACCACGTCCCCGAACTTCCGATCGCGGTGTACCACGTCAGCGGGGAGTACGCCATGATCAAGGCGGCCGCAGAGCGTGGCTGGTTGGACGAACGGTCAGCCGTGCTAGAGACGCTCCTGGCCTTCAAGCGAGCGGGCGCAGATATCATTTTCACCTATCACGCCAAAGACGCCGCTCGGTGGCTGGCGTCCAACTTAACATGGCCTTAGCAATAGAAATAGAAAAGCCGGAGGGCGTCAAAGGGGCCGAGAAGGGTCGCAGCGAGACGGGCGAGGTGATCTTCGCCGACACGCGGCTCTACATGCAGCTTCACGTGTTTGAGGCCGCCCCGTCGGTTGAGTCGCTGATTCCGGCGCTCGAGGAGGTCAACTTTCCGGGGGTTCTCTACGCAGATTTCCTGGATCCGCAATCGGTCGGCATCTTGACGTACGCCAAGGATCCGACGTGGTTTGTGGAGGGCTTTCGTCGCATCCTCCGAACAGCGCCGTTTTCCAAGATGCTCTCCAGGCCGGACATGACGCTATCGGGCCGGACCTATTCCATTGGCTACGAGCGGAATCTGGAAGACGTACTGCTGAAGCGGCCCATTCGACACGCCTGCAATCCGGATTGGCGGTGGGCTATCTGGTATCCGCTCAGGCGGTCAGGGGCGTTTTCGCTGTTGTCGGCAGACGAGCAGCGCACCATGCTGATGGAGCACGGAGGCATAGGCCGTGCCTACGGAAAGGAGGATCTCGGTCACGACGTCCGGCTATCGTGTCACGGCTTGGACCGGAATGACAACGACTTTGTGGTGGCGCTGGTAGGAAAGGAGCTGACCCCCATTTCCAAGATTGTCGAGCACATGCGCAGTACCAAGCAGACGGCCGGTTATATCGAATCGATGGGGCCGTTCTTTGTCGGGCGGGCGGTCTGGCAGAACGCAGTGTACCCCGAGCCCAATGGAAAATAGTCGATTCCTCAAAGCCTGTCGGCGGGAGCAAACGGATGCAACGCCCATCTGGCTGATGCGCCAGGCGGGCCGCTATATGCCCGAGTATCGGGCGATTCGCGCGGAGCACTCCATGCTCGAGGCCATCAACACGCCGGAGTTGGCCGCAGAGATCACGCTGCAGCCCGTGAAGGCGTTCGACCTGGACGCGGCCATCATCTTTTCGGATATCCTGCCCCCGCTGAAGGGAATGGGCCTCAATCTGGATTTCGAAAAGGGGGTGGGTCCGCGACTGGACAACCCCATTCGATCGCGAGCAGATATCGAACGATTGGCCCAGCCACCGATGGCCGAGGTCATGGCCGGCACACTCGAGGCCATTCGGCTTGTCAAGCGCGAACTGGAGCCAAGCGGCCGGCCGCTGATCGGTTTTTCGGGGGCTCCCTTTACCCTGGCCAGCTACGCCCTGGAAGGCGGAGGCTCCAAGAGCTACACGCATGCCAAGGGTTTGATGTACTCGGACCCGGTCGGGTGGCACACGCTGATGGAGAAGCTGACCACGGTGGTCGCCGACTACCTGACCGAGCAGGCAAAAGCTGGCGCCGATGCCCTCCAGATTTTCGACTCCTGGGCCGGAGCAGTCGGGCAATTGGACTACGAAGAGTTTGTCCTCCCGTACACCCGACGAGTGGTGGGGGCCGCACAGAAGACGGGTCTTCCGGTGGTCAACTTCAGCACCGGAACGGCTGGGTATCTTCGGTCCGTCGCGGCAGCCGGCGGTGACGTGATCGGCGTGGATTTCCGCGTGCCCATTGATGCAGCGTGGGAGCAGATTGGGCATGACGTGGCGATTCAGGGCAATCTCGATCCCGTCGTCTTGCAGGCCCCGTGGCCAACTCTCAAGGCCGCTGCGGAAGACGTCCTGACCCGGGCAGACGGCCGACCCGGCCACATCTTCAACGTCGGGCATGGAATTCTTCCCGGCACGCCGGTCGACAACGTCCGGAGGTTGGTCGACTTCGTGCACGAGTTCTCAGCGCGTTGAAGGCGCCGCGTGTTGCCGTGATCGGGGCCGGCCTCACCGGTCTGACGGTGGCGTACAAATTGGGGCAGTTGATCCCGCGGTGCGAAGTAGAATGCTTCGAGCGCGCGGCGCGCGCTGGTGGCAAGCTGAAGACCGAGTACACGGACGGCTTCACCATCGAACACGGGCCCGACGTATTTCTTGCCCGAAAGCCATGGGCCACCGAATTATGTCGGGAGCTTGGGTTGGAACCGATATCCACCAACCAGTCGGTGAAGGGCAGTTTCATCCGACGCGGAAACCGGCTTCACGCGCTTCCCGCGGGGTTTGGTGGTCTCGTTCCGACGTCATGGTGGGGACTCGCGCGGACCTCGCTTCTTTCTCCAATGGCCAAGATGAGAGTCGGCCTTGAGCCGTGGATTCCCGCCGGATCGGAGGCTGACGACGAGTCCCTTGGGTCCTTCGTGCGTCGTCGCTTTGGCAGTGAGGCTTATGAGCGACTGGTGCGCCCCCTACTTGGAGGCATCTACGGTGGAGACGTGGACGCCCTCAGTCTGAAGGCCACGTTCCCCCAGTTTCAGACCATGGAGCGTGAGCACGGGAGCCTGGTGCGCGCTGCACGGAAGCGGCCTCCGAGTACGGGCTCCGTATTTCACACATTGGCGGGAGGGATGCAGTCGCTGACCGACGCACTTCTTGCCCGGAGTGGAGCAACCGTTCGTACCGGATTTGAGGTGAAGCGCGTATATCCCGACTCGGGAAAATGGGCAGTTGAGACAAGCGAGAAGGACTCCTTTGATGCTGTCATCTGCACGGTCCCGGCCTACGCGGCCGCCGGGATGCTCTCGTCCCTCGACGAGGTGGCGGCTGTTTTGAACCAGATCCCCTACAACTCCTCGGCGATTCTGACGCTCGCGTTTCGGGAAGACAGGGTACCGAGGGCGCTGGACGGCTACGGCTACCTGAATCCGGAGTCAGAGGGTAAGCCTGTTCGCGCCTGTACCTGGTCATCTAGCAAGATTCCTGGACGGGCTCCGGAGGGCAGCGTTCTTCTGAGACTGTTCTTTGGCCGCTCCACTGACGATCCCTGGCTCACCGCCACGGACAGGGAGTTAATGGTCTGTGCCGCGGAAGAGTTGCAGGACACCCTCGGCATCCGGGATGAACCCAAATTTCACCGCGTCCAGAGGTGGATCAAAGAGCAACCGGCCTATACCATGGGACACCCCGCCCGGATGGCGCTGCTCGATTCAAGACTGCGAAACTACCCGGGGCTCTTCCTGACTGGCGCAGCCTACCGCGGAGTGGGCATTCCCGACTGTGTGCGTCAGGCCACGGAGACCGCCCAGTTTGTAACCACGTATTTACGCGACCAATGAGAGATATCTCCAGATCGATCGAACTGTTCAAGGAGGCCCAAGCGCTCTTGCCCGGCGGAGTCGATTCCCCCGCACGCGCCTTTCGCAGTGTAGGCGGGCAACCGCTGTTCATCGACCACGCCGAGGGCGCCAGAATGACCGACGTGGACGGCCATTCGTACATCGACTATGTGCTCTCCTTCGGCCCCCTGATTCTGGGGCACTCAGCCCCCGAGGTGGTTAAGGCTCTCGGAGTGGCGGCTGCCCGTGGGACCAGCTTTGGAGCGCCGAGTCCGCTTGAAGTCGAACTCGCGCGGCTGGTCCAATCGTTCATGCCAGCCATCGAAATGGTGCGGTTTGTGAACTCGGGGACGGAGGCCACCATGAGCGTAATCCGCGTGGCCCGTGCGTTCACCGAACGCGACAAAATCATCAAGTTCGAGGGCAACTATCACGGGCATGCCGACATGCTGCTGGTCCAGGCTGGGTCGGGAGTAGCGACGCTCGGGTTGCCCGATTCGCCCGGCGTTCCCAAGGGTGCAGTCGCCAATACCATCGTCCTGCCCTACAATGACTTGGACGCCGTGCAGCGGTGCATGGAGGCGCACAAGGCGCAGATTGCCGCCGTCATCATGGAGCCCGTTGCCGGTAACATGGGCGTTGTGCCTCCAGTGGAGGGATATCTCGAAGGCATCCGCGCACTGACCCGTGACGCCGACACCCTGCTGATCTTCGACGAGGTGATGACCGGATTCAGAGTCCACCCGGGTGGCGCCCAAGCTCTCTACGGGGTCACTCCAGACTTGACTGCACTCGGCAAAGTGATAGGCGGTGGGCTTCCCGTTGGTGCCTATGGCGGGCGTCGGGATATCATGGAACTGGTCGCGCCATCCGGCCCAGTCTATCAAGCCGGCACGCTATCCGGAAATCCCCTGGCCATGACTGCGGGCGTTGTGACGCTGCGGGAGCTGCAGCGAGAAGGAGTCTGGCAGGGGATCGCCCGCACTACCGAACGCATTGTCGAGGCCATTGCGACGGCAGCCAGCGAGGCGGGCGAGACGGTGACCCAGACCCGTGTTGGGACCATGTTCTGCACCTATTTCGCGACAGGTCCGATCACCAACTGGACTTCGGTGAAGACCGCCGACACCGCCCGGTTTGGGATGTTTTTCACGGCGCTGTTGGAGGAGGGCATCTACCTGCCACCCTCGCAGTTTGAGGCCTGTTTCGTGTCCTCGGCACACGGAGAGACCGAGATCGAAGCGACCTACCGCGGAGCCTCCGTGGCCTTCAAGAGTCTGAGCCGATGAAAGTTGGCATCCTCATGCTGAATTTCGGGGAGCCGGAAGCCCCCACCATGGACGAGGTGGTCCCATTTCTAGAGCGCATCTTTTTCAGCAACGCTCCCCTGGAGCGATTCCCTACCGAGGAAGCCCGAAGGGCTCGGGCCGCGCAGCTTGCCCAGGCCAGAGCACCCGGGCTGATTGCGGACTACGAACGCATCGGCGGATCTCCTCTCAACGCTCAGGCGAGGGCAGAGGCCCAGGCGCTTGAGGGAGAGCTGCAGCGAAGAGGGTACGACGTCAGCACCTACCTCGGCATGCAGTTTACCGAGCCGTCTATTTCATCAGCCGTGGCAAACGCCCGCGAAGAGGGCATGGACACGATCGTCTCGCTGCCCATTTATCCGATCTGCGGATTCTCCACCAACGTAGCGGCCCTGCGCGCCGTTCGGGAATCTACTCAGGCAATGAACTGGGCGGTCCCGGTTCACGAATTGACTGCGTGGCACCACGACAGCGCGTACACCGCCTATCGTGCCGAGAACATTCGCAACTTCGTTGCCGACGAGGGCCTCGATCTAAAAGGTCCGGGTACGCTGCTTTATTTCTCGGCACATGGCACGCCAATCAAGTACCTGGATCTGGGCAGCCGGTACGATGGATACGTCGAGGAACACTGCGAGCGCATCGCCAATCTGCTGGGAGACGTCCCGTACACCTTGGGGTACCAGAACCACAGTAATCGTGGCATCGCGTGGACGGAGCCGAGCAATGAGTCGCACCTTCCGACGGTGAGCGCAACACGGTTGGTGGTGGAGCCCATCAGCTTCATCCACGAACAGTCCGAGACACTGGCCGAGTTGGACCTGGACTTTCGGGAGAAAGTCGAGGCTCTGGGGATGACGATGCACAGGGTGCCGACACCTTCGGACCACGCCAGGGTGGCGACCATTCTGGGCGATCTTGTAGAGCCGTTCCTGAGCGGAGATTCGCCGTCGACCGCCGGCTTACATCCCTGTCGGTGCAGTCCGGGAGCGGTGTGTACGAACGGCCATCGCGAAGTGCCCTCTCACTACGCCCGGCAGTCGGAGTCGTGAATGTACCCTCGGCAGGATTCGAACCTGCGACCTGCGGTTTAGGAAACCGACGCTCTATCCCCTGAGCTACGAGGGCGTCTTGCAAAGATAGTCATGTCTCGGCTGCAACTCCGCGAACACGGTCTTAAACTGCAAACTTGAACAAGCCGCCAAGGGGATGAGTCAGTCGGAGTCGAAGGTTACCATCGTGATGCATACCTACGAACGCCTGGAGTTCGTAGAGCAAGATGTGGCCGATGGTCGGTGGGAAGGGTTGCCCCTCCTGATTGCAGATGATGCTTCGTCCCCGGAGGTCCAGGCAGGACTCAGAGACCTCGCGAAACGGTCGAGCGCGCGCTTTACAGCACGAGAAAAAAATGGCGGCGCCGCCGAGGCCGCGCGTCATGGGGTCGAGAACTGCGGAACTCCGCTGTTCATGCTGTGTGGTGACGATGACTACCTGAGCGGATTCCAGGCGTTCTCAGAAGCGGCGCAGTTGGAGCTAGAGGACCAGAGCGTCCTGTTCGTTTCCATGCCTGAGATCACGTTCGTGATTGATGGCGTCCCGGAATCGAAGCAATTTGACAGACTCATTTTCGACGGCATGACGGGGCGAGAGCTCCTGAGGGAGCTGGTATTTGGAGGCGAAATGAGGGCCTTGCAGGCGGGCACTATGATGCGAACGGCCGAGGCGCTTCCCCACTTCGCGGGCGGGTTGTTTCGGACAAGCGAGGACTTCGTCCTGTTGACGCGAATGTGCGCGGCCTACCCGGACCGACGGATCCGCGTCCTGGAGCACGGGTCCTACATGCGACGGGAGCACGATGCTTCCCTCTCGCATCCCAAGAATATGTCGGTCGAGCGCGCGGTAGTGAACCTTCTGGCGCTAATGGTGGGATGCCGGCTGTTGCAACGGCTCTCGCAGGTAGACGATGAGGTGGTACTAGGCTTGATTCGTCAGCGAGCTCAGGTCCTCTCAACAGTCTATCGGTGTGGCCTCGAGTGTGCGGATGTGGTGGAAGCGCTTCTGGCCGGACGAGAGCCGGACACGACAGCCCAGGAAGCCGAAGAGGCATTTCGTTTCCTGCTGGAGCGAATGAGTGAGATTCCCACCGAACTCGATCGGTTGCGCCAGTCGCTGGCGGAAGCGACCGCTCCGGTCGAGGGAGAATCGGCCGCCGAGGTCCTTGAGGCGGCTTCGCTCGCACTGGAGGCCGAGGATCCAGCAAGGGCTCGCACCCTCATCGCCGAACTCGACGAGGAGAACAGCGAGCTCGCGCTTCCTCTGATATCGCTTCAGGCACGCATCGCGTGGAAGCTAGGAGAGGCGGCCCTAGCGATAAATCGATTGACCTCCGCGCTTCTGCTCGACGCAGAGGACGCCGATTGCCTTCATATGCTCGTTCAGGTGGCGAGCGCCGTTGGGGAAGATGAGGCCGCCAAACGGTTGGAGAACCGACTGGCCTCGATCCTGGCCCCTGACGCAGCGGCGCGCCTTGGCGTGAATACTCATGACGGAGTGGAAGACCTCAAGGTCGCATTCCTGGTCTCCAAGGGCCTGGATCAGTTTCTCTCGGACATCATTCGCGATCTGATTCCGAGCATGGACGCGCGAAAGTTTGTTGTTGTCACCCGGGAGGACATCTTGAACGCGATGGAATGGGCGGATGTCTGCTGGTTCGAATGGTGTAACGACCCTCTTATTTGGGCATCGAGACAGGACATCGCACGGCGGAAGGCCGTGATATGCCGCCTGCATCGCTTCGAAGCGTTCACGGACATGCCACTGACGGTCCAGTGGGATCATGTGGATACGCTTGTTGTCGTCGCCGATCATCTCGCGGAAATCGTTGCCAGTAGGGTCCCGGGCCTTCGCGAGCGTACGGACGTCAAGCACATCCCGAATGGCGTGGACATGTCCCGCTATTCCTTCCGAGAACGGAAAGTCGGGTTTGACATCGCTCTCGTGGGGTATCTCCATGGTCGAAAAAATCCTGGCTTGGCGCTCCAGATACTGGATATTCTGGTAAAAAGGGATCCGAAGTACCGCCTGCATGTGGCCGGTACGTTTCAGGACCCCGCGCTTAAGCTGTACTGGAATCACATGGTTGAGGAGCTGGGACTCACCAACAACGTGATGATGAATGACTGGCAGCCCGACATCCACGCTTTCCTGTCAGACAAGGACTATCTACTCTCCACAAGTACACATGAAAGTTTTGGCTATACAATCGCGGAGGCCATGACTTGCGGGATGAAGCCGGTGGTCCACAATTTCCCGTTTGCCCGCGATATGTGGCCCTCGGACGTCTTGTTTAACACCGTGGAAGAGGCGGTGGACCAGATTACCTCGCCCGATTATCACTCAAGACATTATCGGGAGTTCGTTGCAGAGCATTACACGCTGGATAGCCAGGTCGGCCAGATTGCAGACCTGATCCGGAGCACGTCGAGGAGTGCCAGTGGGGAGGCCAAACCGATTCAGGTCACCGAAGTGACCGGTGTCCTACCCCAGATGGTGAATGCCGAGTTGGCGTGTCGGTGTCCAGAGTGCAGGTCGGAGCTCGTCATTCAGCAGCAGACCATCGCGGGCCATCCTGTTGCGCGACAGCGGTGCCCTTCGTGCACCAGTCTCGTGCAAATCGATAAGACAACTTACCGGGCCGCCCTGGAACACTATGAAGCGACTGTTCTTGGCCACGACTCGGCAAGGCTAACCGCCGACATTCGCCGAGTAGCCAAGACATGGGCGCTGGACCCGATCTGGCGGCAAATCATGACGGTCAACGGACTGAATCTCGGTCAGCTCATGGAGTTCGAGATCTCGCCCGGCCTCGTCAGGGCCTGGCTCAAGGCCAATACGGAGGGGGCTGGGGTATGAACGGAGACATCCTCTTCTTCGACTTCGCCTTTGAAGAATACCTGAAGGTGGTTGAAGAGGCCGCTCGTCTGGGCGCTCGGCCAATCATGAACCAACCGCCCATGCGAGAGCTGCTCGAGGAACGCGGCGTGCTGGCGGCCGGCTTCCACGAGTTCGCGCGGGAGGAAGACGCGGAATACGCCGCTCAGGCGTCGAAGGCACTGGGCAAGAGATTCGCAGCAGGCATCAGTACGCCCGGTGCCGCCTCCGCGTTCGAAACAGCCCAGGCCAACTTGCTCTCATCCGGGGGGAGCGATTTGGTCAAGCACATCCTTTCGATGGCGGAGAACCAGCTTCTGATCGCTCGCGTGATGAGAAGGCTCATCGACACCTCTGATCTCAGGGCCGTGGTTATGCGGTCCTGCCTGAGCTCGGGGCAGCGAGTCATCCAGGCGCTCTCCGACCAGGCAGGGATCCCGGTAATCGAGCTGGCGCATGGGAACCTCCTGAAAGCGTCGGATCCCTCCATGCGGACTACCCCTTGGCACTCAGCAGTTTATGGGTCGAGGCAGAGAGAAATATTCATTGAGTCGGGTGCGGACCCACAGCGCGTCCATGTGACGGGTGCGCCACAGTGGGACGTACTCTACGAAGACGCTGTGCGCCAGAGCAAGAAGGAAGCGCGTGACAGCCTGGGCATCCCCCACAATCTTCCGCTGGTGTTATATGCATCGGTCTTTGCGTCGGGATCGGTCATGGCCTTTACTGAAATCGGCATTGGGCTCATGAAGGCGAACGAAATCTTCGCCGAGGCCGTATCGAGTCTTATGCCGGCTCCGCTGGTCGCGGTCAGACCGCATCCCGGCGAATCGAGCCAGAGGCCGGGAAGAGAACCTACCGTAGCCGAGCTGTCCGACTACCGTAAATGGTTCGCTGAGCAGGGTGTCAACCTTCTGCATGTGGACTATTCGCGCGGCACTATCGTACGCGAGAAGGCCACCCTGATCCGAGCGGCGGATGTAGTCGTCACATCCCAATCCAGCCTCGTTACCGAGATTCTCATTCTCGACCGACCGTGCGTCATTCTGGATGCGCGCGCAAGACCCATCGAGCCGTTTTATGAGGAATCCGACGGTGTCAGGAGTGTGAGAGGCGCGACTGAACTCGCGGGACTACTGGACCGAATTCTGACTGATCCGGATTACGCCAATTCGCTTAGAGCGGCGGCTCGAGAATCTTTGCCCGCTCTAAACCACGAGAATGACGGTTGCGCTTCGGCTCGAGTCGCGGAATTGGTGGTGCAGATTGCCATGGGCCCAGCAGCCTAGCCTTTCACTCCCCGGTACTCCCGGTACCAAGCCGCGAAGCGTCGGATTCCATCCCTGAGAGAAACCTGTGGGACGAAATCGACTGCTCCTTCAAGGTCCCGAGTGTCGGCGTAGGTCGTATACATCTCCCCCGGCTGCATGGGCAACAATTCCTTGGTGCCACAGATTCCCAATTCGTCTTCGAGTATGGTGATGAAGGCGAGCAGGTTCACCGGCTCTCCCCTTCCGATGTTGAACAGGACATGGGGCACGTTCGCTTCGGGAGCCAGAGGAATCACTCGAGCTGTTGATTCGATAATGTCGTCGATGTACGTGAAGTCCCGACTCAATTCGCCGTTGTTGTAGACGGGGATGGTATCGCCGTTGCGAAGGAGTTCGGCGAACTTGAAATAGGCCATGTCCGGCCGGCCCCATGGCCCGTAGACCGTGAAAAACCGCAGCCCAGTGCTCGGAATCCCGTAGAGCTCCGAATAACTGTAGGCCATGAGTTCACTCGCTCTCTTGGTGGCCGCGTAGATCGAAGTCGGGCGGTCCGCGCGCTGATCGGTCGAATAGGGAACCGTGGAACCTGTCCCATAAACCGAACTGGATGACGCATAGACGAGGTGCTTGACAGGGTGATGCCGGCAGGCCTCCAGGACACTCAAGAATCCGACGACGTTGCTGTCCACGTAAGAGAACGGATTCTTGAGGCTGTTCCGCACCCCGGGCTGGGCCGCCAGGTTGACGACCACCTCGAATCGAGATGCCTCGAACAGCTCCATCAGCGCCTCCCGATCGGAGATGTCCATTTGGATAAACCGATAGGCCTCGGTCGAGTCGATCTGGTCTAACCGGGCAACCTTGAGAGTCGGATCATAGTAGTCATTCAGGCTGTCGATCGATGTAACCTCATGGCCGTCCCTGAGCAATCGCTCCACAAGGTGATAGCCAATAAACCCGGCCCCTCCGGTCACCAATACTCGCATCGACTCCTAGCCCGTGTTTTTGATCGAGAACCAAAAGCGGGCGCGGATCTCGGATGGTTCGGACTCTTTGCTTGTGTCATCCAATTCCTGAGCCGAGAATACCAGGCGGTACAGGTAACGCGATCGAGCGAGCTTGTAAGAAACCATCCCCACCAGCGCAGACGCCGTTTTGTCGACCTCTATACGGATATACCGTCGCGCATCGCCGAGATCGACCAGCCCTCCGGTAAGACCCACAGCATGCCTCGCTGAAACCAGGGCGGAGACCGGAAGAAGGTGATCGATATCGACTCCGTCGAGACGGAATGTCTCCATTTCCTCGCCCCCGTTGTGAGTCCGGTAGAATAGGGTGGACTGGTCGAAAACTTCCGGCATTAATGTTACATGCCCCAATCGTAATGAACCCCGTGCAGGTGTGCGCAGCACGGCTTCGATCTCCAATCCCAGTCGTCCAGGTTCGTCGCAAATGGTCCAGGTCTTCATCACCGGTCCCAGTTCGGTCTGAATTTCCGCCGAAACGGTCACGACGCCGTTCCGGTCCTGGACAATGGGCTCTGCCTCCTCGAGATCTGTGGTTTTGTGACGACCCGGAGACTCGAATACCAGGTGGCCCGTATAAAAATCTGCGCCCAGGTCGATCTCTTCGAAGTAGCCGTGCGGTAGTGTGCCCGTCAACGAGTCGGGGCCGCTTTTGAGGTCGACGAATCGATCCAAGGCCAAGCCCCTTCGGCAATTGAACCGAAGCCTAAGCCGTTTTCCCTCGATGACAAGAAAACGCCCGTCGCGCTTGATGACTGTATTTTTGGCGTCTTGGTCCTGCAGCGCTCCGATGGCCGGGCGGCGGATCTCCCGTCGGCGCCGGTCCCGCAATGGCTCCTTCGCGAGACTCTTTTCTGGCACCATCCGTCGCTCGGCCCGAGCGAGACGCTCCAGGAAGGCTTCCCAACGGGAATCGGTGATATGCGTCCGAAAGTCGCTGCTCCACAGGTAACAAAGCTCGGCCCAATCTCGGCCAGTTGCGCTCTCATCCTCCAACAGGGCCTCGTAAATCTTCCAGCACCTCGTGTTGATGCCGAGATCGTCCCTCCCGGTGACCGCCCACCTCAAGAGATTGTACTTCCCCTGCTTCTTGACGAGGACCGGCTGAGCCGAGCTGCCCAGTGTCACCCTATGACCGGCATTGACCTGGCCCAACTTGGCCAGCACATCCGAAGGAGAAATAAAGGACCAGCCATCCTCTCGGAGAGTGGTAAACAGATGCTCGATCCGCTGCCACTCGCCTTGCCGTCCCAACTTCGCTTCCGCCGGGAACCGGCCTGGACGAAAATCGAAGATCTCGGCGTCCGAACCGTAGAGCGGGAAGCAGCCCGTTCCCTCCTCATTGTCCGAGGCGCGTTCGGACAGGTACGCCCTGTATTCGTCCAGATCGGCCTCACCCTGGACATAACGTTGAAATTTCTGGAAGGCGATGGACTCATTCCAGACCACAGGTATCTCCCCTCGTGTCCCCGCCGCTAGTTGCGGGTAGTACTTCCATTGTCCCGACCATTCGGGATTCGCCTGGGCCGCATTGTTCCACTCGGTGATGACGGCTTCGAAGCCGGCGCTCTTGTAGATCGGCACCAGGCCAGCCGAAAAGGCCTGCTCGCCCAGGAGAGCGATGCGCGGTCGTAATCCGATCAGTTCCTCGTAAACCTGACTACCCAGCCTGAGATTTTCTGCGGTCACTCGGGAAGGCACAAGAGGTCCTATCATCTGAGTCAAGCCCGATCCGATGAGTTCGCAGGGCCCCTCGTGGACCAGCCCCCGAAATACGCGAATCCATTCAGGGTCAATCTCGGCGATGGCCCGGAGGGTATAACCGGTCGCCTCCACCCCCATCGGGATCTGGAGCCGCTCGGCCAATCTCAGAATGGGCCAGTAGCAGCGCTTGACGACCGCCGGACGCTGCTCTTCCTCGATTGAAGAGAAGGCCAGGTTCAGATGGAAAAAGAAGTATAGATCCATTCAGGCTTCGACCGTCTCGATGCGGATGTTCTCCGCGACGTCCCGAGCCAGGCCTACAGCCGCTGCCCGGGTCGGTCCGGTGGTGATCACAACACCGGCACGCGAGGGGTGGCTCACAAAGGACCCGATCACGTCTCCGACTTCCAATCGCATCTCCAAAAATGGGATGGAGTCGTTGCCGACAAATTCGGGGGGCACAGTCACGCTCGAGATCCGCCCAGGTCCAGGAAAAAAATATCGCTGAGCCACATGCTGCTCCTTTGTGGGCACCAGGCGTTCTGGGTCTATCCGATTGCCAAGGGACAAGTCGAACGCCGCACCTACGAGGTCGACACCTGTACTCAGAGGAATTTGGTGGGTGCAAAAATACCCACCGCTCAGCCTCGCGGCGATCTCGATGATATAGGGCCTACCCTCGGTCACGACCACGTCACCTTTGACCACCCCATCGGTAATGCCCAAACTGGCCGCAGCGGATTCGATCACCTGGGCTGCCGCGATCTGTACCGAAGCGGGGAGCGAGCTCGGCATCTGCCCCCCATTCTCTATGATGAACGGGGCATACTTGTCCAAAAACTCGTAGTTACGATCCGAGAATGCTACGGTGTAACCCTTGCCACCCATCACAACCGATTCGGTACTCAGTTGGGGACCAGGCAAGAACTCTTCGACCATGACTCGACCCGTGGGCGATTCCTCGAGGGAAATCGAATAGGCCCAATCCAGGGAGACGTCCGGCCGAAGCCGAAGTACGCCTCTTGCGCCACGGCTGTCGACCGGTTTCAGGACGAGCGGGAATCCCCGTTCAGATACCAGCTCTCGAAGGTGGCCCACAGACTCAACCGCGCTGAACCAGGGGATCGGTATTCCATCTTCTTGAAACTGTCTCTTCATGGCCAGCTTGTCGGCGGCCAGAAATGCAGCCGAGGCCGAAATTCCGGGTAGATTCAGCTCTTTTGCCACTGCTGAGACGGTCTGTGGTACGTCGGCGGCCACGGAGACGACCCCGTTTATGGGGCGGCGGGCGTCGTTGAAGGCCCTTGCCGTCTTCACCGTGGCCTCCACGTCATACGTGCTCACCAGGAGGCATTCGTCTGCGTCCGCGAACCCGGGAGCGTCGGGATTTCCATCGCTCACCACCACGAACAAACCCATGGCCTTGGCCAACCGGATCCCAGCTACCGCCTCGATACTGCCGCTTATGATGAGTATCGTCTGCAATTACGCGGTGATGGCGGCTCGCGGGATAGGCGAATCGGCCTTCAGGTCCGTGTTCGTCACATGTCCGACTACAGCCTCCAGTTCCAGGCCGGTAAAGTAGAGGCCTGAATCGCGAAGAGGCTGCTTGCAGGCCAGCATCGAAGCTTCCAGTGTCGTGCCAGCCTCTATGTCGTGAAGAGAACAGATACTGACGTGGTAGTTATTTCGGGCTCCCATCTCTCCATCGTCCAGCCCCATTGAGACCCCCCGGCAAGAGTGGAGTCTGCGAATCTTCTGCGCCATATCGGCGAACTCACTGGGCTCCAGGCTGATTGTATGGTCCAGTCCAACCATGGAGCGGGAAAGAGTGAAATGGCGTTCAACAAGACTGGCCCCCAGCACAGAGGCGGCGACGGACACTTCGGTCCCGACCTCGTGACTCGAAAAGCCAACCGGCACCCCGTATCGACTGGATAGATACCCGATCGTATCGAGGCGAGCGATCGCGTCGGGAGTGGGATAGGAACTCACACAATGGAGCAGCACCAACGGGTTGCCCGACAGTATCTCGACGGCTCGATCCTGCTCCTCGCCCGTAGCCCCACCTAAGCTCGCGACCACCGGCATTCTCAACTCGGCCACCCGCTCCAGGAGTGGGCCGTTGGTAATGCTGTGGCTGGCAATCTTTATTATCTCAACGCCCGCATCGACCAGAAAATGGAGGCTTGGGATGTCGAATGCGGATGCAAAAAACACCAGACCCAGGCTGGCTGAGTACGCGGCCAGTCTCTCATAGGCCTCCAGGGACAACTCCAGCTGCTCCCTCACCTGCCGCTGGGTGCTCCCGAGCAGGGGGCATTTTTCGAACGGCGCATCCAGAAACGCGGCGGTGGCGAGACTCGACGGATCGCGCTTTTGAAATTTGACGAAACTGGCCCCTGCCAGTGACGCTTCGTAGATCAACTCGCGCGCCAACTCCTCGCTACCGTTGTGGTTGAGGCCGATCTCCGCGATCAGGTAGGTGGGCAGGCCTTCACCGATCTCGAAGGAACCGTGGGCGGTGGGGAATGACGTCCTTCTACTCAATCTCTTGCGTCGTCTGTTTTAGCCACTGTTGACAATCCTTCCAGATGCTTTCTGGCGATGGAGGATTTGGCGTCTGGGCCATGCCAGCCTCTATGTCTACGGTGCGACACCAAGATGGAAGAGCGGGGAGGGCCGGGACCGGCTGGCCCCCCGTCGTCTCGGCGACACCGTTCTGGAGCACGTAGTACTCCAGATTTGGAACGGGCATCAGGCTCCAGGACGCCAGTCCCATGAGGGCGTTGTAGTCTCCCTCAATGACGACGACCTCTATGTCCGGACGAGCCTTCGCCAACCCGATGCCGACGGCCAACGCCTCCCCCATGCCATGCAGCATGTAGAAGCATCGTGAGGACCGGTGAAAATGCGCGGCTTCCCTCGAGGTCAGCCCGTTGCTCAGCACCACGAACGCCTGGGAGTTAGCCTCCAAAATCTCACCGATGGCCCGGGCACGATCACTCATCGATATTGCCCCTCTCGATGGTGAGTGCAACGATGGCCCGCTCCCGTACGGCCATTTCGCTCGCGCGCTGGACTCCCGCGAGCCCCTCATCGTCGAAGGAGACCCGGTCGATGTTCAACGCGTCCAACATGGGCATGGTGACCTTGCCCCAGTCCTGGTGCTGAATCTCTTCCCATGGAAGGACGCCTCTATTCGACACCACGAGTAGCAAGCCCTGCCCGTACAGTCGGAAGGTCCCGAGCAGCGCATCCACACTCAGCCCAACGCCGCTGTTCTGCATCAACACCGCGGGCATCAATCCGGCCAGGCGCGCGCCGAATGCCATCGATATCGCGTGATTTTCCCGGGGTGCAAAATGCCAGTCCGGAAGATGCGGGATGACGCGCCGAAAGACGCTGTCTGGCACTCCTGCGAACCAATCACATGAGGCCGTGAGGGTCCGAGCAAACTCTGCCCCGGACGCCCTGCGGTCGAAAACGGGCCTCTCTTTTTGGTCAAGCCGCATCGGCGATCCGTAGAACTAGTGACCTGAGTGTGGAGGCGGAAATTTCGGCATGGCTCACTCCTGGAAGGCCTGAATCCTGAAGAATCCGAGCTACCAGGTCATCCTGGTTCTTTCGAACCGATTCGCCGGAGAACGGGAGGGTCGATCCGACCAGGCTCCTTGTCCACGCTGTCAACTCTGCCATCGCGCGCTGGTCGGTGGACGGGGCTCGCCCGGTCATTTTGGAAACTACCGCAGAGAGCAGTCCTGAATAACCCGGCAGGTTGTGTGAAATGGCAAAGGGAAGCAGGTGCGTGTTCAAGATACCGTGCGAAACACTCGTAAGGCTGGAAAACGCCACAGAGAGGGTGTGGATCAAGCCTGTTCGACGGTGGGAAATGCTTACTCCGCCATAAACTGATAGCCTCGACAGATCGACAAGGTCTTCTCGGGTGAGGTTGACCTTCTTGATGCGCCGCCAAGCGATCTGCAGACCGGCCTCGGCAATGCGCGTCGCGCTACCGGGCCCCGCCCGATTGAGGAGGGCCTCCAGACAGTGCGTGAACGCGTCCAGAGACGTCCCCAGTCGTGCCCCGGGGGGAAGCGAATCTAGCAGGTCTGGGTCGACGTTCGCCGACACCGCCCTCAGCGCCGGGTGGGCGAGTGTAAACTTCCTCCGCGTATGGGTATTGGTGAATACAGCGTAGGGTGTCACTTCGCTACCAGACCCGCAGGTGGAAGGGGCCAAATAGAGTGGCAACGGGGTTCCGATCTGCTCTCGGCCGAACTCGAAGTCTGTGATGGAACACTCGGCATCATTCAGCGCGGCCAGGCCCTTCGCAAAATCAAGCGCACTTCCGCCTCCCAGGCCGACGACGGATCGAGGCGCGCGCCGTGCGTCGTCCCGGCCGACCACGGATCGAGGCCCCCGCGCTGCGTCGCCCAGGCCGACGACGGATTGAGGTCCGCGCCCCAAGTCGCCCCGGCCCATCAGGCCTGAGACACCGGCCGCAACACGATCCACATCCGCCGACTCCGGCTCCCCTGGCGGTTTCACCACGGTAATCACTTCGTGACCCCGAGCATGCCAGCGGTCCGCTAGCTCCTCTACTACCTCAGTCGCCACAGATTCGCTGACGACGAACAAAATGGGACCCTCAGGCGGATCTATTTCCAGCAGACTACCCGAACCGAAGATGACAGCGGTCGGGATTCCGAACTCTGACGCCCTGGGCCCTGCTGGCAGCTCGAATATGGCCTTCCTGCCACCCTTCATCCGGCCTCGGCACGCTCTTGAATCACCTTTGTAATGCGGCCGGCTCCCTTGGCATCCACCGTGCTGCGGGCCAACGATCCCATGAGGCGTCTGGCGGGCGAATCCACGAGCAGCGATCTCGTGGCACTCTGAATCTGTGCTGCCGATACGGACCGGTGGTGCCCCAGACTGACCGCAATGCCAGCCGCCACGAAGGCCCCGGCCGACGCCTCATGATCACCGGAGAGGCACAGGTAGACGGCCGGGACACCCAGGCTTGCAAGTTCGTAGGCGGACATGCCGAAAGAGGCGATCGCAAGGTCAGACGCCTCCATGAGGTCGGCCATAGACCTTGTTTGTGTCAGGATTCGGAATCTCGATCCCGATTCCATGATGTACGACCGAACAGCCTCCTCCTCCTGAAAACCGGGGCCAAGAACCACGTCTGCATCGAAATTGTCGCCCAGTGCAGTCAGGGCCCTGAGAACCGGTAGAGTCAGTCCGGCTGGATCGCTTCCTCCCATGGTAACCAGAACTCGGGGGACGCCTGTCTCGCGCGAAGCAGAAGCAGCTCGAGGTCGATCGAAATCCGACCGCAGAATCACCCACTCCCAGCCGGAATACAGACTCCCTCGAAACCCGTCCCAGGTCATTTCCGCCATCTGTGGCGCGGGCGGATAGAAGGCCAGGTCGGCGCTGAGTCTACGCTCTCCGGGATCATCGAGGACGACGATCACGCAGTCTGGATGACGCTCTCGCAGCAGCCGGGCAGTGAGGTCCGTTCTGACATCCAGGATGACGATGGAGGCGGCCTCGTCCCCTACAAGAGATTCAAGCCATTCATCCTCGCCATAGCTGGGGGAGAATCCGCCCTGCGGCTGAATTACACAGAATCCCGCCTCCTCGACCATTTCCAGCGCCCCGCCATTCATCGCGAACAGGATTTTCCAGTCGGGAATTTGCCTCAGCCCCTCGGCCAGGGCCAGACAGCGGACCAGATGCCCAAATCCGATCTCGGGCGAGGCGTCACAACGAATGATGACTGTTCGTGTCATTTTCGGCTCGCTTCCTCAGAATCCCAATCCGCCCGCGTCGAGAGCAGTGGTCTCAATCCATCGGACGGATCCGCTCTCCATTCCCGGTCCGCCATTTCCGCGGGAGCGGGCACCTTCTGGCCAGAACCGTCGGCATCAGACCCCTGTTGCAGCGCTAGGATCACCCGCTCAATAGGCCCCGGCAGCCAACAATGACCGGCTGCGTACTCGTCCCCCTCGCCGTCCAGATCCAGGTGGAATTCTACCATCGCCGCGCCCCATCGCAGTACGGCTTGCATGATGACACCCGAACGAACACTATGGTCCGACCACCCCACCGGGCAATCGAACGTGGACCGAAGCGTCTCGATCGCGGCCAGGTTGCACGCTCCCGGATCAACCGGATACGCGGAGACGCAATGCAGAAGCGTCAGATCGCGGCATCCGGCGACACGAAGGCAGGCGACCGCAGATTCAATCTCTTCCATCGTCGCCATCCCTGTCGAAAGAACCACCGGCTTGCCCGTGCCGGCGCACGCCTGCAGAAGCCCATGCCAGAGCAGTTCATAGGAGGCGACCTTGAAAAAATCCACGAACGGAGCGGCGGCCTCCACGGCGCCCAGATGAAACGGAGTGCACGAAAACCCGATTCCCCGATCGTGAGCACGCCTCGATAGCTCCGGCAGGAAGGACTCAGGCAGTTCCCAGTCCTCCCGTCTCCGGTGAAATTCGCTCTTGGCCATGATCTCCGGAGCGAAGAGTTGGCGCGCGTGGAACAGTTGGAACTTGACGGCCGCGCAGCCAATGTCCGCCGCCGAATCGACGAACCGCAGACACCGACCCAGATCACGGTGGTGGTTGCTGGAGACCTCAGCGATGAAGGGTGGGACTGACACTACTCTTTGGTCAATCTGAAGAAACCCGAATGTGCCGGTTGCGACTCGAGCAGGTGGTCCTCGGGAAGTGAGGCAAGCAACTCGAAAGTAGGAGTCACCGCTTCTTCAAAACGCTTCAGGTCCCGCCAAGTGTGGGAAAAAGAAGGCTTGAACTGGTTCGAAGCCAGGAAACCCTTCTTGAGCATCTCGATCACGTATCGGGTGGTCATCGCTCGGTTCGACGGATGATCGAAGCTGAACCCGGCCAAGGTGGGAATGCCCGACGTAGAGACCTGTAAGCCCGAGACTTTAGCGGCCCGGTTCCAGACCTCCTTCGCACCCGTGCCCAAGGGAATAATGTGGTCTTCCACACGCTCTCGCTTGTATTTCCGAAGCGTCGCCAGCGCGGCCGCCGGCCCTATGTTTTCCGTCCAGTTTGTGCTGGAAATGAACGTCGTCTGGGCCGCTTGCATCACGGCCTCTGTGCCAAGAACGGCCGCCATCGCGTACCCGTTTGCCATTGATTTCGCAAACACGGCCACATCCGGGTAGACCTCATATCGACGGTGGATGCCTCCTGCGCACATCCGAAAGGCGCTTGTGATCTCGTCAAAAACCAGAACCGCTCCCAACTCGCTGGCTACCTCACGCAACGCCGACAGATACTCGACGGGGGCCTCGTGAGCTCGAGCCGGCTCGATGACAATGGCTGCGACCTCCTCTTCCCTTCCTCGGCATGCCTCCTTCAGGGACTCGATATCCTCGACCAGAAAAGGAACGGCGGTTCCTGACAACCCCCGGGGCACCCCGTTCGGTCGCAATCCCGGCATCAGGTGCCCATCCAGGCTTGAGTCATCGGCCAAATTCGCGGCCAGGTACCAGTCCCCCCACCCATGATATCCGCTAAAGAGAATCAGGTCGCGACCGGTCGAGGCTCGGGCGATTCGAATCGCCATGGACATCGCCTCGCCGCCGCCACGAGCATACCGGACCATGTCAAACCACGGATGCAACAGACACATCTCCCGGGCGAGTTCAACCTCTTCTGGGCAGTTCAGCGTGGTATTGACGCCCCTGGCTACGGCCTCTCTCACCGCCTCGTCCACCTCATCGTCCGCATAACCAAGGATGCAGGCGCCGACCGCCATGATGCTCATGTCGGTATACTCGTTTCCGTCCAGGTCCCAGATTGTGGATCCTTTGGCCCGGGAGTAGTACGACGGCCACACATCGGGAGCAAACATCTCCGGGCGCTTGGATAAGAGCTGCGTCCCGCCCGGGATGAGTCGTTTTGCCTCCCGATAGAGGGCGGGACCCGTGTGTGTTTCGACCGGCGATCGAAAACTTTCCGGCTGGCACCCTGCGTTCCTCGACAACCCGCGATTTTTGGCGGACAGCGAAGGGTCGGCCCGAAGCATGGCCAGGATCTCATTGGTCAGTGAGGGCGCGGCCGGGTCCTCCAAGCGGTCGAATACCTCGCTCAAGAATTCGTAGTCTTCCCTCTCGTCAAGGGTCCAGCGGTGACTGGCCAGCCCGGAGAACACGGACAATCCCCCCGTCCGGAAGCGATGGGGGTTCTTTTCCAGAAACATGCTGACATGCTCCCGATCGGTTGGGAGTGATGCTTCTTTCGAGGCCGTCTCCAGGGCCGTCATGCTGTAGACCGTGCAATCCAGCCCGTCCGGATAGTCGCCGATCAAGCCGTAACAGTCATAGGAGCCCGCGATGGCCGCGACCACAAGCGCGTCCACAATCGTCGCATCGAAAGCAGGACAATCCGAGGTGATCCGGACCACGTAGTCAGCCTGAAATAGGCGGGCGGCCTGCACATGACGGTCCAAGACATCGTCCAGACTCCCTCTGTAGCAATGAATTTCGCGAACCCTGCAGAACTCCTCGATGGCATCGTCCGCCTCCTCGGTGGAGGTAGCTACCACAACCTCTGTCACCTGAGTACAGGATGAAAGACGCCTCACCACATGCCCCAGCACCGGCTCCTCTGCGAGCGGCATCAGAACCTTGCCCGGCAATCGCGAGGAGTTCATGCGAGCCTGAATAATGCCTACCGACCTCATACCGAAGACCACTGTGACGGATCGATCAAGCCTTCGTCCTCCACCGATAGTGATTCGGGTGGATGGGGGAAGGGTCCTCCGACCTCACCCAGAATCTCGTTCATCTGAGCAACGGTGTCTACTCCGACCACCACCCGGGAGGTCTGCTCCTGACCAAGCGCGAATCCAAGGGCCGCGCCGACCGGAGAGATCTGCTCCGACTCCAGCCATGAATGCCACACGTTCCAGACTTCTGACCAGGGATCGAATCGCGCGGGCCGATTTTCACTCGACATGAGAAGAAGTCCCTGTAGAAATGCCGACCGGGTGTGGATCTCCACGCCTTCCGACTCCAGGATTTTGCTCCATCCGGTGGTCACAAGCCGCCGGTCCAATACGTTGAAGGGGGCCTGCACGATGTCTGCCGGGATCCGTGCACGAAGGACTTCCAGGAACAGTGGAGAATAGACTGATAACCCAATTTTTCGGGTCAGGCCATCTGCCTTCAGGCGCAGAATGGCCCGGGCTAGATCCTCACCCGAGTCGCCCAGGAGATCCTCCGGACGGTGGAGCAACAGACCGTAGAGGGCCGGAACCCGCAAGCGTTTTAACGAGCTCGATACGGCCTCCAGGACCCAATCTTCCACGTTCCGAGTACCCTGTGGGATCGACGGAAGCTTCGAGATGATCCGCCAGTTTGCAACCCCCAGTTCACCCAGGCAGGCCTCGCTGGTCCCATAGTCGATCGCCGTGTCCAGCGTATCCACTCCGGCTGCTGAGGCCGCCTCAAGAATTCGACCAGCCTCACCCAAGGAAACCTTTCCTGCCGAATTCGAAATGCCATAGTCCAGGCCGAACTGGGCCGTGCCGAGGGCGATTCGGCCGGCCGCACGAGTCGATTCAGTGGTCTCGAGAGTACTCATCCCAAGTTTTTGCGAAGCGTATCGACTACCCTATCGAAGGATTCTTGGCCCAGGCCGGGGTACAACGGTAGTGTAATAGCGTTTGAGTAGAACCGCTCTGCGACCGGGTAGCACCCATCCGAGAAGCCGAGGTCTCGATAGTAGGGCTGGGTGTGGACGGGGATATAGTGCACGTTCACCCCTATTTGCGCGCCACGCATCTTCTCGAAGAGCGTAGCGCGGTCTATCGGAGCGGCATCGGGATCCACCTGAACGACGTACAGATGCCAGGCTGAACGGCCATCCGGGTGCTGCCAAGGCCTGACCAACGGCAAGCCGCCCAAGGCTGTATCGTACCGGGAAGCCAGTTCTCTTCTTCGTGAAAGGAACGCTGGCAGGCGCTTCATCTGGCTCATGCCCAGCGCGGCCGAGAGATCGGTGAGTCTATAGTTGAAGCCCAACTCGATCTGTTCGTAGGACCAGGGGCCGGCGGGTTTCTGCCGCATCTCGGCCGGGTCTTGGGTGGTCCCGTGGGATCGGAGCCGTCGCATGCGATCTGCAAGGTCAGCCTCGTTGGTCACAGCGATTCCACCCTCCCCCGTCGTGATGATCTTTACCGGATGCAGGCTGAAAACGGTGATGTCAGCGTGCTCGCCACAGCCTACCGGCCGTCCGCCGTATTCCGCACCGACCGCATGGGAAGCGTCCACCAGCACCTTGAAGCCATACCGGTCCGCAAGAATCCGAATGCCCTTCATGTCGCATGGTTGGCCGGCAAAATGGACGGGCACGACGATCCGCGGCAGACTCCCCTCTTCCTCCGCCATCTCCAGCTTGGTGGCCAGCGCCTCAACGCTCATGTTGTAGGTCTGAGGGTCTATGTCTACAAAATCGACCTGCGCTCCGCAGCAACGGGCACAATTGGCTGAGGCAACAAATGTATTTGGCGACGTCCATAGGGACTGTCCGGGTCCCAGACCCAGGGCCGCGCAGGCCACGTGAAGGGCGCTCGTCCCCGAGTTGACGGCGACGGCATGGTCGGCCTGGCAAAGCGTTGCGAATGCCGCCTCGAAGGCGGGCACGACAGCGCCCTGCGTGAGAAAGTCAGACCGGAGGACCTCTACGACCGCTTCCACATCATCGTCAGAGATACTCTGCCGACCGTATGGGATGTAAGAATCGCTCAAACAGGCTGGAACTCTGAGTTCAAGTGCTCTCGAATCAATTCTCTGATATCCTCCACAGAGAGGAAATTCGGATTCGTTTCGGAGTTGTATGAGAATCCTGGTTCAACCGCGGCCACCTTCAGATACGCCGGGTAGTTCTCAAAACTGGCTCTTCCTCGAGTGGGGAGTATCGCATAGTACTGCCCCAGATCGATCGTCGTATAGCTGTCACTCGAGGTGATCATCTCCTCATGGACCTTCTCTCCAGGCCGGATCCCGACGATCTCTATTTTGCAGTTCGGCCCGATCGCCTCCGCCAAGTCGATCAGGCGGAAAGACGGAATTTTGGGAACGAATATTTCCCCTCCCTGCGCACGCTCCAGGGCCCACAATACCATGTCCACCGCTTCTTGCAGCGAGATGTTGAAGCGCGTCATGCGCGGGTCTGTCACCTTGAGTACCCCTCGGGGGGCCTCATCCAGGAAGAAGGGAATGACCGAGCCTCTGGAGCCCATGACATTGCCGTACCGGACCACCGCGAAGAGGGGGCCCGCCGCTCCCGCATAATTGTTTGCCGCAACGAAGAGTTTATCGCTACAAAGTTTCGTGGCGCCGTACAAGTTGATAGGCGCGGCCGCCTTATCCGTCGACAAAGCCACGATCCGGTCAACCCCGGCGTCCATGGAGGCCTCGATGAGATTTTCCGCGCCGATAATGTTGGTACGGATGAACTCCATCGGGTTGTACTCCGCGGCCGGAACATGCTTTAGGGCGGCCGCATGGACCACGGTGTCGATGGATTGTAACGCACGCTTGAGCCTGTCCCGGTTCCGAACGTCCCCAAGGAAGAAACGAACCGCCGGGTATTCGCTCTCCGGGTACATCCGCTCCATCTCGTACTGCTTGAGCTCATCCCGGCTGAAGATGACCAGCCGTTTTACATTCGGATATCGGCGGAGGGTCTCGGCGACGAAGGCCTTGCCGAAGGATCCGGTCCCGCCGGTGATGAGTATCGACTTTCCGTTGAGCACGTCCGTCAGGGTTTTTTTGACTGATTTCCGGACATTAACACGCGTTTTCCGACAAAAAACAGGGCGGCCTACCCCGCATGACCCATAATACACTCGTTCTGGTTGGCCTGTCTGCGCCGCAGGGCGGGCAATTGCGAACTGGGAATAGAATAGCGTAAAAATGAATATCGAAGCACTGAGAGCCGAGACGCCGGGGTGTGAGCATGTGCTCCATTTCAACAATGCGGGGGCGGCGCTGATGCCAGAGCCGGTGCTGTCTGCCCAACTGGACCATTTGCGTCTCGAGGCGGAAATCGGAGGCTACGAAGCGGCCGCTGCCGCTCTGCCTGAGATTGCTGACACGCATGATGCGATCGCAGAATTGTTGGGTGCCCAACCGGACGAAATCGCGGTCGTCGAAAACGCCACGAGGGCTTGGGGAGCCGCGTTTTATGGATTTCGGTTCGCAGAGGGCGACCGCATCCTCACGGCAACAGCCAGCTACGCATCGAATTATATCGCGATGCTCCAGGTGGCGAAAGAAACCGGCGCGGTCATCGACGTCGTCCCCGACGATGAATACGGGCAGGTAGATGTTGCGGCCCTTGAGCGCATGATTTCCGGTCGTACCCGCCTCATCGCCATCACCCATATTCCGACCAACGGCGGCCTCATCAACCCCGTGGCCGAAGTTGGCTCGGTCGCCAATCGAGCGGGAATCCCCTTCCTCGTGGATGCCTGCCAGTCGGTCGGACAGATGCCGCTGAACGTCGATGAAATTGGATGTGATATGCTTTCGGCGACGGGCCGGAAGTTTCTGCGGGGACCTCGAGGCACGGGCTTCCTCTATGTCCGGTTGTCGCTGATCGAGCGGCTTGAGCCGCCGTTTCTGGACCTCCACGCCGCCGAGTGGGTGGCCCGTGATGAGTACGTGACGCATCGTGATCGGCGTCGGTTCGAGACATGGGAAGGCCACGTGGCCGGAAAGATCGGGCTTGGAGTAGCGGTCCGGTACAGCCTCAGCCTGGGCCTCGGTAACATTTCGGACCGGGTTCAACTACTGTCATCCCGACTGCGCGCGGAGCTGGCCGCCATCCCCGGCGTGGCCGTGTGGGACAAGGGTCGGCGACGGTCGGGAATCGTCACGTTCACCCATCCTCGGTTGGACGCCGTAGCGCTTTCCAAGAGTCTCGCCAGCTCCCGGATGAACACATCCGTGCTTGCGCCTTCCTCGGCACGACTGGATTCTGAGTCGAGGAATCTCCCGGACCTGGTTCGAGCGTCTGTCCATTACTACAACACCATGGATGAGATCGAGCGCTTCTGCCGGGCCGTCTCTGCGGCCTAAGAGCGGCCTAGCCGGCTGTCGAAAGCCTTCCGGGTCTTTGCCCCGCTCGAGACCCGCGCCTACCTTTGGGCCCATCCCTTCCCGCAGCAACGTGTCAGAATCCAATCGTCGGACCATCGCCAGTTGGTCGCTTTTTGATTTCGCAAACTCGGCGTTCACTACGCTGATTGTGACGTTCATCTACGCGGCCTATTTCACCGAAGCGATCGCGCCCGACCCCGAGACCGGTACGGCCCTGTGGTCCATTGGCGTCGCTATTTCAGCGATCATCGTCGCGATTAGCTCCCCGTTTTTGGGTGCCATGGCGGACCGGGGCGGCCTCCGAAAACGTTATCTCCTGACTGCGACCATCGTCTGCATCGGCGGCTCTGTGCTGCTCTATTTCCCTCTCCCCGGGCAGACCATTTTCGCCCTGACGGCCTTCATCCTGGCGAATATTGCGTTCGAGATGGCCAACGTCTTCTACAATGCCTACCTCCCGGAGCTCGCCCCCCCAGAAAGGATTGGCCGGATATCGGGCAATGGGTGGGCCTTGGGCTACGTCGGAGGACTGCTCTGCCTCCTTCTTGGGTACTACGTCTTCGTAGCGCCAGAGACTGCGCCCTTCGGACTCTCGAAGGACATGGGCGCTCATATCCGAGCAACCAACCTCCTCGTCGCCGCATGGTTTGCGATATTCGCCATCCCCATGTTCCTCTGGGTCCCAGACGCCGTCGTGGAGAATCGTCCGTCTACCCGGGAATTGTTCAAGCAAGCGGCATCCGACCTCAAGAGCACGTTCGGCCAGATCAGGAAGTTCAAGAACCTGTTCTGGCTCCTGGTAGCCCGCGTCATCTATAACGACGGTATCGTCACCATCTTCGCATTCGGGGCGATTTATGCGGTGGGAACGTTCGGGTTCACGACCGAGGACATGTTCCTTTTCGGGATGGCGCTCAACGTGGCAGCGGGTCTTGGGGCCTGGCTGTTCGGCTTTGTCGATGACAAGCTGGGAGGCAAGACGACGATCAATATTTCGCTGGTCGGCCTCACTATCGCCGCCATCATGGCCGTTGTGGCCCAAACCGCGGCCATGTTCTGGGTGGCCTCCATTCTTGTTGGGCTCCTGGCGGGCCCAAATCAGGCGGCCTCACGGTCTCTTATGGGCCGCTTCGTCCCTGACGGACGGGAGAACGAATTTTTCGGCTTCTTCGCGTTCTCCGGCAAGTTCACAGCTTTCATGGGCCCCTTGGCCCTCGGTGCGCTGACGGCCATGTATGGCCAGCGAGCCGGCGTCTCCGTGGTGATTGTTTTCTTCATCGGCGGTGCGATGCTACTCCGGAAGGTGAACGAGAAAGAAGGAATGCTGGCAGCCGGCCGGAAGTCTTGATCGTGGGCACGACGGTTTCTGATATCGCAAGGACTCTTGAGCGTTGGGCGCCGCTGGCGACGGCCCAGTCGTACGACAACGTCGGATTACAAATCGGGCGTGGCGATGTAGTGGTAACAGGCGGCATGATCTCTCTGGATCTGACGCCCGGGGTTATCAAGGAGACCGCGACGGCCGGTGCCAACCTCATCATCACCCACCACCCGCTGTTTTTCGATCCCATCAAATCGCTGACACCGGACACGTTGATCGGATCCATGGCCCTGAGCCTCGCGGAAATGGGTATCGCACATTACGCGATTCATACGAACCTGGACGCAGCCCAAAACGGAGTCTCGTTTGCGCTGGCCCACCAACTGGGCATCCAGAATCCCACCTTTCTGATCGCGCCAGATTCGGCTCAGAAGGGGGAGGGTTCGCGCCATTCTCCTGGAGCCTCAGAGACCGGTATCGGCACGATCGGTGAGTTGGCTGAACCCGTGTCTTTGCAGGATTTCTTGTGCCTGGTTTCGGCGGCGTTGGACAATCCTTCTCTCCGTCACACGGGAGACCCCGATCGGCCGATCCAACGTGTCGCCGTGTGTGGGGGCTCTGGAAGCACCTTCTTGGGTAGTGCCCTGGCTCGGGGTGCGGACGCGTACGTCACCGGAGACGTGAAATACCACCAATTTTTCGATGCGCTGTCCGCGGATGGGCGGCCTCGTATCGCATTTATCGATGCCGGACATTACGAAACCGAAGCTGCGACGGAGGAGATCCTGTTGGAACACCTGACCGCGAGGCACTCGGAAATTCGATGGAGTCGGACACGTCACCGGACATCCCCTATCCAATCGTTTGTGTACGCCGAGCACACACGATCTGCACATGGAAGTTCTGAACCTTCTTGATATCGAGTCGTTGTCCTTTGCTACGGAATTGCGACTCTTTAGTTAACGACGATTGGGAATGCCTACTACCGCCCACGAGACGAGTATCGGTGAACAACTCACGGCCCTCGTTCGACTCCAGGCCATCGACTCCAAGATCGACCAGGTCACGAAACTGAGGGGTGATCTCCCCGATGAGATTCGGGACATGGAGGACGAGCAGGAAGGTCTGAGCACACGCGTCGAGAAGCTTAAGGCCGAGGGCGGGGACAACGAAACCGCCAAGCGCCAGGCTGCCGTCGATATCAAGGAGGCCGAGACTCTGATTTCCCGGTACGAGGAGCAGCAACTGCAGGTCCGGAATAATCGCGAGTACGATGCGCTGACCAAGGAGATCGAGGTACAGAAGCAACGAATCAACGAAAATCAGGCCAGGATCGAAGAACTGGAGGCGCTGGCGCCGGTCCATGAGACCACGATAGATGAGGCCAAGACCCGCCTGTCAGATATCACCGAGCTGCTTCAGGGCAAACGAAACGACCTGACGGAAGTGCTGGAAGACACCAAGCACGAGCAGGCGGATCTTGAGAAACTGCGGGATAAGGCCGAAGAATCCGTGGACGCTCGATACCTTCGCGCCTACAAGAGACTGCGTAGCCGGGTTCGTGACGGCCGGGCAGTTGTGCCGCTTGAGAGAGGCGCCGCCGCAGGGTATTCCGTTCCGCCACAGCGTCAGATGGAAATCAGACAGCGGAATCGGGTCATGGTCTGTGAACACACCGGCCGGATCATCGTCGACGGAGAGCTATTCACGACCACGACCGCAGCCGTTTAGTCTCCGATGGGGCACTTTCCCTGCTGCCGTTTAGTCCGCTGCGGGTAAACTACGACGGGGCACTTTCCCCCTACCTGTTCGTTCTTCTGGTGTTGGTTGGATCGTCGCGTGATGCCCCTTTGGCATCGCGAGGAAAGTCCGAGCACCACAGGGTTTCGTGCTTCCTAACGGGAAGGCTCCGGCGTCGGTCGGAGACGGCACGTGCAACAGAAAGCATTCCAGCCGATGGCCTACACGATTCGTATTGCGGCTCAGCATTGCGGCTCAGTGGGCACAGGTGATGGGTGAAATGGTGGGG
This sequence comes from uncultured Rhodothermales bacterium, assembly GCA_964466675.1. GTDB lineage: Bacteria > Bacteroidota > Rhodothermia > Rhodothermales > UBA10348 > CAYXSE01. The sequence continues at coordinate 8,640 of CAYXSE010000004.1, read as the reverse complement.
TAAGATCCCACCGGCGTGCCGGGCGACCGGCGCGACCAGGTAAACCCCACGAGGTGCAAGGCCAAGCAGCGTCGGCTCTTGCTACGGCCTCTGGCTTGTCCAGGGACGGTGGCAGGAATCAGCGACCCGTTGAACGGCGCGGGTAGGCCGCTAGAGACTGTCGGCGACGGCAGTCCCAGATAGATGACGATCAGGGTAGTGGTCCACGCGGACCCGCTGCCTACAGAACTCGGCTTATAGACCAACAAACCGCGACCATGGGGGGCGCTTCCGACGAAGCGTCCCTCACCATTTTGCGCCTAGTTGACCATCTTGCGCCTAGTTGCTCGATCCGCCGTCCGTGCCTGACCCTTCCGAAGCTGGCCCTTCCGAAGCTGGCACTGCACCATCGGAGCCGTCCGTGGCGGGTGCCGGAACGGTCGGTGGTGGCAACGTAGCCGGCGCCGACATCTCGAGCTGCTGTTGAATCACGCTCTCGCGCGCCGCCGGGTCTATCGCGAAGTTCGTCATGATGCAGAGCGCGATAAACGCAGTCGCAAGGATCCAAGTAGCTTTCTCCAGGAAATCCGGCGCCTGCCTGCTCCCAAGAATCTGAGTGGTCGCACCACCCGAGGCAATACCGGCCAGGCCGCCGCCTTTTCCGCTTTGAAGCAAGACGGAGAGGGTCATCAAGATGCCGATGACTCCGATGAGGACTATAAGAAAGGCAAACATATCAGCGCGGGATTCTCCAGGATTCAGCCCGCCAAGATAACGAACGCGTCCCCAGTTAGGAACGACCTGAGGTGCAGCGACTGTGAATCGTCACTTCTGGTTTACGACGGATTCTGCCATCAGCAGTGCTGAGACTGTCTTCATATCCTGAAGTTCGCCGGCTCTTGCCTGCCTGAGCATTTCAGAAAACGGGTGCAGCTCTACGGTCAGAAACTCCCCTTGGTCCAGTTTTTGGACCCTCATTGACAATTCCGATGCAAGGAACAGGTGGATGACCTCGTTGCTGTATCCAATGGCATTGTACTGCGAGCCCAGGAGAGTCATCGTTCCAGCCCGATACCCTGTCTCCTCCTCCAGCTCTCTCCGGGCAACCGCTTCGGCGTCCTCCTCGTTACCATCGAACTTGCCTGCGGGAATCTCAAGAAACGACCTGCCGGGGCCATACCTGTACTGCCTCACCATGATGACTCTGCCGTCCGGGAGCAGCGGCACGACGGCCGAGGCGCCGGGATGGTCTATCCATTCGCGAACGGTCTCCTGGCCATCCTGGAGGCGCACCACATCACGACGGACTTGGAGGAGTTTCCCCGAGAAAACTTTTCGGGATGAAAGTGTCTGTTCCACTCAGGCCGGCCCTTTGAGTTGGGAGATCTTGAGTTGGGAGATTTTGCGTTGGGAGATCCTTAGTTGCGAGATCGCCCCGACAGCGACGATTGCCGCCGTTTCCGCTCGGAGCCTAGCCCGGCCCAGCGAAACCGGACCGAAGCCTGACCTCGCTGCCGACTCCATCTCACGATCGGTGAAGCCACCCTCTGGCCCGATCAGCAAGATAACGCCGCGATCGGGGGCCTGTCCCTTGAGGGCCGAGGCCACAGTCCTGGCAGGATCGGCACCTTCGTGACAAGCCAGGCGCACCGCGTTGGCGGGATCCTTCGAAACGAAATCCGCGAACGTCGCGGGCGGATCCAGCCGAGTTAGGAACGAGCTTCCACATTGTTTCATGGCACCTACAAGAATCGTGTGGCCCCGATCTGCTCGAAACTTGGACTTTTCGGTCCGGTCTGTGATCAGAGGTACGATGGTCCTCGCTCCGATCTCCGCCACCTTCTCAAGCATGGTCTCGTAGCGGCTCGCACTCTTTAACAAAGCAGCCGCGACCACGACCTCGGCTGGAAGGGAGGGTGCTTCCTTCCAGCTCTCCTGGATAACGGCCAACACGCGCTTCCTGGAGACCTCCATCAATTTCACGTGCATGCGCGTCCCCCGCCCATCCACGACTGTCACCACGGCGCCGATCTCCAGCCGCAGCACTCGGGTTGCGTGGTTCGAGTCGGTGGCTGAAAAAGCCACTACTTCGCCCTGGATGGATTCGGGAGGAACGTAAAACGTGTGTTTCGTCATCATAGCCCGAACGCCAATCCCAGATGGACACGGCCCGCCAGCGGGCCATCTTCCAGATTCATTCCGTAGCTGACATTGATAAGACCGGCGGCCGACTCCAGGACAAGCCCGATCCCGAATCCCGGGTAAACGGCCCAACGCTCCTCCGCGCTGGAATCTCCAACCACTCCCACGTCCAAGAAGCCATACGCAACCGATCCGCTCTGAATCACACGACGGAGTTCGAACAACGCGCGACTAACGGTTTCGCCCCGAAAGCGATCCTCATCGTACCCTCGGAGCGTCTTGGCCCCTCCCAGTCGATATAGATCACTGGGGTCGATCGCATCACTGACGATACTGTTGAGGTCAAGTCCGAACACCAGCCACGATGAGGAATTCAGGGGTTTCCGCCAGCGGAGAGAAGCTTCGATCCGATCCTGGGCCACCTGTCGCTCCACGCGGAGGGTGTCTCCAGATTGGAGCTGCCCGGACCGGAAAGTCTTCCGGCCGCGGAGGACACGGATATCGGCCCAGACTCCGGAGCCAACGGCGGTGTCATCGCCTAGCGAACCAAACCTGAATCCCAACCCTCCCAACCGTGCGCGGGAGTTGGGGATGAGTTGCTGACCGTTCTCCAACCTCACCCCTGCGGTGCCCGGACGGGAAACCTCTGAGACAGCGTGGGCAGTCACGACGGATTGTTTCAGCTTGAAGGACAGGCCGATTTCATATTGTTGCTTGCTGTAGGTGGAATCCTGCTGGTAGCCGAAGAAGGTCGCCTCGGCTCCAGCGTCCAGCCCCAGTACGAACGGATCGGCGAAGTGCGCTTTGAGGCTGCTCGTTTGGCCGGGAAGCCGGTCCAGTTCCACCGATATGGAGCGGCCGCCTCCAAACAGATTGCGAAGCAGCAGGTTGCCACTGCCGACCACCGTGCCCGGCCGACTCCCGGACGGCGGGAGGTAGCCCAGGGCGAAATCGAACGAGCCGGGGGCGCGATCCTCGAGAACGAGCTGCACGATGGCGGTTGAGTCTGTTGATGGCAGCAAGACCGGCTTTGCCATGGAATCGAATAGACCCGTATCCCGAAGATCCTTGGAGATCTCGCCCGGCCTAAAGGACGTCAGCCTCCGGCCAGGTGAAAGCCCGGTGACCCTCTCCAGGAATCGCGTGGACGCCCGAGTCCGTCCACCGACGATTAGCCCGAGCAAGACCGGGCGACTGCCTTCGCGGACTCTGAAGGCGACATGGAGCCCTGATTTCCCTACCGCTACCGAATCCAGTTCGACCACAGTGCCAATAAGACCATTCTCCTCGTACAGTTCGAGCGTCTGAATCGCGACGCTGTCCACAAGCCCCGGCGCCAGGTATTGGCCCGAGATGCTCCCAAGAATCGACTCCACTTCCGAGCGTCTATCCGGCCCAGGTCCCTCCACACTCACTGATTGAACCGCGCTTCGGATGCCGAGAGCCATGTGGACGGCCGGCTCGGAGGAGTCTCTGGAAACGGAGTCGACGTGTGCAAAGAAATAACCCAGGCTCTGGTAGTACGCGTTCAGGCCCAATACATCTCCCGACTCGACCCCCACCGGCCACGATGCTGTTGAGTCCCCGAAGGCAACCCGCCACGCTTGAGCATGCGCGATCCCGGTCGCACTGTAGAGCATCAGCAGGAGTGTCGATACCAGCCTGAGGCCGCGGCGGCGGCGGACGACGGCCGTCGTGCTCCTGGAGACCAACTCGTATATTGATTCTCCCAGAACCCCGAGTATCCGAATGCGAGTTATCAACGTGCTGTCGCTGGCTATGGCGACCTGGCTGGTATTGCTTTTGGTTGCGGCCTCGCCCTCACCTCCACCGCCAGGCAAGGACCTCGGGCCGAACGAGCCGGATACCACGGTCGTGGATTCCATTGCCGCCGGTACCGTGTTCATCCGCGCTCTACCGGAAACGCTCCGCGGAGACTCGGTGCTGACTTATGAGGCTTTGAGGATTCCTGCATTGGGATGGTTGAGAGACCGGTCCTTCTTCTGGCGCACGCCTGCTGATGCGGAAGGTAATTACCGTTTTGTGTTTGAGGCCGAGTTGAAGTCAGGCGGTTCAGAAGCGGTGTATGTACGCGTGTTCGTAGGCGGTTCGGATCTGTGATCCATGTCGGAACGCGGGCTCTCCATCTCCGAGTTCCGCCACCGGCTTGGTACCTGGTTCGAAGGTGCCGCGCGGGAACTCCCCTGGCGAGGTCAGAACGACCCCTATACAACGTGGATTTCAGAAGTTTTGCTCCAGCAGACCCGGGTCGACCAGGCGATTCCGTATTACCGCCGATTCATGGCTGCCTTTCCATCGGTTCAGGACCTTGCGGCCGCGAACCTGGATGAAGTGCTTCTCGAATGGGAAGGCCTCGGGTACTATTCGCGAGCCCGAAATCTCCATCGGGCGGCGAAGTGGATTGTCCGGGACAACGGTGGCCTGTTGCCTTCCTCCTATGATGGGCTGCGTCAGATGCCGGGAGTCGGAGACTATACCGCGTCTGCGATAGGCTCGTTGTCGTTTGGACTTCCGGAGGCGGTGCTGGACGGAAACGTGATCCGTGTTCTGGCTCGGTATGACACCCTTCCGGATGATGTGGGCCGGTCTCCGGTGCGTCGTTTACTTCGGGCCCGGGCCCAGGAACTCCTCGACCCGGACCGCCCGGGACCACATAATGAGGCGATTATGGAGTTGGGTGCTACGATTTGCACCCCGCGCTCCCCGGTTTGTGGAGCGTGCCCTGTGGCCGCTGGCTGCCTGGCCAAACGTTCCGGCTCACAGGATCGGTACCCGGTCAAGCAGCCCAAGAAACGCCCCCCGCTTGTTCGCGTAGCCGTCGGCGTCATCGCCAGAGGGGACGGGTGCATGTTGATTCAGCGGCGCGCGCCCAAGGGCCTACTCGGCGGACTGTGGGAATTCCCGGGCGGAAAGTGCCTCGAGAACGAGACCCCTCGCGACGCGTGCATCAGGGAGGTGCGTGAAGAGCTGGGCATCGAAGTAAGGGTGACCCGACAGCTGGCCATCATCAAGCATGCGTATTCACATTTTCGCATCCAGATGTCCGCGTTTGAGTGTGATTGGATAGGCGGGGAGGTCCGCGCCCGTCAAGGACAACCATTCCGATGGGTATCCCCGGAAAAAATGGGCGAATTTGCTTTTCCCAGAGCCAATAGGCGTCTCATCGAACTTCTGGAGGGTGGCGAGCGGACCCGGTAACTGTATCTTGGGATCGGCCGCGCATTCGCGCTACCACGGCCTCCGACTCACTTGAACACCTGATCGACGTGGACTTCCAGATAATTGTGCTCATCGCCTTCGGTCTGGTGTCGCTTCTGAACGCGCTGGCCAAGAAACGGAAGGCACGAGAGGCTGCTGCGCGGCAAGCACAAGGCGAGGGTGTTTCGCCAGACGAGGCTCCAGAGGCGGGACCCATGGAGCTTGAGACGGCGCTGGACGAAATTCGCCAAGCGCTCGGCATGGGTACACCGGATGCCGACGCGGCTCCGCGTCCATCGCCTGCGCCGCCGCAGGCACAACCCACGCCCAGGCAGGCACAACCCACGCCCAGGCCGGCACGAGCCTCACCGCCGCCGCGCTCGGCCGGCGAGACCACGACCTCTGCCAGCGATGAATTCCATCGCGTCTTGACCGGGCGGCCCGACTCCGAACAGTTGTTCGAAGACAAGAAGAGAGAATGGAAGTCCGCCGGCAAGTGGAATGCCGATGGCTCGACCAAGGTTGCCATCAGCGGGAAATCTCCTGATGCCGCCGCCAAACGTTTCCACCAGACCGAAGAAGCCTTTCGACACGACGTCGCCGATTTCGGCGACCCTCTTCTAGGGCATTCACACTCGGACACCCCGAGCGTGCAAGCCAAGGGTCGCGGGGCGACCACGAAACGTAGCCTGCTCGCGACCCCCGACTCACTCCGGAGAGCCATTGTGGTGTCTATGATCCTCGGCTCGCCGAGATCCAAGACCCCGTACACGGACCCGCGAAACCGTTAGCCTTTGAGCCGCGCTTTCGCTCGGAATCCGACTACTCTTCGGTGCCTTTCTTGAAAATGGCGGCGCCGATCGAGCCTCCAATCAGAGCAAAAACGGACGTGATCACGAGACCCCACATGGCGCTCATCGTGTAGCTGACAAAGGTGATCTCCTTTGCCATTTCGTCCAGCATCTGATCCAGGGTTTCTGGCGGCATGCTGTCGCCCAACCGTTCGACAATGAACTGGGAGATGGCCAGGTCTGATCTCACGCCCATCGAGATGAACATGTAATTCAAGACGAACGAAATCCCGAAACCAACCACTCCTGCCATCAATCCCAACACGGCCCCTTGGCCGGTGGACATCGTAAGCTCGTTGGTTGTGGTGTAGTGCCACACCGCCACCATGGTCCCTGCCAGCACTCCCGCACAACAGAGAATATTGATCATGCCCAGGTAGGAGGTACTCAGGAGTCCAACCACGACTCCACCAAGAATAATTGATTGCTGTTTACTGGGCATGGCAGGGAATGGGATGATTGGAAGTGATGATAGGAGACGACAGGAGAAAAAGAAATAGCCCCGGACCCGGACCCGGCTTGGTCATTCCTTCCGTGGAAACGCATCCACCATCGCGGTGACGAAAAAATGGCCCGCAACGACGCCGAAGACCAGGCCCGTGATCATGCGGCTGACCGGAGTGTTGGCCCAAATTCCAAGGACGTCTCCGCTCCAGTCGATGACGATCGGAATCAGGGACGCGACCAGGACGTAGGGCGCAATCTTCCTTGGGATTGGTCCGCGACCACGGAGAGCCAGGTAGGCGAAACTGGCTACGGGGATACCCCAATAGATCCCGTAGCATCGGTGGCATACTGCCAACGGTATTCCGCCCACACTCGGCGACCTGTCCGGTAGTTGATGGCACACCGTTGTGAAGGCGTGCATGAGGTACTCACGGACTCCTTCTCCAACAAAGGGAGGGAGCGTAGCCGCGGCTACCAGGCACAATCCTACGAACAGCGCGAGAGTCCAGCCCAGCCGGAGAGGGCCGTCAGTCAAGTTCTGGGAGGACTGCCACGTTTGGGAGGATTGGCACGTTTGGGAGGATTGGCACGTTTGGGAGGATTGGGATCAAGAATGGTCCGGTTGTGGTGCGTCGAGTTTACGGTACACTGGCGGTAAGGGTTGCAAGGCCGGGTTCGGCAGACCCGGACAGGTTCACCAACCTTTAACCCTATAACCCTCCCTGACCGCATCCTGGGGGTTCGGTACTAGGAACTCGGCCGCCGGAGCCCAGTAAATAGCACTCTCTCGCCACGAGTGCCACGCCATGTCGTTGGCACTCCCCATGGGAGAGTGACAACTTTGAATTATCACATCTACATTCAATAACGAGGTACTTGCAATGGCAGGAATCAAGCCTCTTGGCGATCGCGTGGTGGTCAAGCCCCAAGCAGCCGAGGAAAAAACGGCCAGCGGACTTTTCATCCCAGACACCGCCAAGGAGAAGCCCCAGAAAGGCACCATCGTTGCCGTCGGCCCAGGCCGGATCGAGAACGGTAACAAGATCGATATGACCGTGAAGGAAGGTGATACCGTCCTCTACGGAAAGTACTCCGGCACCGAGATCGAGCTGGACAGCGACGATCTGCTGATCATGCGCGAAACCGACATTCTCGGAATCGTCAGCTAATGATCCCGGCGGTGACAACCGCCGTCCCACCATCGATAACTACGCAGAATACTACCAATTATGGCTAAGCAGATTACGTTTGATGTCGAGGCACGCGCCGCTCTAAAGCGCGGTGTGGATGCCTTGGCTGATGCGGTAAAGGTGACTCTGGGTCCGAAGGGCCGCAATGTCATCATCGAGAAAAAATTCGGCTCCCCGACGGTCACCAAAGACGGTGTCACGGTTGCCAAGGAAATCGAACTGGAAGACCGCGTCGAGAACGTGGGCGCCCAGATGATCAAGGAAGTCGCTTCCAAGACCTCCGACGTTGCCGGTGACGGCACGACAACGGCCACCGTGCTGGCTCAGGCCATCATGACGACCGGCCTCAAGAACGTCACAGCCGGCGCCAACCCGATGGACCTCAAGCGAGGCATCGACGCGGCAGTCGCCCTTGTCGTCGAGGATTTGGCCAAGCAAAGCCGGGACATCGAAGGCAAAAGCGAGATCGCCCAGGTGGCTTCTATCTCTGCCAACAATGACCCCGCAATCGGTGATATGATCGCCGAGGCCTTCGAGAAGGTTGGCAAGGAAGGCGTCATCACGGTCGAGGAGGCCCGTGGCACCGACACACAGTTGGATGTTGTCGAGGGCATGCAGTTTGACCGAGGCTACCTCTCCCCGTACTTCGTCACCGATCCGGAGAACATGGAAGCCGTGCTTGAGGATGTCTACATCCTGATTCATGACAAGAAGATCTCCGCGATGAAGGACCTCCTTCCGATCCTGGAGAAGGTCGCTCAGATGGGCAAGCCGCTCGCGATCATCTCTGAGGATGTGGACGGCGAAGCTCT
>CAYXSE010000003.1:30948-41814 GCA_964466675.1 uncultured Rhodothermales bacterium | reverse complement strand
ACATGAGTATCTTTACCCGCGGGGCCCGCGTCCCTCCGGTATCGGCTCGGGACGGGATTCGGGCCCTTGAAGTTGCCGTTCGGGCAACCGGGTTCAAGCACACCCGTCTTCAGAGGGCAGCTTGATATGAAGCGAGTACTCGTGACGGGTGCCGGGGGAAACGCCGCCAGGAATTTCATCGCCTCCCTGAGGATGGCCGGCGAACCCTTCTACATCGTTGGAACGGACACCAACACTTTTCACCTTGCCTGTACGGACGCCGACGCGTCGTACGTGATTCCGCGCTGCGACGAGCCCGGCTACGATGAGGCCTTGTTATCCATCATCGCCCTCGAAAGGGTGAGTTTCGTGCATCCGCAGCCGGATGCTGAAGTGATGTGGTTGTCAGAGAACCGGGACCGCTTTCCGGGACTACTGGCGCTTCCGGATCACGCAGATATCGTGGCTTGCCACGACAAGATGCACGCGAATAGGTTGCTGACGGCTGCGGGAGTCCCAGCCCCCCGGTCGATTCGGGTGCATGCGCACCTGGACTTCGAAGACTCCGTACAGACTCTCATGGGCCGCTCGGGCAAAGTCTGGGTGAGAGCGATTCGCGGTGCGGGGTCGAAGGCGGCGCTGCCCGTTACCACCGGAGAGCAAGCTTGGAATTGGATACGGTATTGGACCGCCAATCGAGCCTGTGCGACCACAGATTTCATGCTCAGTACGTTTCTTCCTGGCCGGGAGTTCGCATTTCAAAGCCTCTGGTACGAGGGCGAGTTGGTTACGTCAATGGCCCGGGAGCGAACGGAGTACCTGTTGGGAAATCTCATGCCTAGCGGCCAGTCTTCCAGCCCAAGCGTGGCGCGTAGCGTGCACTCGACAGAAGTGAACGAGGTGGCCACCAGAGCCGTGCAGGCCATCTGTCCGCAGCCGCACGGCATCTACTGCGTTGACCTCAAGGAAGACGATCGGGGTACACCGAGTGTCACGGAAATCAACGCCGGCCGGTTTTTTACGACGAGCAATTTCTTTGCTGCGGCGGGATCGAATATGCCGTACTACTACGTCCGGCTGGCATTCGGGCAACGCGTGGACGGATTGCCCAAATACAACGCTTGTGAGCCCGATCTCTACTGGGTTCGCGGTGTCGACCGCAAGCCACACTTATTCAAGGGAGCACCATGGATTCAGCGTCGCGCCGCGTAGTAGAGCACGCACCCCTGGTCATCGTAGATTTCGATGGCACGCTCGTCAATCTTCAGACGGACTGGGCCGCTCTCAAGGTCGTCCTGGAAAACAAATGCCGCGCGCGCGGCTGGCCCTGGACTCCCGGCGGTCGGTTGGACTCGAACCTGCGCGAGGTGCGCGCCAGTCATGGCGAATCCGCTTTCCAAGATCTATGCTCAATCGTGAGTGAGGCGGAGGTTGCCGGTTTCTCTCCATTCACGGTTGCCGAAGAACTGGTTCTTACTCTCGCAGGCCGATCTCCGGATCCGGTGGCCGTGGTTACCAACAATACACGATCGGCCGTAGAGCAGATCCTACGTGCACCCGTATTCCGGAACTTTCATCCGCGGGTGATCGGCAAAGGCGACGTCTACGAGAGCAAGCCTTCTCCACAGGGACTTATTCAAGCGTGTCGCCTGTTCGTGGCGCCTCCACGCGCGACAGTTTTCATCGGTGACTCTGACGTCGACCGAGACGCCGCGCGGGCAGCGGGAATTGGGGTATTCATACGCGTGCAACTATCGGGAGAGAGCCCCATGCGAATCGCGGCCTGAGAGCGTTCGGGTCAGTCACACGCGGATCAGTCATGCGCGTTCGTCAAGCACGTCCGTCACGAGCCCGAAATCAGGCCGGGTCGACGTGCACAATCCTGCGATCCCCGCGACCGCGTCCAAATCGCACGTTACCGGTCGACGTAGCGAATAGGGTATCGTCACCCCCGCGACCGACATTGTCACCCGGGTGAAACTTGGTCCCGCGCTGGCGGACAATGATCGATCCTGCTTGGACGAACTCACCTCCAAAGGCCTTCACGCCGAGCATTTTTGGATTGGAATCGCGGCCATTTCTGGTCGATCCCATCCCTTTCTTATGAGCCATGGTATTGCCCCTGTTGAGTGACTAGGCTCGACGTCCTCCGTCGAGTGCGTCTTGCAGTTTTGATAATCCATCCCAGTCGCCAGCATCAGCGAGGGCCGCTTGCTCTGGCCAAGTATCGGGCACTGCCGCCTTGTAACGGGATCCGGCGGCTGCGAGGAGATCGTTGAGTGTCCCCATCTCTGCCTTGGCGAGCTTGGCGAAGGAGTCAATTCCGGCTTCGGCGAAGATCCCGGATATTTTGGGACCAATGCCCTCGATCTTCGTCAGGTCATCTCCTTTCTTCGCGACCTTTCTTGCGGCTGGCTTCTTTGCTTTCGGCGCCGCCTTTGGAGCCTTGGCATCCGCCTTTGGCGTCTTGGCTTCCACTTTCGCCGCCTTGGCTTCCACTTTCGCCGCCTTGACCGCCGCCTTTGGAGCCTTGCCTTCTGCCTTTGGCGTCTCGGCCTTCGCTTTTGGCGCCTTGACCTCCGCATCAGCCGCCGAGCTCTTCTTGCCTTTACCGTCAAGGTTCAGGCTATCTACCAGGATCTGGGTGTATGGCTGTCTGTGACCGCGCTTGACGCGGTAGCGCTTACGACGCTTTTTCTTGAACACCAGTACTTTGTCAGCCTTGACATGGGCCAGAACGGTTGCCTCGATGGAGGCACCCTCTACGACGGGAGTTCCCACGGTGACCTTATCTTCGCTGGATACAAGTAGTACCCGGTCAAGTGAGATTTTGGAATCGGGGGCGTCTTCTCTTAGAGCGACGTAGAGCCGATCGTTTTCCCGGACTTTGTACTGCTTCCCGGAAATTTCGACGATCGCGTACATATCTGTTCTCTTCTTTGGGGCGCGGGATTGGTTACCGGCGCGAGAGTGGAGTGCGCATCAATAGGTATCGGGCCATAATTTGGCCTAGCCCATAAATATAGCGTTCTGGAATCATGGAAGTCAACTCGGCCCGGTTCATATCTATTCCGAATCTTGGTCGGATTCCCGTCGGGAAGCTTGTCTGTATCGGTCGCAATTATTCCGAGCACGCCGCCGAGATGAAGCACCCTGTTCCGGATGTGCCCATGGTGTTCTTGAAGCCCACGACCGCGCTGTTACCACACGGCGGCATCGTCCAGTTTCCCACCCACATCGGGGAGGTCCATCACGAGGTGGAATTGGTGGCCGTGGTTGGCCACCGAGTTCGCAATGCGACACCCCGCGAGGCCCAGGGCGCTGTGGTCGCCTATGCGGTTGGGCTGGACATGACGGCTCGCGCGCTTCAGAGCGCGGCGAAGCGGGCAGGGGCTCCGTGGAGTGAGGCGAAAGGCTTCGACACGTTCGCACCGATTGGGATGCCGGTGAATGCGAATGATGTTGACCTCGCGGCCGCCACCATCACACTTCGCGTGAATGGGAACTTGGTCCAAGAGGGTCGCACGGCCGATATGATTTTTGGCATCGCCGATCTCATCGTGCACTGCTCAGCCGTGTTCACGCTGGAGCCTGGCGATCTCATCTATACGGGCACCCCTTCGGGCGTCGGGCCTGTCAAGGACGGCGACGCTCTCTGTGCGGAGATCACAGGTCTCCCGGACCTCCGCGTGACGATCGCTACTAGCTGACCGGGGTCGTCGCCCTCCCAAGAAGGGCAATTACCATCTCCGCAGCAGTTGGCCGTTCTGTGATGACGGTATGGCGGCCTGGATTGTCCTCGGGTACCAGGACCTCGGCCGCGCGCGGGCGCAGATTGTATTCCGAGGACATGGACATGCCGTAGGCTCCTGTGTCCAATATCGCGAGCGTATCGCCCACCCGGATCTCGGGGATTTCTCGGCCCTGGGCGAACCGGTCGCCCGTCTCGCATATGTTGCCCACGACGTCGTACGTCATCAGCGGCCCGTCGGGATTATCCAAATTATTGATTTCGTGATAACTCCCGTACAGGGCTGGTCTCAGCAGGTGGTTCATTCCCGAATCCACGCCCACAAAACACCGGTCCCCGTTGTCCTTAATGGTTGTGGCTGTGACCAGGAGCACCCCTGACTCCGCCAGGAAATAACGACCCGGTTCAAAGAGTATGTCTACGCCGTGCTCCTCGTCAAAAGCCTTCAGCGCGGAGCCGAACCGATCGGAAAATGCGTCTAGATCGAGCGCGGACTCCTCGGCTCGATACGGGATTCCCAGGCCACCCCCAAAATTGACAAACTCGATTCCCGGGAATTCCTTCGCGGTCTCAAGCATGACGGAGACGGCCTTCCAGAGCGTATTGATGTCAGGAATGCCGCTGCCGATGTGCTGATGCAAGCCTGCGAGCCTTAAATCGTGCCGGGCGACGATAGATTTGATGGCGTTCGATTCTGAAACCGGGACGCCGAACTTGGATTTTCTTCCCGCGGTGATGACGTGCTCGTGGTGTCCGGCTCCGACCTGTGGGTTCAGCCGAACGCAGACATCTGATCCTGGGTAGGCGGCGCCGTACTGCTCAAGTCTGGATAGTCCTCCAATGTTGAGCAGCACACCCTGCCGGTGGGCGAAGTGCATCTCCGCATCGGTCATGTTGTTCGCGGAGAAGAGGATCTGGTCTGTCTCGAAGCCAACTCGGAGGGCCAGCAGGAGCTCGGCCGGCGAAACCGCATCAATTCCCACGCCTTCCTCGAGGATGATCCTCAATATGGACGGATGTCCGTTGGCCTTCATGGCATAGAGCAGCCTGCTGGGGACGCCCTCGAGTGCACGTTTCAGGTGGCCTATTTGGCGCCGAATAGTGCGTTCGAAATAGACATATGTCGGAGTGGAGGCCGACCGGGCCACGCGCTTCAGAATTTCGGGAAATGGGGTGGGTTTGTGCATCAATGGCGGGCGTTGCGGGAGCGTGACGGGGCGGCTGGGTTGGAGGGCAGAGTCCTACAACAAGACTTCGGCAAGGATGTAGTCTGCAATCAGGATGGCCACGCAAGAGGTCACCACCGCCTGCGTTGCACTACGACCTACGCCGTAGGCTCCGCCCGCCGTGTGGAACCCCTTCCAGCAGGAAACGGACGTGATCAAGACGCCGAAGGCTAGAGACTTGGTCATCCCAAAAACCGGGTCGAACGGCAGGAAATACATGCGGGCGCCGCGGATGTACGCCTCGAAAGACAGGTAACCCAGATACTCGCCAGCCATTCCGCCGGCGACCACAGCCACCAGCGCGGAGGCGACGTAGATGGCCGGAAACATAAGGGCGCCTGCGGCGACCCGGGGCGCGACCAGGTAGGCCATGGAGTCGATACCCATGGCTTCCAGGGCATCGATCTGCTCGGTTACCTTCATGGTTCCCAACTCGGCTGCGATGGACGCGCCTACCCTGGAGGCCATGACCAGGCCCGGGACGAGCGCACACATTTCGAGCATCAGCGTTGGCACAACGACGGCTCCGACCGTGTCCTCACTGAGGATCGTACCCTGCAATTGATACGCCGTTTGAATGGTGACCACGATACCGGCGAAGGCCGATGCCAGCATTACCACGGGTAAAGCCTGGACGCCAATTCTTACCGAGTGCTGGAGGGTAATGCCGCGAAACGTCCAGAGACTACCGGCCGTCTTTGCCGTCTGATAGGCGAACAACCCGAATTGGCCCAGTTGTTCGATGTGCTTTAGAATCGCCTTCAATCTAAATCTGGAGATTTGGAGTTGGCGGAACCGCCCGAAGTTTGGATTCGGATGGCTCGAGCGTGCTGGGCGAGGGCGCGGATCATCGGAATAAACCGCGCCCTTGGTGCCCCGGCCTTAATGTTGTTCAACCCGATACGGTAAGCCAGTTCCCATTGAGCAAAAAGCACACGGTAGGCCGACAGGAGGGAGCTTCCCGGATGGTAGATGTGTGTCGCTTCGCTCGTCACGCCGTTCAATTCGATCACTTTGAAGTCCGTACCCGCAAGGAAAGTCTCGCGGCTGGAGGCGCGTACATCGAAGCGCCCGAAATGAAATCCGTCAAACGAGTCCGCGATCCTGAGAAATGCGGTCTCCAATTCAGGGTTGATCAATTGGGTACCGTCCAGGAAAACCGCTCCACGGCTGTGGGTCCCAATGTGAGCGAGTTCGACGACATCGCCTTCTTCTGGCACCGAGAAAAGTCGGCTCCGATTGATCCTGGCATAAGTTCGATGCATCGTGACCGCTCGGTCATCATCCAGGATCAGTTCCTGAAGAGTTCGATGGCCGTCGCCGGATACCGTCGGAAAGTACTTGTCGGTGATCGAGAAAATTTTACCCTGGCCGGTGTCCGGATTTCGGTAGAAAAAGACTCCGAATTCCGGTCCCGGGATGAATCGCTGGATAATCGTGGCGACCTCTGTCGCCCCGAAATACGACAGGATATCGCTATCTGAGTGCGCCAGGACCACTCCGCGACCTCGTTCCCCAACGTCAGGCTTGAGCACGACTGGATATTCGAGTCCGCGCGATCCCATAAACGAGTGTACCAGAGTGAGGCCCTTCTGAGGGGTCACGCCTTCGATTTTCATGAACTCGGCAACCCACTCACTGGGCAACATATTGAGGATCGAGGCCTTGGATTCGCCGATGAACCCGCTGTACGGGATTCCGGGGTTTGCCGATGCGAATGCCAGAAGGTTGCGGAATCGGATCCCGAGCCACACGCAGTAGGCCACCACGGGAGGATAGAACAGCCACGGAGGCCAAAATTCCCATCGCGTGACCCGGCGCCACGAGGCGACTAGCCGTCGGCGCCCCTGATGCGTAGCAACGAGCGGCCCAAGGCGGAACACAAGGAGCAGCACCACGACCAGTCCCAGTACACCCCAGAGGGCGAATCGCTCGAACGTCTCGTAGAATCCGAGAACCTGTTGGCCAAGCACCATTGAGGCTCCCACGATCGCCGGGGTCCACAACAGGGCGGCTATCAGGAAGTACCCGAAGAACTTGAAGAACGGTGCCTTCAGGATACCCGCGGCCACGTAGGTGGGGAGCCTGGTTCCCGGCAAGAACCGGGCAGAGATGACCGCTTGCACCCCCTTCTCGCGAAACCACCGCTCGCCCGTCGCCAGTCGATCTTCGGAGATGAACCAGCGGAACGGTGCGCGGTGGACCAGGGGTCGACCGATCCATCGTCCCGCGAGATAAAGAGAGATGTCTCCGAGCACAATGCCTCCTAGCGCGGCCATCACGGCCTGAGGAAACGTGAGGGTCCCTCGTGCCGCCATCAGGCCGGCACCGATGGAGGCTAGGTCCTCGCTGACCATGGTTGCCAGAGCCACAAGCAGGATCAGGATGGTCGCGGCGAATCTGCCTGGGGGAGGGAGGGAAGTCGGATCGAACGGTCTGGCCGCGGCCGCGACCCTTTCGGGCAATGCGGAAGCCCGCCCTGCGATTTCGCCCCTTGCGACCCCGGCTACGAAGTCATGGATCAATGCTGCTGTCGTATCAGGCGCGGTGAACGGCAAGCCGTGTCCCTGACTCGCCATGGAGATGAGTTCGCTTTGAGGCACCAGTCGCTGGTGTTCCACGGCGGCCGCGTACGGCACAAGCTGGTCAGAAACGCCGTGAACGATGCGCATGGGGGGCGCAAAGGTGAGGAGCAATGCCCGCAAGGGACGCTGATCGGTCTCGTAAAAATTACGTCCATAGGGCACTCCCAGCACGGCGTCGTCCAGGAATCCGAAGTGCGGAATGGCTTCCCGGACAAGCCATAGACTTCCCAATTGGAGGCCGTGGATGGCGTGATTCAGGTAATAATCGCCCGTCAGCTCTAGCTCCTGAACACCGATGGCGGACAACATCACCACGGACCTGATCCGCTCGGGCTCCAGTCGGTATGCCTCCAGGGCAACACCTCCAGACATGCTGTAGGCGACGAAGTGAGCCGAAGACACCGCAAGACTGTCGAGCCAGCTAAGGACATACCGCGCATGTGCCCGGACCGAGTAGTCGGGAACGTCCCGGCTGGACCTCCCGAAGCCAGGCAAGTCCGGGGTCAGGACGCGGTAGCCGCGCGCCGACAATGCTCGGTGCACGTCCATGAGGGAACTGGAAGCCACAGGGCTCCCGTGCAGAAGCAGCACCGGAATCCCATCGCCCCCAGAGTCCGCGTAAGCCATGCGGACTTCTGGTCCCTCCACATGCAGGTCCCCTTCCACGGGCAGCAGGGACTGTGTGGTCTGATAGGAGTGAGGCGCCGTCGGGTCCTGGAATCGACGGGTCAGCCCGGAGATGACCAGTGCGATCAGGTAGCCCCATACCAACCACCGAGACCATTTCCGGCCACCACTCCTTGGCGCAGTCATGGTGAGGGGGCACCGTCAATCGGCTCAAACAGATCTTCCACCTGCTGAGCTAGCGAGAGAGCCAGCTCCTTGCGGCTGTCATTCACAACCGGATCCGGGGCAAAAGAGATTCGTGCATCGAAGCCCGGAAGGCTCAATAGGCTGTACAGATGATCGACGAAGGTCATGTCTCCCCACCAGCATATGCGATGGGACGGATCAGAATCGGGAAGGGGGATCGAGTAGTGTATGGCCGCGGCGTGAACCGGAAACCCGGTCATGGCTGGATACGCAAGCAGGCCGGAGTGGAACACCTTCACGCCGTGGCCCGAGCTGGACGTGCCTTCGGGAAAGATCACGATGCCGTTCCCGGAATCCAGAATGGTATCGAGCAGGCTGTTGACACGGTGCAGGTCTCTCTTGCTACGCCGATCCAGAAAAAGCGTACCGGCCAGGGTGGTCAGCCAGCCAACGAACGGCCAGGCCGCAATTTCCGCCTTGGAAACGAAGAAGGCCTCGACAACCAATCGGACCAGGACGATATCGATGTATCCCAGGTGATTCGCCACGAGGATGAACGGTGGCTTCGGAGGACTTCCGACGATCTGAACCCGCATCCTCAGAATCAGCATGGCCGACCGGTTGGAGATGCTGACGATTCGTCGATTCACCCGTTGGCCAAGCGCTGGAAACGGCGCGAGCAAGAAGGCGGCGATCGCCAACGATGCCACCATCGTGACCGCCGCGGCGGTGAGGAGCGCCAGGCGGGACGAAGCTCGGAGGTGTCGTCCTAGTGACACCGGTAGAAAGACAAGCGGGAGTCGTCCATTCTGGCCAGGTCGAACAGAGCCATATAGTCCACCGTGCCGAACTCGCGGTCCAACGCAGGGTGACCACAGATGGTGGCGCCCAAACTGAGGTATGCGCGCATCAGACGGGGCATTTTGTCTGGTCCTTCCTCCGGATCCGACACGGTACAATCCATGGGGGGCAGAGGACGAACCCGGTGCTCAGGGTCGATGTGGCCTTCCCTTTCCAGGCGGCGATAGACGCGAGTCCCTTCGTGAGGGTCTTGGCTGGTGAGGCTGCAGCAGCCGAAGACGTACTGGACATCATTGTACCCGACATACCGACCCAGTCCCTGCCACAGGAGATAGAGCACCTGGAGGCTTCGGTGATCTTTGGCAATACAGGCGCGTCCTATCTCCAGCGCCTGGTCGAGAACCCTTTCATCGAGGGACGAGAGGTCGAAGAGCGTGCTGGTATAGAAACCGGCTCCGCTCGCGGCCATTTTCCGGGTTTGCATTCGATAGGTCCCGACAGGCGTTCCTGTTTCTCGATCGCGTACGATTAGGTGATGGCAAAACGAATCGAATTCATCCTGGTCGAACCCGGTCTCATGGGATGAACTCAGGCCCTCGCCCAGTTCCACGTTGAAGACCTCGTACCTCAACTGAAAAACTTCATCGAGCTCTTTGGCGGTCCGTACGAAGGAGACCTCATACCGGCCTGATGTTGGCTCCAGGAGCGGGATGCCCGTTCTCGCGAGGCGAATTATTTGCTGAAGGGCTGACATCAGGATGCAGCGACTCCCCCGGGGGATTGGCCCTCGGGTCCAGCCAGCCTGACATCGTCCACTTCGATCCAACGAAGATTCCCGGCTGCCCACTCGGTTCCGGAGACCACGACTTTCTGGGCCGCAAAGCGCGAAAGGACCTCCTGTGACAACCCGGTGACCAGAATCCCTGAATTGGCCTCATGGCCATCATCCGGCTGCCGATCCGTGAAGTGGAGCATGGCAGGGACGCCACCGGCTAGGCACAACCGGGCGCAGGCACGATGGGCCGGCCCTGCTCCGGGGTTCATCACTCCCAAATAACATTTTGCCTCAACAACTTCGCCTTCAACCGAAAGTGTCCGCACGCGGTGGGGAGTGGCCGTGGCTGTCACCGCTGGCCCCGCAAGGAGGGTTTCGCTGTCCGGGACCATCTCCACCATGACGGTTCCGTCGCGAATGATTCTGGTTCCGGAGATTTGTATGCGGGATCCGGAGCGCGCTTCCATGCGAACCGCATATTTGGCGCGTCCCACCAGGAGGAGAGGATCGCCAGAATCCGTCAACAGGTACGGAACGGGACTGTCATGGTAAACGCCTTCAAATTCCTTGACGTCCCCGAACTCGAACACGGACTCGTCAAACTTCTGTCCCTGGACCAGCAAGGATGCCGGGATAATTACCAAGGCGAGGAGGACTGGGATCAGACGCCGCATGGTGCGTCTGACACCGTCAGGCGCTCGATCCACATATCCTACGTAAAAGGAATCGGCCATCAGTCTGTTTCTCCGGGCACCGGTGCGGCCTGCTCCCTGGCAGGCTCGACCGGGGTGCCGGCCGGGTTTGGTTTGGGGTGAACGAAAACTTGACCTTGATTCACCCTGACCCTGAATGTCGGGACTTTTTCGGTAAACGGCGCGGGGGCCCGCCCGGTCGCGGGATCGTACTCATATCCGTGCCAGGGACAAACAACACACC
>CAYXSE010000003.1:5827-30938 GCA_964466675.1 uncultured Rhodothermales bacterium | reverse complement strand
GTCTATGATCTTGCCCTCGCCCAATGGTCCGCCCTGATGGCGACAGGTATTTGAGATTGCAGACACCTTGCCATCGTGCCTGAAAACGGCTACCCGGTCGCCGGACAAGACAAACGTTCGCGCGCGATTCTCGGGGATGTCCTCGAACTGACACACCCTCACGAACCCATCGGACTCGTGCATTTCGACCTCTTTATCTCGGGACCGTTCTCTGATAGCCGCGGCGACATGAAGCCCGCCTACTGAAACCACTCCAAGAAGTACGGCAACACCCCAGACTGGTGACGATTCCTGGTGCACAATACCAAATGCTACGTGCGCAACGAGGAGCACATAGGCCGCGTAGACGGCCTGATGTAGCCGTTTCCACAACGTCGGCGTCATGCGGGAGAGCCAGAAGTCGTGGCTGGTCGAAGCCATCAGAAACAAGATCGTGAGTGCGATGAGGCCAAAAACTTGAAAGTTGACCGAGCCTTCGAGCCCGGGTGGCCCCCCGCCCTCGGTCAGAATGCTGACCAGTGGGTTCAGGCTGCCGAACGCGTGAAACTGCAACGTGACCATGGCCGCATGGCCTAGTGCTACCAGGAAGGTGGCCACTCCAAGGTGCCGACGGTTGTAGAGAAGAGGGGCTGTGGACGGAAAAAACCTGTGCAACGGACCAATCAGGAGGATCACATGCAGCATCAGAAATGCACAGGTCCCGAGCGAGCGAATGATCAGGGTCTCGGCAGTCGCGTCGGGATACAGCACCGCTCCAACTCCAATGAACAGGCCCAAGTACGCCGCGACAGAGACTCCGATCGTCGTGTCGTATATGCGCTTCTGCCGGTTCCACCCAACGGCTTGATAGGCATGTCCCATGTCAGCTCGACTCCGTGGTTGCGGGTCCCGAGTCGGCCGGCCTATTGGTCCAGCCCAGAGCCAGAACAAGAAGGCTTCCCAGGAGCATCACGATGGCCGCCCAAAAATGAAAACTTCGAAGGGGTTTGGTCATTCTGACGCCCGGTCGTGAGGCGTGGTCGTCTCAGCAACCTTGAGGCCGCGCATCCATAGCAGGGGCCACAAGGCAACCAATCCGGGCATCAAGGCCAACCTGAATCCCCAACTGCCGCCATCCACATCCGAATCCGAGCGATCAATGCCGCGGAGTTGAGTGACTATGGCAAACAGCACACCAGCGACCAGGTACAACAGCACGCCGGTGCTGATCAGAGACGCGGTGGCGAGGGTCATGGGGCACCTACCGGTGATCTACAAGAACGAGCTATTCGCCCAGAAGCTGGTCCAAGGTCGCCCGGAATCGCTTCGAGTCGTAGTCGGCCATTCCGATTTCGTGAACTAAAGGAAGGCGGTATTGACGATGCGGGGACCACTGCGCGCAGGCCAAACTCTTCATGAGTGAGGTAGTCTTGCGCAAGTCCGATGTCGTCCATGCTCACCATCAGAAATTTGACACGATCGCCGTAGTCCCTGTGTAGCCGGGCGATGGCGGGCATCTCGGCGAGGCACGGGGGGCACCAGGTGGCCCAAAAATTTATGAATCGAACTTCACCAGCGAGCTCGGCCAGTGATACGGTCGCACCGTCCTGGTCAGATACGGTCAGCCTGAGATCGGCGGACACCCGGTCGCCGGATGGGATCAAATCCGGATTGAACAGTCCAGTGTAGAGAAGGACTCTCTGAAATCCTGCCTGCACGTGAATAGCAGTTCCGGTCAAATGGAGCACGCCCAAAATCAGGAGTCCGGCTACCCAGCCGTTTTTCCACCAAGGCTGCTTTCGTTCGTCTTGCACAGGCTGATTCAGGTTCGATCGAGTCGGACGATTGAGTGATCCAACCGTCTACAATGTTACGAGAGAACCTTACCACTACGCCGCTGAGTGGTTCTGAGGCCTATACAGCCATTTCATCGGGTATCCCTGCCCGGCGGAGCATAAGCTCGCGTTCCTCGACCAAGACAGGTTGTATCCGCGCGAACTCGCCTCCGATGGTTCGAACGAACGGCTCCAAATCTGAGCGCCCGGCATTCGACGCGGCGGTGACCTCGAGGGCCTTGCAAAGGGCCGCAAGCCTCATGAGACCTATAAACTGGCAACTCGATTTGAGCGTTCGGGCGGTCCGACGGACCGATTCCGAGTCCTCGCGAGCGAGCTGATCTTCCAAACCTCCCAGCAGACTGGGAGCGGTGCGCATGAAACTCATGAGGAGCTCCGCCATGAATGCAGGTTCATCTCCATGTGCAGACTTCATCAGCCTCCGGAGGGAGTCGCGGATCTCGCGGTCCGAGGGTTCGCCCGACGTCTGCGACACGTTGTCGGACCGGTGGACGAGTTCTAGTTCTTTAACTAGTTCGTCCAGATTGATGGGCTTGATCAGGCATACGTCCATGCCCGCCTTCATGCACGATTCGCGCTCCCGCGGATCGGTGCTGGCCGTCATTCCGATCAGTCGAGGTCGCTGGCCCCGGTCAGGGTGTCTCTCACAAATCATCTTTGCGGCTTCGGGCCCGCCTATTCCGGGCATGCGAACGTCAAGGATTACTGCGTCGTAGTGCGTGTGCTTCAGCGTTTCGAGGGCGTCTCCTCCGGAGCCGACCACATCGGCGTGGTGGCCCAGACGCTCCAGCAATCGAACCATGACTTTCTGATTCACGGCATCGTCCTCCGCGATCAGGACGGAAAGTGGCTCATTGGCCTGCACGATGCGTCCGTCATTTCCGCCCTGAGCCTCGGACTCCGGATCATTTCCCAGCGCGCTGGCCAGGGCGGCTACAAGTCGGTCCTGGTTCAGGGGACGCTGAAGGAACACAGAGCGATAGGGCCGATCGAAGACACGAGGGGCCGTGAGGGACCGCATGAGGACGAGAGGTGTGGGATCTTCCGTGTCGAAGGCCCGCACGCGCCGTGCGAAAACAACTGCGTCCTGCCCGAAGTGAGTCAGGTTGATAACCGCTAGGTCGAAGGCCTGAGGGTCCCGCAACAGGCCGATCGCTTCGTCCGCGGAGCTGGTGCAACTCGTTATCATGCCGAAGCTTTCCAGTAGCGCGGTCGTCAACGCACGAGACGTGTCGTTGTCATCCAGTACCAAAACCCGCTTGTGCTCGATCTCGGTCCGGAGTTCCGCGTGACGAGATTCGCCGGGTTGATCCGCTACGTCCGCGACGACCGTGAAATGGAAGGTGGAGCCGTGGCCCGGAGTGGATTCGACGGACATCGCGCCGCCCATTTTTTCCGCCAGAAGGCGGCTGATGGCGAGTCCGAGTCCTGTACCTCCGTATTCTCGTGCGGTCGAGACTTCGGCCTGGTAGAAGGGGGTGAAAAGGTGGGCTTGCTTCTCGGGACGGATGCCTACTCCAGAGTCCGTCACCGCAAACTGAAATTCGTACTGGGCACCTTCGAGCTGCTTTGCCCGGACGGAGACGACAATCTCTCCTTCCTCGGTGAATTTGACGGCGTTGGTGAGCAGGTTGACCAGAATCTGGCGAAGGCGCGCATCATCGGCCAGCAGGTGACTGGGCACCTGAGGCTCGATCTTGTAGAGGAGTTGCAGTTTTTTCTCTGCCGCCCTGAGCGCAACAAGATTCAGTGCGTCCTCCACGCAGTCGCGCACCCTGAACTGGCGGCGCTCCAGATGCAGAGACTCGGCCTCAATTTTAGAGAAATCCAGGACATTGTTCGCGATCGAGAGAAGGCTCTCGCTACTGATACGAATGGTGTCAACAAAGTCCCTCTGCTCCGAGTCCAGCATCGTGTCCCGGAGCAAGCTGGTCATTCCGACAATCGCGTTGATCGGCGTGCGCAGTTCGTGGCTCATATGCGCCACGAAGACGTCGTTTCCTGTGCCCGACTCCTTGTGTGTTGTGGCGGACTCTTCCCGCGCGGGAGTCTCTTCCTTGGCAGCCGCCTGCGGGGCCGATTGATCTACGACAAATCCCTCGATGTATACGGTCCTACCCGAATCGTCTCGAATCGCGCGGGCCGTTTCTACGACGGATATGAGGCCTTCATCAGCCGTGTGCCAGTCGCCCAGGTGAGAGCATATTTCGCCGACGGCCTGGATGGCTCGCGTGACAACTTGGCGGTTCGGCGCGTTGGGGAAAGCGTGTGCCGAAAAGCTCTCCCGCATTCCATCGAGGGAGGCATACCCAAGGGTCTTGGCCAGGGCCGAGTTGGCGGCGATGAGACGGCTGTCGGGAGAGACCCGGTACCAACCGATTCCCGCGTCCTGAAGAGCCTGCCGATAAGCATGCTGCCCATGTTCGGCCGCGGTTGCACGCGTTCGCTCGGCCTGGGCAGAGAACTCCAGGTCACGAAGCTCCTCCAGGAACGAGTTTCGAGAGCCCCAAACAAGCCACGCGCCCAGCGAAACGGCGGAAAGGGACAGTACCATGGCCAGATGGACCAGAGCTTCGGCTCCGCCCTTGAGCAACAGAAACGTCCAGGTGCCCGCAATGCCCACGGCCACGGCCACAAGGAAAAGCAGGGCGGCACGTAGCCAGGACGCACCTTCAGAGTCGCGTGCGGCCGAGTCCCAACTTGAGTCGGGTCCCTTGGTTGGGGAGGATTCTACTTCGAGCAACTCCATCTACGTGCGTGAGGGGCCTAGTCTGTACACCTCTGGTATCGACCGCCATTTCCCCCGCTTTAGCCCAGCATCGGTCTCAAAACCGGACGATATCGAGTTCGTCTGCGAAGCTGACTTCGAGTCTTGGCACCGCCAGAGGACCTAAATCCATCTCCGATGTGCCGACGCTGAGGTGGACCAGGACGAGTTCGGCCACGCCAGCATCTTGGGCCAACTCAATGGCCTGTCCAACCGAGGTGTGCCCCCGCGTTTCACCCGTGGCCTCGTGAATCAGGAGCCTCCCCCCGCGGGCCAGGTCCACGATGGCGCTCGATGGCTCGGTGTCGGCCGAATAGGTCACGGATGACCCGGAGGGGAGATGATCGAAGCGAAAGCCCATGACGGGCACCGAGTGAATGCCGGGCGCGCCAGTGATTCGCCAGGTATCAGATATCAGCACCGGCACATTGGCTTCATGAGGGATCTCGCACCAATCAATCCGTGGCAGGTCCCAACCACCGATATCGAACGCAAACAGGACCTTTCGGGCCTGACGGAGTGCGGTCCGAATTCCAAAAATGGAGATGGGTCTGGTCCGGCCAGCCAACCATAGTCGCTCCATGAAAAGCGGAAATCCACTCACGTGGTCCGGGTGCTCATGTGTAATCAGCATCCCATCGATACCGGCAAGGTCCAAGCCGGATTGGAGTGCTCGCTGGATTACATCTCCTCCACAATCGATCAGAAAGCTGCGCCCTCCGGCTTCGACCGCGAGCATGGTTGTGGTACGATGCGGATCGCACACGGCGGACCCAGTGCCGAGGAAATGAACGGCTGGCATCTAACGAGAGCGCAGGACGGTGAAAGCCACAAGGGCCTCCAGAGCCGATTTTGCCTCTCCCTGATGCAGGGGAGCCAGGAGTTCAATCGCCTCTTCTCCAATCGCGAACATGCGGTCTCGAGCGTAGGTCAAGCCACCGGCTGCTTCCACGAACCCCGCGACCATCCGGATATCACCCTTGGTCTTCTTGTCCTGCCGTACCACCCGCATGATCCGCCTCTTCTCGGTCGTTGAGGTCTGGGCCAAGGCATGGATGAGGGGCAACGTCAATTTTCTTTCCTTGAGGTCTATCCCGACCGGCTTGCCGACATCCGCCACTCCGAAGTCGAACAGGTCGTCTCGGATCTGGAACGCCAAGCCGAGCGCCTCACCGAACTTCGTCAGGGTGTCGATCGTCTCGGGCGAACTGCCGACACTCACGGCGCCGCACCTGGCGCATGCCGAGAGGAGGGAAGCGGTCTTGTCCGCTATGATTCTGAAGTAGATGGTCTCGTCTATGTCCAGCCGCCGGGCCTTCTCAATCTGGAGAAGCTCGCCTTCGCTCATGCGACGGACCGCATCGGAGACCGTGTGCAGGAGTTCGTAGTCGTGCGCATCGAGGGCCAGAAGCAGACCGCGGCTCAGGAGGTAGTCGCCCAGTAGGACACCAATCTTGTTCTTCCAGAGGGCATTTATGGACCACAACCCGCGGCGGCGGTCCGATTCATCCACGACATCATCGTGGACAAGCGTGGCCGTATGCAGCAATTCCACCAGTGCCGCGCCGCGGTACGTCGTCTCCGTTACCTCTCCGCACGCCCTAGCGGATAGCAGCACCAGAAGGGGTCTCAGTTGTTTGCCCTTCTGCCTGAGAATGTAACGAATGACTCGATCGAGGAGCGTGACGTCCGTCCGCATCGCATTTCGGAAGAAGCGCCTGAACTCCTTCAGATCACCCTCCACAGGCCGCTTTATGGATGCGATGGTCGGGATCTCCCGGTTGCGCAAGTCGGAGGTGCCGGGGGGCGGTGCGATGTGAGTCTGGGTCTCGATAGGGGCGGTAAATGAGGTGGAGGCTGGTACGCGTGGCCGCAGCACCGGTTGCTGGACTCGTCCTCCGGCGAACCTATCCGAACGGATATCTATGGCTCCTGAGCAGGACCAGGAAGAAGGGGACTCCGGCAATCGCCGTCGCAATTCCCACGGGCAGGTCCTGGCCATGCAAGGAGCTTCTCGCCACCAGGTCGGCCCACATCAGGAAAATGCCTCCGACCGCGAAACAGAGTGGCACGACCCGGCGGTGGCTGACTCCGACAATCGACCGAACGGCATGAGGTACGATTAGCCCCACGAATCCAATGGCTCCAGAATGAGCCACCAGAACGCCCGTTATTAGTGCAGACAGGACGATAAGCAAGTGTTTGAGTCGTTCGACGGGAATCCCCAGGGAGCGGGCGGGATCTTCGCCCAAAAGCAGGGCATCCAAGGGCCGGGACAACCCCATGAGAACGACCATTCCGGCGAACGTGACGAGCGTTGGTGTCGCAAGCATCGACCATCTTGTCCCGCTGAATGAACCCATGAGCCAGAACAGGACGGCCCGCATTCGATGTGGCTCCGGCGAGATCAGCATCACAAAGGCTGTGATGGAAGCCATAAGCGCGGACATGGCAACGCCGGCCAAAAGGAGGCGGGTGACCGAGAGGCGATTCCCGGTACGGGCCACCAGGTAGACCACGGTGATGGTGGCGAGTCCGCCCAGAAACGCCGCCAGTGGGAGGGTCAGGACGGCCAGCAGGAAGGCTGGCAAGTATCCCAGATAGAACGATGAGGCCGCGGCCGCAGCGCCGCTGGACAGGCCCAGGATGTACGGTTCCGCCAGCGGATTTCGCACCAGTGCCTGCATGGCGACGCCCACCACGGCCAACCCCCCGCCAACCACCAGAGACAGGAGCACGCGGGGCAACCGGATTTGCCAGACAATGGCGTCCACCTCTTCGGGAGGCGCCTGGGCCATGTTTAGCCGCGATCCGAATGAAGCGAGAACGTCGCCGGCGCTGATCTCGACGCTGCCGAACGCCACGCCAAATATCACAGACACAACCGTGACTATGAGAACCGCCCCCCACGTAAGGCGAAATTTCATCGTGTCGTGCGAAGGGCTCTGGACATTTCCCATGTGCCAGCGATCAGTCTCGGTCCGGGTCGGAGCACATGGTCCGCGGGGATATGGAAGACCCGGCCCGAGCGCAGCGCTGGGACGCTTGCCCAACTTGGGTGCTTGTCCAGGAGTGTTTGGACGTCAGGTTCAAACGAGGTAAACAAGACTTCCGGCGCGGCGTCGAGTACAAATTCTTCGCTCAGAATGGGAGCCTTGGTCTCCATGCTCTCCGTCAAGCTGCGCCCTCCGGCCACGGCGATCATGTCATGGACATAGCTTTCCGGGCCAAACGAGAAGAGCGTGTCGTCCCCAATCAGAAATATGACCGAAGGCACATGGCCTTCGGAGGGGCGCTCAGTGTCGAGGAACGCCAATTGCCGCTCCAGGGAATCGGCGTACGCTGCACTCGGCTCCTTCGTATGGAGCAGAAAGCCCAGCGTTCGAATGGAACGAGAGACGTCTGGGAGGGACTGAATCGACACGAAATACGTGGGGATGCCGAGCTCGGCCAGAGCTGCCGCGTCGCGCGGGTCGTTGACCTGATCAGATGCAAATACCAGGTCCGGTCGAAGTGCGACGACAGACTCGTGGTTGAGAGGCAACGCCTGGATCCTGGGAAGCCGCTCGATCTCCGGGGGGAAATTATCCACATCCGTGACCCCCACAAGGAGCGCTCCGGCACCCGCCGCAAATATCAACTCGGTGGCGCTGGGCGCAATGGAAACGATGCGAAGAACACGATCCGGAATGACGATTTCGCGTCCGATGTCGTCTACGATCGCGCGGCCGGTGGGATTCGGCGAGTCCGCCGGCGAGCAGCCCGTCGCCAGGAAGACCAGCGTCAGGCCTATGGAAATGTTGCGGAGCATCATGTGCCCAAGGTAACGGCTCCCGAGTTGTGCTTATCTTTGGAAACCATTGGAAGGAACAGTATTGACCGAGAGAGAACGCCAGGAAATCGTCACCTACCTGTCTGAGAGCTGTGGCACATCGCGGGCGGCTCCGGCGACGGCCGGGCTACAGGTAGACAAGGCGTTGGACTGTATGGTGGATGCCGGCGCCTCTCGATTTGGCGTCAGGGCTGACCGCCCCGAGGATGCGGGTTTTTCGGCCTGCGATCTCGCGCCGCCGCTCGCTCGAATGATTGACCATACGGCGCTGAAGCCTCAGACCACCGAAGAGGATATCCGCCTCCTGTGCGGAGAGGCGCGGGAATTTTGTTTCGCTTCTGTCTGCATCAGTCCGGCCTATGTACCCTTGGCGGCAGAGTTGTTGAGAGGCACGCCGGTGGCCACGTGCACGGTGATCGGATTCCCCCACGGGGCCACACAAACCAACACCAAGGCGCTTGAGGCCGAGACGGCCATTCGGGATGGGGCGACGGAGATCGACATGGTGATCAATGTCGGCATGCACAAGAGTGGGCGGTACACCTACGTGGAGGATGATATCAGAGCGGTCGTCACCACGGCGAGAGGCACCGCCTCTGGTATCATCGTCAAGGTAATTCTGGAGACGGCCCTTCTCACAGATCGTGAAAAGGTGATCGCCTGTGTCCTCGCGCAGAACGCTGGGGCCGATTTCGTTAAGACCTCCACGGGGTTCGCGAAAGGTGGAGCAACGGAGCAGGACATCACCATGATGCGCAGGGCCGTTGGACCCCGCATGGGCGTCAAGGCGTCGGGGGGGGTTCGCTCCACCGACGATGCCGAGAGAATGATCGCCCGTGGCGCGACCAGGATCGGGGCGAGCGCATCGGTTGCCATCGTAAAGGGAGAGGTGGGGGCGTCAGGATATTGATCAAGCGAAGTGAAACACATGGACTACATCGCGCGCGTCCGCTCCGAGTCGCGGCCATGCAGGATGGCGCATTCGGTGTGGCCACCACGCTGATCGTCATCGGTTTTTGGGTATTTCTGGCGGGCTGTGGCGGCTCTGCGCCAGTCATGGTGGAAACCATGAAGCCCGAAGATCCAGGGCCGCTGGTGTACAGCGACTACGAGGCATTCGACGCATCAAAGTATGCGGACGACCCGGTGGCCGCGGATGTAGACTTCGTCCACGACGTTCCGGAAGCCCTGCTGCAGAACCGGGCAGACGCGGGTGTCGAGCAGACCGTTTCGGGATACCGTGTTCAGGTGATGGCCACCCTCGACCCGGCCGAGGCCGAGGCCGCTCAGGAAGAGCTCAAAATTTGGTGGGATACCATCGCGGGTGCTCTCCCCCAAGAGAGCGTCCTCGGCGCGAACATGGAGGTATACCGGCTTTTCCGGCAGCCGTACTACCGGATTCGCCTGGGGGACTTAACCCGGAGGGCCGACGCGCAGGAATTGTTGAACCTGGTGTCGAATAGGTTCGTGGGAGCGTTCATCGTCCCCGATCAGGTCACGGTCCGGAAGTAGCCTGCGCGGGGCTTTCAAACCAATTCCCTGGCCGCCGCCGCCGCACCAATAATTCCAGCCTCGTTCTCCAGGGTGGCCGGAATCAGCTCCGCCCGGGTAGACAACAGGTGGAGATACTCAGCGACCTTGTCGGGTCTGGAGACTCCGCCGCCGATGACAATGAGGTCTGGCGCCAGGAGAAACTCGACCAGATCCAGATATTCCTGGAACCTGCCGGCCCATTGAGCCCAGCTGAGCGCTTCCTGCTTCCGCGTCCGATCGGAGGCATACAGCTCGGCGGTCTCCCCGTGAAGTGTGAGGTGGCCCAGCTCCGAGCCAGGGACCAGGTGCCCACCGCTGAAAAGCGCCGATCCGATCCCCGTGCCCACTGTGAGCATGATCACCACGTCTGTCCGGCCTCGTCCGACACCGAACGTCATGGACGCCAAGCCGGCCGCATCGGCGTCATTCAGCACGGCGAAGTCGCACCCGGTGGCCGTTTCGAATAGGGACTGGACCGGCGTCTCTATCCACGAAGCATGAATGTTGGTTGCCGTCCTGCAGATCCCGCGCTGAATTCGAGCCGGGAGCGTGCATCCGACGGGTCCCTTCCACTCGAACCGCTGGACGATTTCGTTGACGGTGGTGGCCACGGCGTCCGGAGTGGCGGGATTAGGCGTGCCCAACCGATAACGTTCGGTCAACATTCTGCCTCGCTCCACATCCACCAATGCGCCCTTGATCCCAGACCCGCCAATGTCAATTCCCAGGAGCTTCATGCGTCAGGCCGTTAGTAGCAGACTTCGAAAATAGCGATATTCGCTGTCCCAAATCATGTCGAAATGACTCCCCACAAATTCGCCGGAAAGCCAGTCCCTGCCTCCATGTTGGAGCGGATTCCGAGGTTGGTATCGGCCTACTACACCAGCCAACCGGATCCGTCCGACGGGGCGCAACGGGTGTCTTTCGGGACCTCCGGGCATCGCGGTAGCTCGCTGGACCGCAAGTTCAACGAGGACCACATTCTGGCCACGAGCCAGGCCATCTGCGAGTTTCGGAGCCGTGCCGGCATCGAGGGGCCTCTTTTCTTGGGGATGGACACGCACGCCCTGTCAGAGGCGGCGCATACGACCGCGATCGAGGTCTTTGCCGCCAACGGCGTCCACGTGCGGATCGCCGCTGGAGGAGGCTACACACCGACTCCCGTGGTGTCCGTGGCCATCCTGGAGCACAACCGGAGCAGCCAGGCGAGAGCAGACGGAGTCATAATCACGCCCTCGCACAACCCTCCGCGTGATGGGGGATTCAAGTACAACCCTCCTACTGGTGGCCCGGCCGATACAGAAGCGACAAGCATTATTGAGGCTCGTGCCAATGAAATCCTGGCGGCCGGCAACAAGGCCGTCCGGAGACTGACTCTGACCCAGGCTTTGGCAGGAACGTTCGTGGAGGAGCACGATTTCGTCACACCCTACGTGAACGGTCTCGAGTCCGTCGTGAACATGGATGCCATTGCCGGCGCCGGACTCCGGATCGGGGTCGACCCGCTCGGGGGCGCCGGGGTTCACTACTGGGATCCGATCGCAGACCGATACGGACTGACTCTGGACGTCGTGAACCGCACGGTGGATCCCGCCTTCGGATTCATGCGACTGGATCGGGATGGCAAGATCCGGATGGATTGCTCCTCGCCCTACGCGATGGCGGGTCTGATCGAGCTCGCCGATTCGTACGATATCGCGTTCGGCAACGACCCGGACTTCGATCGCCACGGGATTGTGACCCCCAAAGGCCTGATGAACCCCAATCATTTCTTGGCGGTGTCCATCGACTACCTCTTCAGGCACAGGCCTGGATGGCCTCGCGAGGCGGCGATCGGAAAGACGCTGGTCTCGAGCGGGATCATCGACCGCGTCGCAAGCCGCCTGGATCGATCCCTGGTGGAGGTGCCTGTCGGTTTCAAGTGGTTCGTGGATGGGCTGCTCCACGGAGGGTTGGGTTTCGGCGGGGAAGAGAGCGCGGGAGCCTCGTTTCTGCGACTCGATGGCACGGCCTGGTCCACCGACAAGGATGGCTTCATCATGGATCTGCTCGCGGCCGAGATAACCGCGGTAGCAGGAGCCGATCCTGCCGAATGCTACACCCGCCTGACGGAGGTCCTTGGGGACCCGGTCTATGAGAGACTGGATGCCCCGGCCAACCCGTCACAGAAGGCAACCCTCAAGTCCATGTCCGCCAGCGATGTCAAAGCCACAGAACTGGCCGGAGACCCGATCAGAGCCAAGCTGACAGAGGCTCCCGGAAATGGTGAGGCCCTGGGCGGCCTAAAAGTGGTTACTGACCAGGGGTGGTTCGCGGCCCGGCCCTCAGGCACCGAAGACGTCTACAAAATCTACGCCGAGAGCTTTCGTGGAGCAGATCACCTGGCGCGCATCCAGGCGGAGGCTCAGGAACTGGTTGCCGACGTATTCGCGTCCGCTAGCTCCTGACGCTTCAAATAGGCTTCCCGAGAGATCTGGATGTCCTCGAGGAAATGCTCCAATTCGTGGAGTCGAAGCGCCTGGGGCCCGTCCACGAGCGCTTCGCTGGGTACTGGGTGAAAATCCGCCAGGACCATGTTGGCTCCCGCAATGACACCCTGCGCCGTCACGTGAAAGACGTCCAGGAGCCCATCGGCGGCACGAAGCCGGCCGCCCACCGAGTGCGACGGGTCGATACACACCGGCATCAACGTGAGCGTTCTAACCAGTGGCACATGGGCGAAATCCACAAAATTCCGGTGTGGATCACCCAGGTTCGTTTTCATACCACGGAGGCAGAAGATGATGTTCCGGTTCCCGGAGCTGGCGAGGTATTCCGCAGCGTTTAGGCTCTCATCCAGTGTGATTCCGAAGCCGCGCTTGAAGAGCACCGGGTAGTTGGTCTGATTCCCGACACGTTTGAGTAGCTCAAAGTTCTGCGTGTTGCGTGTGCCAATCTGCAGGATGACTCCGGTCGGCCGGCCGGCCGCCTCGAGAGCCTCATGGATTTCATCCACGTGCTCTTCGTGAGTCACCTCCATCGCAATGACACGTATGCCGTACTTGCCGGCCAGCTCAAAGACGAACGGAAGGCAATCCTTCCCATGTCCCTGAAACGAGTAGGGGTTCGTGCGCGGTTTGTACGCGCCCATCCGAGTACACACCTGCCCGGCATCTCTGAGGGCGGACATCATGATCTCTACGTGCTTCGGATTGTCCACAGCGCAGAGCCCCGCAAACACGTGCAGCGTGTCCTGACCGAATCGAAGGCCCTGGTACTCGAAATATGAGGGCCGGTCGTCGTTTTTGTGCCTTCCCAGGACACGATAAGATTCCGAGATCCGCACCACTCGATCGACGCATGGCAGCGATCGCATCGTCTCCTGACTCAGCACAGAAGTGTTGCCAATCAGGTAGACCTCCGTCAGGCGCTGCTGGCTTCCCTCCACGTTATGGAGACGGTGTTGTATATCCGGCGCCATTCCGTCCAGGAATGAAAAAAGTCGCCGGTATTCTGGAGAGGAATCATCGACGTTGGGCTCAAGGATCAGAATCACTATGCAGAGACAGGAAAGAGTGGATCGGTAACCGCCAAAGAGCGAGGTTGGGCGGCAAGGTAACGCCCTCTCGGGCACTCATCGCCCCCATCCTCGTTCGGTGCACAAACCACACGATAAATGCTGAAAAAGACCTGTCTACTGCTGTTGGCCGCGCTTGGCTGCGCGTCGCCCCCGGAACCAGAACCCCCGCGTGAGCGCCGTGTCAGCTTCGCCGAGGTCACCGAGCAGGCGGGGCTCGCTGGTTTCAGGCATGATGATGGGGCTGCGGGCGACCAGTGGTTCCCGGAGACGATGGGAGCCGGATGTGCGCTTGTGGACGTAGACGGGGACGGCTGGCTGGATATCGTACTGCTCAAAGGCGGCGGGTGGGCCGAGGCGGAAACTCGCCCCGTTCGCGTCTATCTGAACAAAGGCGACGGCTCGTTCGAGAGAGTCCCCGAGGCCGAACCCGTTGGCCTCGAAGGAATTGGGTTCGGGTTGGCCGCGGCCGATTACGATAATGACGGCGATACCGACCTCTTCTATTCGGCCCTCGGCGCAGACGCCCTCCTTCGCAATGACGGTGGCCGGTTCGTTCCCGTGGAATTGAATATTGATGCGGCCCGATCTAACTCCACGGCCCCAGATGGCCTCTCTCGCGCCGCCGCGGGAGCGTCCTCGCAAATGGGCGGAGGCTGGAGTTCGGCCGCAACCTTCTTCGACGCCGACAACGACGGATGGGTCGACCTGTTTGTGGCCGGCTACGTGGAATGGACCCCAGAGGCTGACATTTATTGCTCCCAAGACGGTGAGAACAAGGGCTACTGCACGCCCGAACTCTATCCGGGCACATCGGGAGTCTTCTACCACAACCGGGGTGACGGAAGCTTCGAGGACCGGACGGAAGCGGCCGGCTTCGGAGGGACGAAGGGTAAGACGCTTGGGGCCCTGACCCTTGACTACAACCGGGATGGCTGGACGGACCTCATGCTGGCCAATGATACCGAGCCGGACGAGCTGTTTTTGAACCAGGGAGATGGCACCTTCCAGGAGATCGGTGTCCTGTCAGGCATCGCGTTCGACGAACGAGGTCGAGCACGGGCTGGCATGGGCGTTTCGTCCGGGGTGGTGGACGGAACAGGAGAAGAAACCCTCTTCGTCGGCAATTTTTCCTCGGAGATGATCGGAGTCTATCGACATATCGGGAACGACGTGTTTCTGGATCGTGCGGCCTCCTCCAGAATCGGGCAACCCAGTCTGCTCACGCTTTCGTTTGGTCTGTTGTTGGATGACCTGGATCTGGACGGAGACTTGGATCTTTTCGTGGCCAATGGGCACGTTCAGCCCCACATCACCCGTGTCAAGGAGAACATTCGTTTCCGTCAATTGCCGCATCTGTTCTTGAACCGGGGCGATGGCTCGTTTTCCGACCACGCCGAATCCGCTGGACTAACCAGTGCCTGGCTTGGCCGGGGCGTCGCGTCCGGAGACATCGACGGGGACGGCGATCTGGATCTATTGGTCACCGAAAACGGCGGCGGCGCTCGTCTTTTGAGGAACGACTCGGAATCGGGCGGCTGGATTCGCGTCGACCTGGAGGGCACGGCCAGCAATCGGTCGGCAATCGGAGCGAGCCTGGAATTGTGGATCGGAGGTCGCTCGCAGAGACGGTTCATTCGATCCGGAGGGAGTTACCTCTCGCAGTCGTCCTTCTCCGCCGTGTTCGGTCTGGGCGATGCTCAAGCAGCGGATTCGCTAGTTGTGCGCTGGCCGGCCGGCTCGGTCTCCCGTCTAGCGGCTATTCCGGCCGGTTCTTCGATTCGTCTCACCGAGGAGGGTTAGCGGAGGCGGAGGCGCTCAGCGCCCACCAGAATCGGCGTGCGAATGGATCGGAAGCGACTCGTTATTGACGTTCGGATCTCTCGCCCGATAGTCCCGGGCCAGCGCCTGCGACGATTCGTCGGCTTTGAACCGTAGGTAGCGAATTTCATGCTCCGCAGCCCGCTCCTGGTTGCCCAAGGCCCTATAGCACAACATCAGGTTGTAGTGGGCCATAAGGTCCTCTGGGTCGATGGTCAGCACCACTTCGAACTCGGCAATGGCCCGCTCAAGATCGGAGTCCAGGTAGTGCACCCGGCCGAGTTGATTCCGAACGACGCGGTCTTTTGGAAAGCGAGACGCGACGGATTGCAAATCCGAGATCGCCCGATCGTACTCGCCGAGCGACTTCCAGTAGAGTCCCCGGAAGTAGAGAGCCTTGTGGAATTCAGGACGCACTTCAAGGGCTTCAGCCAGCGATTCGGCGGCGCCATTCAGGTCTCCTTCCGCTACAAAAACGCGTGCCAGGTTCACCCAGCCATCGGCGTAGCCCTCATCCAGTTCGGTTACTCGACGGAAGGCCTGTTCGGCGCTCTTGAGATCGCCCTGCCTTAGCAGTCCTATTCCGTAGTCATTCCATCGCCCCCTGTCTGAATCGCTGGAGACCGGCGATTCCAACTCTTCCGCGAGATCGGCAACCCCGAGGGTCACGCGTGTCTGCGCCATCGTCACGATTGGCACGTCCGGCACTTCGTCCAGCCCGCCCGCGACGTCCAGAACATGATCCGAGAGGGTCCACTTCCGATCGTCGTAGTCAACGCTGAAGGCCGCTGAATCACTCGTCTCACCCCGGAATGAGAAATTGGTGTAGTCCCAGGTAAACTTTCGGTACTGTAGACTCGCGGTGACCACCACATCGCCGCTCACATCTTCTGGGACGAACAGCCGGTAGTGCGCTACATCCGCGGATCCCGGCGGAATTAGATTGACGTAGACCACGGCGCGCGTCGCGTTGGCATTTCGTTTATTGACGTGATTGCCGTGGCCATCCACCATGAAATTGCGGTAGAAGTGAGCGGAAGGGTCGACACGCCCCTCCTCGTCCAGTCCACCGCTCCAGAAAAGTACGCGACCGGAGGTATCTTCGGCCTTGAATTCGATCCAAGCTTCCTGCGCATCGACCGTCCCAGAGGGGAAAAAGTGGCCGAGCCCAAGCGTTCGCACGACCAGGTCCAACCGTACCTCGCGCCCTCGCCGGAGAACCTTCGATCCATCCTGGAGTGGCGCTCGAATCTGGCTGGCCTCCCTGGTTAGGCCTCCTCGACCCACGACGGTAGCCTGTTCCATTCCTACGGCGAATGTGGTTGCAGCCTGGCCGCGTGATGGCAACACCACAGGAGCCTGGGAACTCACCTCAACCGGTTCACCGGCTGCAAAAAGGTCGAGCCTGATTTGATTCGCGGTGAGGAATCCTTTGACTGCCGCCAGTTGGGTCGTGTCCTGCGAAGCCGTCGGTAGAGCCGTATTTGCGGCCGGGAAATTGTGGGCACGGATGAGGCCACCCTTGTGCGCCGCGTCCTGAGAGGGCACCTGCGGCATGTGGCACGTTACGCAGTTTTTCGGCACCGCGGGTTCATAAAAAGACCTGGCCCCCAT
This sequence comes from uncultured Rhodothermales bacterium, assembly GCA_964466675.1. Classification (GTDB taxonomy): domain Bacteria; phylum Bacteroidota; class Rhodothermia; order Rhodothermales; family UBA10348; genus CAYXSE01. The sequence continues at coordinate 13,980 of CAYXSE010000003.1, read as the reverse complement.
TCCCGATACCCCGCTGGATTGCCAGTTGTCGTACGTATTGAACCCACGAATCCATCTGTAGGAATTGACCGGCTCGTCCAGATGGACCTTGTGGCATGAGGAGCAAAACTCGGAGGGCTGGTCGCGCAGGAAGGGTCTGAGGAAAGTCTCCCGATGTGGGGCCGGGTCCAACTTGAGAATGAAGTCGTGCGCTCTCTGGAGGATTGGGTTCTTGCTGGTCGCCAGGTCGTGGAGGGGTGGGTATTCCAATTCGAAGTCGGCGTTCCCCATCGTACTCCGGACCGTCTTGATGTTATGGCAGGCGACACAACCGAGGCCCGCCAGCGCTTCCGGCGAATCGGCGAATTCCGAGACTGGCTGGGCCATCATCCCGGTGAAGAGGAGCGCCGGGTCATGACATCCCGCGCACCATTTGGGTCGGTCGAGGCCGGCGATCTCCTGCATGTATTCAATGGACTTTCGGTACCACTGGTTGTTGAAGGAGGAAAAATGATGGGCCGAACTGGACCACTGTTCGGTCACATCCCCATGGCATCCGGAGCGGCCGCAGGTCTGCGACTCCAGAAAAAACTTCGATGGGATCAACTCACCATCGGGCGTCGAGACTGCGCTTGGAAAGAACGGTCCGTCTGCGCCCCCCATTGCCTCATCGGCCATGGTGGCGGGCGGAAGACGAGGGTTTGTGATGCGGTCTTCTGGGTCGGCAGGAAGGCGGGGAACGATCAGGACAGCGAGAATGGAGAGGCCTGCCACCACCCCGACGGGCCGCCGAGCGCCAGGAAGACGGTGCACAAGCCACGAGACGGCTCCTGCAGCAGCGACGATGGAGAATCCGATGTGGGCGTAGAGAACGAGGCGGGTTGCGTGCAGGTTACCGACGACCACCAGGACAACCCCCGACGTGATGGCAAGCACAGTGCCTGCCAGCGTGATCCGCTCTCGCCACCCGGACGTCCCGCACGCCAGCCAGGCGATTCCCGCGGCGGCGCCAAGGGCTAGGTGGCCCAGAATATTGCCGATGTAGAACAGGTGGGCCGCGTCCACCGCCAGGAGGTAGGCGCTGTTGGCCAGGACCAGAATCGTGAGCCAGGCCGTGAGTCTTGTAGGTCGCCGAGGGGTCATACCGGAATCTAAGGCTCTGGACGTTGGGGGGGCGCCCCGGCGCGGCAACTACCCGATCACGCCATGCGTTCGTCCCACTCGGGTGAATGCTTCCACACACCGATCGAGCTGGTCCCGGGAGTGTCCTGCCGACACCTGCACACGAATCCGCGCCTGCTCTTTCGGGACCACGGGAAAGCTGAATCCGACCACGTAGATCCCCTCATTCAAGAGATCACTGGCCATGTCCTGCGCGAGTCGGGCATCATAGAGCATGATGGGGACGATAGGATGTACGCCGGGTTTGATCTCGAAACCCGCCGCCGTCATCTCTTTGCGGAAGTGTTCGGTGTTGCTCTCCAGCTGGTCTCGAAGGGCCGTGGTTTCGCTCAGCATCTCCAGAACCTTGAGGCTGGTGTACGTGATGACCGGCGCGAGCGAGTTCGAGAAGAGGTAGGGCCGAGACCGCTGGCGAAGGAGTTCCACGACCTCCTTGCGACCGGTCGTGAATCCCCCGGAGGCGCCGCCAAGCGCCTTGCCGAGGGTGCTCGTAATGATGTCCACCCGGTCCATTACACCCTTGTATTCGTGCGTTCCACGGCCAGTAGGTCCAAAAAACCCTGTGGCATGGCAATCGTCGATCATCACCACGGCGCCGTACTGGTCCGCCAAGTCGCAGATCTCATCCAGCTTGGCCACGGAGCCGTCCATGGAAAAAATCCCATCGGTGGCAATCATCCGGATGCGCGCGGAATGAGAGTCCTTCAGGCACTGCTCCAGATGATCCATGTCGCTGTTCTGAAAGCGAAATCGCTGCGCCTTGCACAGCCGGATGCCGTCGATGATGCTTGCGTGATTCAGCTGATCCGAGATCACGGCGCATTCCTTGTCCAGTATCGTCTCGAAAAGACCGCCGTTGGCGTCGAAGCAAGAACTATAGAGGATCGTGTCTTCCGTCCCCAGGAACTCGGTCAGTTTCTCCTCGAGTTCCTTGTGGATCGTCTGCGTGCCGCAGATGAAGCGCACCGATGACAGGCCAAATCCATACTCCGCCAGCCCATCCTGAGCGGCTGCGATGAGGTCGGGGTGGTTGGCCAGGCCCAGATAGTTGTTCGCACAGAAGTTCAGGACGTCCTTGCCTCCTGCGACTTCTTTGCCGCCTGCGACTTTGATGTCCGCCGACTGCTGGGATGTTATGACGCGTTCCTCCTTGTACAGGCCTGCATCACGAATTTCAGTCAGGATCGCGGCAATCTGAGGTGCGGTAGCATCAAACATGGTGCGTGGTCGGGTCTACCAGGTGACTGAGCATGTCGTCCACCATGGAAGTGATATCGAACTCGGGATTCCAGTCCCAATCCTTGCGCGCTTGTGAATCATCGATGACCTGGGGCCAGGTATCCGCGATGGCTTGGCGGAAGTCCGGCTCGTAGTCGCAGACGAAGCCGGGGACCCGATTCGAGATGGTCTCGGCCAACTCTCCAGCCGAAAAGGAAAAAGCGGTAAGGTTGTAGCTGGTTCTGATCGAAATCCGGGCAGGGCTGGCATCCATCAAGTCCAATGCTGCCTTCACGGCATCCGGTCCGTACATCATTGGGAGCCGGGTGGACTCCCTGACGAAGCAGGTGTATTGCCCGTTTCGCACGGCCTCGACAAACATATCGACCGCGAAATCGGTCGTGCCGCCACCCGGGGCCGTCCCGTGGCTGATGATTCCAGGGTAGCGAACGCTTCTGACATCGACTCTGAAGCGCTTCGAATAGTAGTCGCAGAGTAGCTCGCCACTGGCCTTGGCCGCTCCGTACATCGTCGTAGGGTCACCGACGGTGATTTGCGGTGTCCTGTGTTTGGGCGTGGCGGGGCCGAATACAGCGATGGAGCTCGGCCAGAACAACGGCGTCGGGTGTTCGCGAACGGCGTCGAGTACGTTTTTTAAGCCGCTGACGTTGACCTGCCAGCACAGGTCTGGCTGCTTCTCGCCGCGCGCGGAGAGAATCCCGGCCAGATGGTACACCTGCGAAAACTTGCCGTCCGCGATGAGGTCCGAGACGGCCTGGCGGTCCGTCACATCCAATTTGGCCGTGTCTGCTCCCGATGCCGCCAGGGAGTCGCAATAGCGAAGGTCAGTCGCCAGGACGGAGGACCCGCCGTGCCGTTTGACCAGCGCCGCTACGAGGTCATTTCCGAGTTGTCCTCCAGCGCCGGTTACGAGAATCATCTGCTCTCAAGTAGAATGGATGGTTGCGCCACAAGATAAAGGGCTAGGCAGGGTGCTCGATCTCCTTCATCCAAAAACCACCGGCACGTTGATCCGCCCAGCGAGGCCCCGTATTCTCTGTCGGCGCTCCTGGATCCTCCTCGGCGCAAGCCTCCCTCGCCTCAAGTATCGCCCATGTCGGAAACCCCCTCGGGCCATGGCCTGAGTCCGCTCGCCTACACGGAGATTCCCCCGGGTGAATCGTACCCGCCGTACGTGTCGCCGATGGCGTCTCAGGCAGAATTTACGTTCAAGGCCATCGGGGCCGGAATCGTATTCGGAATCCTGTTCGGGGCAGCCAACGCCTATCTGGGGCTTCGTGTGGGTCTCACCATCTCGACCTCGATCCCGGTCGCGGTCTGGCATCTGACGAAGTCGGATGTTGAGACCTCCGAGGCGTAGCGGCTGCATGGAATGTCACGTTTGCCCATCGTGCGGTTCTGGTGAGGTGGTGGAGCAGGGGCCCATCCCGGCTGGCTACACCTTCGCTGGACGCCGTCTTCATACTCCAATGGGGGCCGCGAGACAGTATCGATGCCCTACTTGTAGGCTTGGGTTTCGGTGGCCCCAGCCATCAGAAAGCGAGCTCACCGAACTTTATCAGCTGGCGGAAGCCGATCCATGGACGTACACCCCATCCGAGCGCCCGGACTGGGTCCTAGCGCTTCGGACCATCGAAAAATCTGCTGTGTCTAGGGTCCTGGATGTTGGCTGCTTTGATGGGGCCTTTCTTGGAATGCTGCCACTTCGAACCGAGAAGTACGGTGTCGAAATCAGTCAACCCGCGGCAGATCGAGCGAGAAAAGCCGGAATATCCATTTTGGGAGGGACACTACAGAACCTTGCGGAAGAGCCCTTCGATGCGGTTGTGGCGTTCGACGTCATAGAGCACGTTCGCGACCCTGAGGAGTTTCTACACGATATGGCTGTGCTGACGAAGCCTGGCGGATTGGTAATAATCAGCACGGGCAACCTTGACTCTCTGAGTTGGCGGTTCATGGGGTCTAGGTACTGGTACAGTTCCCTCCCGGAGCACCTGTCGTTCACCAGTCCCAGCTGGGCCAAACTGGTTGGCCATCGTTGCGGACTTGAGCTGAGGTCTGTGGCCTTGTTCTCGCATGCCGCCTCAAGAGGTCCAGCTCTTCGCGCGGCTGAGGCGGCGAAGAACTTGATTTTTCGAGCCTCGCCAAATTTCTTCGACAAGCTTCGGGGACTCGGTTTCGGTAGCCGCGAGATCGCCGACCACCCCGCCCTTCTAAAAACGCCGCCGATCTGGATTACCGCCCGAGACCAATACATTGCGGTATTTGAGAGGTCACCTGAGGCGCTGGGCGACAATCGACCGAGCTGACCTTGGAGAGTTGAGTCGTATGAGATACTGGCCAGCAACCGTCGTCGAATTCGGCCTCCAGACGATCCGGTGGCTTCCCGCAGGGAATACCCGGTCAGTGATCAAATGGACAGATCGCCCCAGGAGGTCGAAAACCTCCGCTCGGACGCGCCCATCCACCTCGGTCCCAAACTCAATGGTGATGTGCTCGCGGAAGGGGTTTGGGTACGATTCCACCCCGACCCCACCAATAGGAAGCGGTGTCTCGCTCTCTGAGGCAGGCCTCAGAGAAAGTCTCGCTTGAGCTTGGTCAGACGTGATCGGCAAGTCCGTTGGATGGTCGGACAGGATGAAAGATCGCCCAGATGCCCCTTCCAAGTAGACGCGGTACCCCGGTAGAGTGCCTTGAATTTTGATTTCTGCCAACCCTTTCGCATTCGAAATTCCGAGGATCAGATCTCGTTTGGTCGGGTTTTTCCAAACAAGAGTCCTAAATCGTTCGGCACCGGCCGCATCGAAAAGAGCAATATCAGGCCGACCGAATGCAGGAGGCGGGGCAAAAGAATCGAACGGATCGAGCGCGTCGGCCGCGGCAGGATCGAGTCCAATGGCCACAGACCTGGACCAGGTCCCCGTAGATACGGTTACCAGAGCCAGCTCTTCGGGGCTTTCGGCAGCGCCTCCGCTGGCGACATCATAGTCTACACCCAGAGAGTCAAGGCCGTCGCGGTTGTAGTAGAGGTAGCCTGCGTGGGGGTGGAAGATGGAGGATTCGAAGTACCTCCCTTCATAGGCAAACAGCCTTCCCGAAGTGGCATTGGCCTCCATGATGTGATTCCACTTGAGGCTGGCATCGAAGGGGTTAGCCAAGTAGTTCCAGCCGGGCAGGAGTGCGAGCCAATACCGGTATCCAAGGGCGCCAGTAGAAACTTGAGCAACGGTTTGCCTCGGAACGCCCCAGGGACTCTCGGAATATGCCCAGACCGCTTCTCCCGGCCTCAACAGTGCCTCTCGAAACTGTGTTAACTCACCCGGTCTGAGTATTTCCCAATCTTGGCGGCGAATTCCGGAGAACGTTTCCAGGATCGGCACATTCGGTTGGCCCGGCAGCGAAATGAGCCGGTAGTCGGGACGTGCTCCCGAATATTCACCAAGGCTCCGAGCCGCCCTTTCAATCTGAAAATCAGCCGGTACCAGGGCGGTGTCGAATGAGGGCGTTGGTGGACTTTCATTCCCGGACGAATCAGTAGCGGTCAACCAATAGGACGTAGGTAGTCCGGGTCCGAAGGGAATGTGACGGAAGTTAGAACTGTTAGCCGGAAGGGAAACTTGAGCCAGGGTCGAGTCAAACGTACTCCGGGTATGCACCACGTACCTAGAGATGTCGGACTCTATTCCAACATCCCATTCCAACAATATTGAGCCTCGATTCCGGGAGACCCTGAAAGACTCTGGCGTGGCCGGGGCGCGAAGGTCAGGCCTTAGCGCCTGAGCGAAGACTGGTTTACTTCTGTTACCGGTGTGATCAAAAGCCGCGATTCGATAGATGTAGAAGGTCCTTTCGACGCCCGTCGTATCCAAGTAGGACTCTTGGCCGAGTGGAAGATTTACCAACTCGCTGGAAGCCTCTCGCCGGGTCTCGCGGCCGATTCGAACGCCCGCGAGGTCGGGATCATTTGGCAATTTCCACGAGAGAAATACGCCGGAAGCAATTCCCACCGCTTCAAACGAGTCCACAGAACCTGGGGCGACTCCGTCCGCCAGAATCCCCGATACCGACGCAGACGGTTGTCCCTGATTGCCAGAATAGTCCATTGCAGATACTGCAAAGCGATACTGCTGTCCTACCAGAGCGGTAGAGTCGAAATAGGCAGGCCCCTCGGTCGACCCTAACGAGATGAATGGTTCGGGCGGTAAAGCGCGAAACACTTGATAGGAGGCGATGTCGACTTCGGCACTCCGGGCCCACCGAATGAAAATCCCCGACTGCGAGGGGATGGCCTCGAGACTGTCGGGTGGCAGCGGGGGAGAGCTATCCACAAAGCGTGCCGCCACGGAGTCGGAAAAGGCACTCAGGACCGCAAAAATATCCCTGGCCTGCACCTTGTAGTGATAGGTTACTCCCCCGATGGCCGTCGAATCAAAAAACGCGCGTTCGGGATGGGGAACGCCTGCGATAAGGAACCCAATAGGTTCATTCTGCCGGGTCCGGTGCAGCCTGTAATCTGCAATTTCCGGATCGGTACCTGCGTCCCATTGAACGTATATTCCGTCGATTTGAGGGGTTGCGATCAACCCGGTTGGGGGGGCAGGGTCCAATAGCCACACCGCTCCGCTCAACACGGTCAGGGCAAGCAGAGCCCCCATACGTTTCCTGATCGTCTGATTCTCCAACTCGCGCCCCTCCGGCGTCAGGCTTCTGACCAATGCCCTCCGAAAATACAACGCATTTAAAGCGTCGCACTGTCACCCGGAACACAATCGCTGCATTTTTGCAGGCACTTGTCACGGCTGGCGTTCTGTTTGCTGCTTACGGATTCGTTGTCAACGAAGTAGGCATGGGCGACTTCGGGGTATGGGCGATAGTTGCGGCGGCGGCGACAGCGGCGAGTGTAGGCAACATGGGCCTGGGCGCTGGGGCAGTGAAGTATGTGGCGAAGTATGTCGCACTGGGCAACCACGAGCGTGCGCGCTTGGTCACTCTTACCGCGTGCTCCGCGGTCACGGCGGTCGTCGGGCTACTCGCGGCTGTAGCTTATCTATTTGTTCCGTCAATTCTCAGGGTCATCATCGAGAATCCCGACGAATTAGCGCTGGCCAACGAATTGCTCCCTTGGAGTCTGTTCGCATTCTGGGTAGGCTCAATTGGCGCGACGCTGACCGCGTCTTTGGATGGCCGGAACAGGGTTGATTTTCGGGTTCTTGCTACAATCGTTGGCCTCGCGGCCTATGTCGGAGTCTTGGTGCCGTTGGTTCCGCGCTTTGGAATAATTGGACTCGTATACGCTCAGTTTGCTCAAAACGCTGCCATGTTCGTTGCCGGGTGGCTGCTGCTGAGGCGCGTCGATTCCGGACATGGAGGAGTCCCTTTCGGATTCGAAATGGGAGTACTGCGAGAAATCGCGAGTTACGGCGTGAGCTTTCAAGCCATCTCGATTGCTCAGATTCTCTTTGAGCCGACGGCAAAAGCGGTGCTGGCAGTGTTCGGAGGGCCCGCGGCCACGGGCCTCTTCGAAATGGCCAATCGCTTTCTTGTTCAGATGCGGTCTTTGGTGAACTCCTCGCATCAGGCATTACTACCGATGATCGCACACTTTCACGAACGGGACCCATCCAAAGTAGACGTCATTTACGAGAACTCCGTTCGGCTGATAGGGGCTATTTCTCTCGGAATGCTCCCGGCTGCCATCGTGGCCGCGCCCATCCTTTCAATCGCATGGATCGGCCACATCGACTCGTTGTTCT
>CAYXSE010000003.1:0-5774 GCA_964466675.1 uncultured Rhodothermales bacterium | reverse complement strand
TTGCTAGTCCTGCCTACTATTCGAACGCTGGAGTAGGTAGGCTGAGGTGGAATGTCATTGGCCATTTGGTCATGGCCCTTGCGAATCCGGTCCTTGGCATAGGCCTCGGCCTAATTCTCGGACCGGTTGGAGTTGTTCTTGGATTCGGCGTTGCCCTCCTTGCGGGCTCCGCGACAACCGCAATTGAGTATGGCCGACGTACTGAGAGCAGCTTGCGTGCACTTCTCGGAAGGCCGGACGCTCTTCTGGCTGCTTCAGGGTTCGTCGCCTCGGTTGTAGCACTGGTTTCAAGTAGCTGGATCCTGCCTCGAGTCGGACCCATTGTGCTCGCCCTCCTGTTGATGTTGACCTATCTTTGTGTGGTCCTTCCGGCATTGTGGGCGCATCCACAAGCCAAATGGCTCCTCAGAACGATTCGAGCCGCTGCCAAAAACTGACTCGCTTCCGTTGATGATCGAGAAACTGATGGGTAAAGTGAGCGAGTTGTGGCATGGGCTGACGGAGTCACCGGACGACTTCCTGAGTCGTATTGACGGAGTCATTCACGTCGGAGCAAATACAGGACAGGAACGAAGGCTGTACCGCCGATTTGGGTTGGCTGTCCTCTGGATCGAGCCCATTCCCGCCGTGTTTGCTGAGCTTGGAGAGAATATTTCAGGCTTCGAAGGACAGAAGGCCGTCCAGGCACTAGTAACTGACAAGGATGGTGTGCAACATGATTTTCATGTTGCAAACAACGCGGGGGCCTCGTCTTCTATTTTGCGCATGAAGCACCACGCGGATATTTGGCCCGACGTGCAGTACACCTCCACTATCCCCATGACCAGCGTTCGCCTAGACACGCTACTTCGTCGTGAAGATCTGGACATCTCCCAATACCAGGCGCTGGTCTTGGACACTCAAGGGTCAGAGCTTCTTGTCCTCCAGGGCTCGGGCGATCTCTTAGGCGGGATTCGATTCATAAAAATCGAAGTTCCAGATTTCGAGGCGTATGAGGGATGCTGCCAACTAGCTCAAGTCACAGCATTCATGGAGGCAAACGGGTTCCAAGAACACGTTCGCACTGAATTCGCCTCTCGAGACGCTGGCGGCAGCTATTTCGACGTCATTTACCACCGGCGGCCGAAGCCGCTTCCATGACTGTAGTTGGTCTTCGTACAGTGATTCGGGATCCGTTGGCTCCAGCTGCCTTCAACAGATTGGGCCTGTATGCTCTTCGAATCGGCCTAGTTCTCGCGCTTCTGCTGGTCGCCTTCTTGGCCTCTTCGTCGACCACACTGACTATCGCACTACCCGGTCTCCTGTTGGTGGGCCTGGTCGGTTGGGCCTTATTTCGACGACCATTGGCCAACTTGTGCGTCCTGCTGGCAAGTTTCATCCTGATCGTGGGCTACGAGGATGGCATTCAGGCCTCTGAGATTCTTTGGGGGTTGTACTACGCGGCGTTCATGGGACACTGGTTCTCTACTCGCTTCTTCCTTTATAGGGATCATCTTGCATCGAATCGCGAGTCAGGGGCCATCTTGTTGTTTCTGGTCTTGATCAGCCTCTCTATTGGTCTGACCCTGATGTTCGGCGGAGATCTCAGGTTTTTCCTCGGCGAGTGGCTGAGCCTGTCATTTTTCGCCCTGTACTTTCCGATTAGGGAGGCCGTGGCGCGACATAAATGGGGCCTTCAGGCAGTCCTAATAAGTATTCTTGTGGTGGCGCTATTCGTGCAGTTGAGGAATTTCGCCAATTACCGAGAGATCCTGGTCGAGGCGGTCTACTCCTGGCAGCTGACGCGAGGGAGGGCCATGACGAACACGGCCATCATCATGTTGCCGGTATTTGGCGGCCTCGTTTACCTACTGCATGCGAAGCGTTGGAGGGGCTACCTGATCGGCGGAGCCATTTTCACGTTGTTTTTCGGTGGTCTGATTCTCTCTCAGACTCGCGGTCATTGGCTGGCCTTCGCCGTCAGTTGCCTGGTGCTCCTGCCCGTTTTCGGGCAAAATCAGCGATTGCGTCTCTACGGGATTGGCGTGGCATCCATCCTGGGAATGGTCGCCGCAGGGTACTTGCTGCTCGGAAACGCATTCCCCCTTGTGGCCGCGGGAATATTGGATCGGGTCTTGTCTATCGGGACGGCGGCGTCGGACGACATCTCCCTGCTAAATAGATTTCGCGAAACAGCCGTGGTCATGGGTGAGGTAGTCAAGAATCCTATTCTGGGCTACGGCTTAGGCGTTCCGTTTCGTTTCTGGGATCCCACGTACTTGCCTCCGTTCACCCTGGTTACCAGCTTTCTTCACAACGGGTTTGTTGCCCTGTGGTACAAGTTCGGGATCTGGGGGCTGGGCTTGGTCTTATTTTTCTGGGGCTCTGCCATCAAACGTGGGCTAAGACTCTATCGGTCCTCCGCACCTGAGCTTCTGCGTGTGACCGGACTGGCAGCAGCCGCAGTTCTCATTTCTTTCGTCGTGTCTGCGATCACATCGAATCCGTTTTACGTGAACGACACCATGTTTGCTCTGGCGATCGGCCTCGGGGTCATCGCTGGATGCGATCTCCGAGCGGCGCGTGCGTGAAGACTCCGATTTCGTGCGTTTTTACATCGCATCCCTCCATTTGGGATCGCATCTTCGAGGAGACCCCATCGTTCAGAGTGCTTGACGGACGGCCCCAGCGCATACGAATCGAAATCGAACCGAACACAATGAGAATTTCCATCCCGAAGCTTCTGATCCTTACGGCCATTCTCCTCACCGGGTGCGCGCGCACAGGCTCCATGGCCCAGTCCTCGGATGCTGCGGACTACATCTACGTGTGCAACCAGGCCGATGCGACGGTATCGATTATCGACGCCAGGACGAACGACGTGGTCGAGACCATCGATCTCCAGGCTCTCGGCTATCCGGCGAATGCCAAGCCTCACCACGTCGTCGTGGAGCCGGACGGGTCCCATTGGTACCTATCCATGATCGCCGCCAACCGGGTGTTGAAGTTCAATCGCGACAACGAGGTAGTGGGCTACGCGGACTTCTCCGCCCCTGGGATGATGGCGCTCAACTATGCGGAGGACATGTTATATGTGGGTCGCTCCATGGCCGCCGTGAACCCGCCGCAAAGCATCGGGATGATCGAGCGTTCGAGTATGGACCTGGAAGAGGTGGACGTCTTTTTTCCTCGTCCACATGCGATTGGCGTGACGCCGGATGGCAAGAACGTATTTTCGGCGAGTCTAGCGGAGAATCGCATGATTACACTTGATCAGACTACAGGAGACGGGACTTTCACGGACTTCGACGGGCCCATAAACACGCTGGTCCAGTTCGCGATCTCGCCTGACGGCAACACCATGGTCGTAGGCGGGGAAATGACCGGGAGCTTCTTTTTCCTGGACGTCTCCAAGGCCCCCGAGGTCTCCCTTCGCGGCCAGGTTGAATTGGGTGGCCGGCCATGGCACCCGATATTTTCCGCCGATGGACGGTGGGCCTATGTAGCCAATAAGGGGGCGAACACGGTTTCTGTGGTGGACGTGGACGAGGGCCGTGTTCTGAAAATAATCTCCGGCGAAGGTATCGCTCAGCCTCACGGGAGTGCCATTTCGGCGGATGGCCGTTTCGTCTATATCTCCCAGCAGAACACGGGGGAGGGTGGCTCAATGAACGGCAAAGTCGTCGTGATTGACACCGAGACGAATGAGATTGCCAAGGTGATCGAAGTCGGGAAGATGCCGAGTGGCGTCGGAAGTCGCGGAGTCCACTAATGATGCTCAGACCAGGCGTGTTTTTTCTTGTGATGGCTCTGGCCGGTTGTGCGGGCGGAACCGGCGCGATGCTGGATTCCCCAGCAGACTCTGTTCCCCGGTTTGTGCGTGACGTAGGTCCCTTCCCCTTTGTCGGGTTGGACGGGAAGGAGATGTCTCAGCCGTTTCTGGGAGGATTTAATGTGCCCAGGCCGCAGTTCGTTGATATCGACGGCGACGGTGATCAAGATCTGTTCGTTCAGGAAGAATCCGGGATGATTCGATTCTTCGAAAGAGTAGATGGCAAGTACGTCTGGAAAACCGATCACTACCAGGCGCTGGATGTAGGCGAGTGGTATCGGTTCGTGGACCTGGATCTGGACGGCGACATGGATCTGTTGGCCGAACAGCGGTTCAGCCACGTCCGGTACTTCCGGAATGACGGTACTCCAGAGTCGGCTCATTTTGTAACGGGTGTGGACACCCTGAAAATGGCCGACGGGGCGCCGCTATTCTCGGATCGCCAGAACATCCCGAACGTCACCGACATCGACTGTGACGGCAATCCAGACTTGTTCGTCGGGTTGGTCACGGGCATGGTTAAGCGATTCGAGTCGCTTGGACTGGACGGCAACGGTGTGCCGCGCTTTGCGCTCGTCACGGATCATTTCGAAGACATCGAGATCATCGGAGAGCGGATGTCGCTGCACGGAGCCAACACGATGACTTTTGGCGACATCGACAACGACGGAGACCAGGATCTCCTGTGGGGCGACTTCTTCGAGCCGGGACTCCTCTTGATTCGGAACCGCGGCAACTGCAGGCAACCGTCGATGCGGGGTGAGCCGGCTCCATTCCCGGCCAATGATCCCATAGGAACCAGCGGCTACAATGCTCCGGCGATGGTGGATGTGGACGGCGACGGTGACTTGGACTTGGCCGTCGGTGTTCTGGGAGGCGCCTTCAACGCCAATTCCACGACAGTCGACAACCTTCATTTCCTGATCCAGGACGAGAACGGCGATTTCACGGCCACGACTTCCCGTCTGATTGCCATGGTGGACGTGGGGTCCGACAGTGTGCCCCGCTTATTCGACGTAGATGGTGACGGTGACCTCGATCTATTTGTAGCGAACAAGATCGAACCGGGTAGCAACAGCGCGGGAAGAGTGTATTTCTACGAAAATACGGGCTCCCAATCGAGTCCGTCATTCGCCGGCCGCGGAATGGTGGCTCTTGCCGACACGTTCCATCAGACCATTGCCCACGGGGATTTGGACGACGATGGAGACCCGGATCTGCTAGTCGGAAAGTGGAATCGGGATGTAGACTACTTCGTTCAGGACAATGGGAAGTTCGACCGTGTTGGGCACAAATATGTCCGACTGACCCGGGGCAGCAACAGCACTCCGGCCCTGGTTGACATAGACGCCGACGGCGATCTAGACCTCTTCATTGGTGAGGCGTCCGGACCGATCAATTTCTACCTGAATGAGGGCGATGCGTCCACACCTCGTTTCGAACTGGTGTCCGACAAATATCTGGACATTGATGTCGGCCGACGGAGTGTCCCAGCGTTCTCGGACTGGGATGGTGATGGGGATTTCGACCTGTTCATCGGCAGCGAGCTCAACGGGATTCTGGTATTCGAGAACACAGGCACTCCCCAGGTACCGATGTTCGAGGAGCGTGGCAGTTTAGACATCCCGACGCCTGTCCTGTCGGCTCCGGCCTTTGCCGACATCGATGGAGACGGGGACGATGACTTGTTTATCGGAGGCGTGTCAGGCGGCATCGTGTACTTCGAACGGCGTCGTTGATGAGTTCGAACACTGAAGACCTCAAGGCCCGAATAGAACGCGAACGACTCGCCCACGAGGACGATGACGTCCTGGCGCGGAACGTAGAGATTAAGGGGCGCTTCCCACACATTGGGAATTATCCTTCGCTGGTTCGGCTACGGGCGTTCGCCGAACAGACCGTCAAAGATGGGGCCGGAGGCAGGGTGCTCGACTACGGGTGTGGTCGCGGGGATATTAGTCTG
>CAYXSE010000002.1:54635-55421 GCA_964466675.1 uncultured Rhodothermales bacterium | reverse complement strand
GGCAACTTGCTTGTTGGCGAAGCGCGACCACCGGAGGTGGCTAACGGATTGGGAATCTCCGGCGAGATGGTGGTGGCACAGCGGCACAGCGAAGGCAACCTATTCCAGTCTTGTCGAAGTCGCAAGCCTCCGAGCGAGCGCTGCTTCACGTCCCCGATGGCCGCCTACTCTAATCCGAGTTGGAAAAAAGCCGTTCGAACGCCTTCAGCTGAACACCCGTAAGCAATCCCAGAAGTTCAGAAGCGACATGCGAAACTGTGATCGAGGTCTCGTCATAGATGGTCCTCCCCCCATTTGACAGCTTCACGAGACTCATCCGGGCATCCCTAGGATGTGATTCCTTTTCGACCATTCCCAGTTTTTCCATGGGCGCGATCAGCCTCGTCACTCCGGAGGCACTTAGCCCGACACTCCGAGCCAGCTCAATCCGTGGCATCGCTTCGCGTTCAGCCAGGGTTAGCTGATGAAGTACCTGGAATTCGGTAAAACTGATTCCGTGAACGCTCAGATTGGCGTCCATGCGCTTCAACATTCTGTGGCTGAATTGGATAAGAGAGAGGAACAGCTCGGCTGAGGTACTCTGCATGGGACGACACACTTGATTAATGCTTGACTTATCAACTATACAACAATAATAATCACCGTCCGAATACGAACGCGGAATACGTCGAACTCCGGGCTGCAAGGCGGAGGAGACGCATCACGAAGCCAAGGACAACTCTCGCTCAGCCAGTTCAAGCAACGCAGCAGCTTGGTCTCGAGTTACCGTCGGAAAGTCGTCCCGCA
>CAYXSE010000002.1:5678-54588 GCA_964466675.1 uncultured Rhodothermales bacterium | reverse complement strand
AGACCCAGAGGGTATCGATCGGAACTCGCGTGCCGGTGAACACGGGAGTTCCACCCAAGATATCGGGGTCCGATACCCGATTCTGGATACGACAATCTCATAGTTTCCACCGGTTACCCCCGAGATGGAGAATGCACCTGTCGCATCGGTCACCGCACCCATGGCGGTTTCGTTGAGAAATACATGCGCTCCCTCTATGGCCTGCTGGCCTTCCGCGCCTGAGACAGTTCTCGCGATCGTTGCAGAGGCTGGCCCCATCCCGAGAGAGCCTAAGATGGAGATGATCAAAAATCATGGAATCTCCGCGGTCACCACCACCGGTGTTCTGTGGCGCAGGAACCATGCAATCCCAAGTGGCACGAAAAAACCGCGGAACCGATCAGCGACGAACAATGGCAGTGCCCAGCCCATTACGGGGGCAAGTAGAGTCGCCATTGCCATCAGCACCAAGAGCGCGGACATCGTCCAGGCAGCGGCAACATATCGCCGGCTCAACGCAGCCGCGAGATAGGCGAAGATCTGGATCCAGAACAGCCACTCTCCGAGAACTGGCGGCTTGACGAACGCCATGATGCTAAGGCCGACAAGCATCAGGATGCCTAGAACAAACCGAAGCGTTGGTATGATCGGGGTAATTTTGCCAGCTAAGGAATGCCGAAGGCTTGTCATGGTCGTTTCGCCCCGATGGGAGGACTATTGTTCTACATCCTCATTCATCAGATCAACCAGGTGTGAAATGACGGTGTCGACGCATGAGTTCGTACAACACATCGCGAATCACCGTCACAAGTGATAACAATGAATAGGCAGGTGGCTCCCGGACCGTTTGCAATTGAAGTTCCAACAGGGTGGCCAAAGGCAAATCGGCTCTCTCTCGGGGAGTAGCGCGGAGCGCCCCTTTGATGGCTGCCGGGGTTACATGGCTGCTGGCCAGTTTCAAGTCTAGCACAGCGGCCTGCGCCTCTCCGATCCGTTTGGCAATCAGCGGATGGAGCCGGTCCGCATTCGGATGCCCGTTGTGTCCTTTTCGGACTTCCCCACGCTTCGCGTTCCCATGCCGGGGCTTCGCCCACTACCGGGGCGCAACTGGGGAATTCTGGTCGCCCACCAGTCCTCTACCAGCGGTCGCCCCAAGTGGGACACTATACCTCGGGGCCCCTTCAGAACTGGTGTTCGCCGGAGGCACCGTTGCCTCATACTTCATGGTGTGTCTCCCAACGGTCCGCCGGCGGAGGCGGGCCCCCCGCGCGATGTGAAGGTAGCGCGATGTGCTCACGGACCTTCGATGGCAGCAGGAGATGTATGGAAGGAAGCGTCCGGGTCGTCGAATGTCGAACCCATATTGGCTTGCGGGCCCTCCGTGTTGCGCCTTAGTGACAGTACCCCGGGGGGGACTCGAACCCCCACGTCCTCACGGACATACGATTTTGAGTCGCATGCGTCTACCAGTTCCGCCACCGGGGCAGGTGGTTGTGGTCGTGGCAGAATAGTAAGTCTTGGCCGAGCAACGATCCACGTCAGCGTTATGTAGATCGTGCCTATTCACAGAGCGCCTTTTCAATCCGCTGAGAGGTCTCAGCGTTTTGTACTCCCATTCACAAGCGAAACGGGGTTCGCTTGATCGGTCGACGGGTTTCCGGGGTGGCGATTGTCAGGATCAGTCAGGATATTTCGTACCCGCTAGACACCGATACCGATGAACACGCCAGAATATCCGAGGAGCGGCAGCCGCTCGGCCGATTTGACCGCCAGACTCGATCGATGGGATCAGACGATCGTCCAATGGATGGCCCGCCATGGACTCCCGGTGTTGAGAGTCGGCCTTGGGATCGTGTTCTTCTGGTTCGGCCTGCTCAAATTTTTCCCGGGCCTGAGCCCGGCCGAGGGGTTGGTCCGGAACACCGTGTATTTCGTGGACCCAGACTATTTCATGCCGATTCTGGCCGGCTGGGAGGCGCTCATCGGGCTCGGGCTGATCACCGGAAGGTTCATGCGCACGACTCTCCTGCTGCTCTTTCTACAAATGCCGGGCACGGCGCTGCCCATGGTCGTCCTACCCGAGGTGGTCTGGACTCAATTCCCGCACGCGTTGACATTGGAGGGTCAGTATATCATCAAGAACCTGGTGCTGATTGGAGCCGGGATCGTGTTGGGAGCTACGGTCCGAGGGGGAGGGCTGAGCGCCGATCCGGTAGACTAAAACGGTTGAAATCCGGCGGCTCGGGGCGAGTCCGCAAGAAGCGTTGGTTCTCCGGAGCCGAGGCCGAGATCATGCACTCACGCGCCGGATTGACTTCAGAACCGTGGCGGTCGGTGCGCGCTTGGCGTGCCACAAGTCCCAGTTCCTCTGGCCGTTCAGCCAGAATTCGGGTGTCGTTCCGAATAGCGCGGCGAGACGAAGCGCGGTATCGGGAGTTATTCCGCGCTTGCAGCGAACGATTTCATTGACACGCGGATAGGACACGTGCACGCGCTCGGCCAACTCAACCTGAGTCATCCCGAGCGGCTTGAGAAACTCCTCGAGGAGCATCTCACCCGGGTGCGTTGGGGGGGCGTTCTTGGGAAGTCGAGCCATGGCTAGTGGTAATCTACGATTTCGACTCCGGCTGGACCTTGAGTCGTCCAGACGAAGCAGACTCGATACTGATTGTTAATCCGGATGCTATGCTGTGTGCCGCGGTCCCCTTTAAGTTTCTCAAGTCTATTCCCGGGGGGATACCTAAGATCATCGAGGACTTCTGCCTGGTTGAGCATGTCAAGCTTGCGCCTGGCCACTCTCCAGAGATCAGCAGGACAACTCTTTCCTGCACGTTTCGACCGCGCGCGGTCGAAGACGTCCTCAGTCCCGGAGTCTGCGAAAGAGACAATCACAAAACATAACGCATAACGTTATACGTAGTACGGTGATCGCCATTCGGGAGTTCCGGAACGGCTGACGGATTCGCGGCGAGCGATACACCCCTCACCCTGGGCTAGGCTACGTGAGCACGTGAGCACGTGAGCGGTATCACACCGCGCCGGAACAGCTCCTTCGTCTTCGGGCGGTCACTGAACAGGGTCTGAACGCGATCCGGGTGATCGAGGGTGTTCAGGATGTGCTCGGATAAGGGCAGCTTGCCATACTCGAACGCCGAGTCGGGCCAAAGCGTCAAACTCCTCACACGAAGATGTACGAGATTCCGATTGAGAACACCTCCTTGGCCTGAAGCTCCGAGGCCACGTCGGTGTCATAGATCAAAGTCCATTCGATGCTGACGTTCAGCCAAGTGTTGACTTTCATGGCGATGAGGTTCTCCCAAATCAAATCCGGCGCATCTGGTTTGTTGAATGCAGCAAACAGACCTAGTGTCGATTTGTAGTGGACATTCTTGGCCAACACCCTATCGATCTCTGAGAAGGCCTCTATGCCTAACTCGGCTCGAACGCTTTTGTCTACCGAGATGTTATACAGAGGCCGCAGACGTTCGATGCTCACTACAGTCTCCTTGGCAGCGATGCCCAACCGCTGCGAGAACCATGAGTGCGTATATGTCAGACCGATGGTCTGCGTGAACGTGGCAGGGGAGAAGAAGTCCGATACCTTCACGGGGAGGGCGCGCCCCGCTTGGGTCGGGTCTTCGTCGAAGTTCTGACCCGGTGCAAACTGCGACCGCGCGCTGGCAGCCAGTGTCGGCTGAAATACCGCCAGAATGCCCTCGCCGCCCGCGAACTGAAACGCTGAACGAACACGGATGAGATCTTCCGCCTTGCGGAAATCAAGGGTGTCCTGGCGAACGAGGCCAAACGAAAACCGAAGGTCGTGTTTCTGCGTCCAGGAATCGCCCCCGCGTTCGGCGGTGCCGTCGACACCCAGCGTCAGTGCGACGGTACTCACGCCACCTTCGGCCCAGTTGGAGAAGCCGGCCTGAGCCCCCGTGGCCTGGCCAACGAGGGTCCTTTGCCAGACGTTCGTCGCCGTCGTGTCCTGGGATCGGGCCTCATTCAAGAACGAAACCAAGACGACCACCGTCGCCAGAAAGAGTGATGCGTACCTAGCCATTGTGAAGAAGTGTTTTGGGGAGAGGGGCACTGTTGGGTTTACTCGTCAGTCTCATCGATCGCGCCGGGATCAGCGCCACGCCGCGTCTCAAACTTCGAGGATCCGGTCCCTCGGCGGGGCAGCTCCAGGATCCGGTAGGCGAAGGTGACATTCGCTTGATCAAGACGTCGCTTGACATCCCGCAGCACAGAGTCCACGTGATTCAGGTACCCTTCTTTCGGTACGGTCGCCCGGAACCGGACGCTGAGTCCCTTCTCTGTTATTCCGACCAGGGTCGCGCTGGGCGGCGGCTCGCCAAGGACACTCTCGTTTTCCGCGCCCACCTCCAGAAGTAGCCTCAAGACCAACTCGATATCCTCCCGCGGATCCAGAAGGAAGTTGGCGAGCACTGCGCGGTAGGTGTTGGCTGTTTTGTTTTCGATGACGCCACCCCAAATCTTACCGTTTGGTACAGTAAGCTTGATGAAGTCGGGCGACTGGAGCGTGGTTGCCGTAAGTGTCATATCTAGCACCGTCCCGGTAACCCCACCGGCTGTGACCGTGTCGCCAACGTCAAACGGACGGTAGAATAGGATGAGAAGGCCCGAAGCCAGGTTGGAGAGGGTGCCCTGGAGGGCGAAACCGACGACGAAGCCAACAACGCCCAGCCCGGCGAGCACTGGCCCGACCTCGACTCCGACCTGTGACAGCGCGATCAGCGCGCCGACGGCAGTAATACCCCCGATGACGACCGACACAGCCGTACGAAGGAGCAGCTCCGAAGGCTGGGCACGAAGTCTCAGTACTCTTTCCAGCGCTCGGCCCGTCAATTTTGCCACTGTCCGTGTTGCGAACAGAATCAGAAGGACCAGTATCAATTTGAAGGCGAGGCTTGGCGCGTTTTGCCTGAACCAGTCCCCGAGGGAGTCCATCCACTCGGAGATCAGTCCGACAGCAACATCCGCATCGAGGATGTCCTGGGTGATGTTGCCCGTCGCTTGGATCAGCAGCCGGCGGTACGAGGTCGTCTCAAGACTACGTTCGTCCATTAGACCGGCCGTGACCTGGAGAGCTTCAGTTGCCCTCGAGACGCGCGCGTCCAATACTCTCTTTTGCTCTCCGGATTCGTCCGCCTCGGCCACAATGTCTCGGCGGAGACTCAAATTGAGAGCGAGCCGCGCCGATACGTCCTCGGCCCGCACCTCCAGGCCCGTTTCCAAATAGCCAACCAACTCAGTCGCAGCCATGCCGAGTCGTTCCAGTTGCGCGGTCCGTTCTGCCAATGCGGTGAAGGCCTCGCTCTCTTCCGCGGTCACTTCACCTAGCTGTTGTTCCAGCTCATACTGAGCATCAGTGGGTACCGCATCCCGACTCTGACGAAGGAGACGTCCCTCCCGCTGCAGCCGAATCACGTCCGAGCGGAGCGCGTTGGTCTGGTCTGGCATGTAGCGCAAAACCGCCGCCCGTGCCTCGTCGGTGTTCAGGGAATCTTTCCCCGCGTCTAGAATTGCACCGATGAGGCGGTGCATCAGCGCGTGCTGGTCACTGCGCAGAGCGTCTAGGCGGCTCGAGGCGAGCGCCTGAACCTCACCGGTTGATCGCCGAACCTCTCGCTCCAACCCGGCTATGTCCGATCGGATTTCCTCCAACTCGACGGAGGTCTGCTCTGAGATGACCGAGAGGGCTTCTTCCGGCGTGAGGGCGACCTGGCTGGTCGTATCGGCTTCCTGCGCGAAGCTCGTCGAAGGACCCACCTGCAGAAAGACCAGGATCAGGAGGGCCGTGAATCGTTTGGCAATCATCGGGACTGAGGATCTAAGGGGGGGCGTTGGTTCAATCGCCCAGGTACTTAAAGAGGATGTCCTGCCACTCCGGCTGGTCTATCGTTTCAAGAAGGACGCGGTTAATCTGATCGCGTAGTGGACTGTTCTCCGGGATGGCGATTCCATAGTACTGCGTCTCGAATTCAGCCGCCAGAACATGGATCGTTCTTGGGTATGCCCGGTTGGCCTCGTAGCGCAGGATCGGCGCATCGTAAACCACCGCATCCACCTCGTTGCTCGCCAGCGCGAGTAGGGCATCCTCGGTATCGCTAAAGCCCCGATACAACAGGCGTCTTCCGTCTAAGTAAGTCGCACTGGTGGACCCCTCCACCGTACCTACTCGAACAGAAGAAAGATCTTCTGGCCCATCTATACCGGACTCCAACTGCGAGACCGTGAGGGCCGTGGTCATCGCTGCAGTGAAGCTAGAGATGATAATAATGCCGACAAACATCCAGAGAAGACCTACCACGCGGCCGGCCAGCGTAGCGGGCGCCTTGTCTCCATATCCGACCGTTGTCATCGTTACCGCAGACCACCAGAATCCGGACGTGATGCCCTCAGCGGCCGATCCACCAAATTGCTCGGGATTGCGCTTCCGCTCGAAGATCCAAATCAGCACGCCGACGGCTAGCAAGACTGCGAAAAGCAAACCCACTACTTGGAGGAACTGAATCGAGGCAAAAGATCTCAATTTGCTCAGCATTCCGGCGCTCTGGCCTCTCTGAACAGCGATCCCGAGTCCAGAGATGTGAAACGGGTGCGTGAAGTCGAAGGCTTTCTCGCGCTCACCAGTGATGGTCAACGCACCAACGGCGGCGGCATGCGTTCGCTGTTCCATCGCGTTGAGCATTCCCGGCAGGTCTGTCTCCTCCCAAGAGTATTCGAGGCCCAGAGAATCCGCAACCGCCTCCCAGAGCGCAACGCTGATTCCCTCCCAATTCCCGTCAGCGCCTCGCAGGGCAAAAGGAGGGGCGTCTTTGGTCGCGATCCGAAGCAGACCGCCGCCCGTCTGCGCGGTAGCAACGGGGGCAACCAGAATTATGAGAAGGAGGTAGAGTGCGCTGGGGCGAAGCTTCAGCATGGTCAAAACGGAATTTGAAGGTGGACTTATTGGCGGCCATCCAGATGTCTGAAGTCGGTCGTGGAGGGGGCGAAGAACCGTGCGGAACGATCTACCCGCTGGCGTTACGCTGGCTGGCAAGGAGTTCGAAAGCGGCAAGCATCCACTCAAGCTGTTCGACCCGGGTCCGTACAAAATCGAGTTGGTGAAACGCCAGGTCAACCCCCCAGCCAAATCCCATTTCGCATTCGTAGGTGAGCCCGGCGGAGGCCAGTTCTCCTTGATACTCCCGCCCTTCCAGCCTGTAGACCCATTCGGAACGGCGCCAACACTCAGCGCTTCAGGAACAGGCTCACGCCGAAGGCAGGGGCCGCAAGCACGTTCTGCGCGAAGGCGGCGCCCTCACCGCGAATAGACACGCCGTAGGTGCCGGAGGGACTGAAGGCGAGTTCGGCTCCGTAGGCCATGTAACGCTGATTGTTGCTGTAGAGCCCGCCCATGCCCCCGAGTCGTTCGTCGATTCCATTGTCGAGCGACAGCACGCCTCGGACACGACCGATAAGGGTAAACTTGGATCCAATCGTGCGGCCTGCTTCGGCCTTGTAGACCAGTTCGTCGGAATATCCCTTCAGTCTGTTGTTATAGCCAAAATCTGCCTGGACATAGGCAGGAATGGGCCAGAATGAATAGCCCACGGCGAGCCCGACAAGCTGGTTAAGCTCGCCGTCTCCGGTTTGCAGTCCGTTCTCCTGGCTGGATTGGCCAAGTGGTATTCCGAGTCGCACGACCACGCTGGCGACGGCGCCGCCACTATTCCATATCCCATATCGAAGGCCGATATCCGCATCGGCGATGCCGGTCACGGCGTCACCCTCAAAAAACACGAAGCCGGTCTCCTCGCCAACGATCCTGTTTAGCGTGATCCGCTCCACAATGGGGATGTAGACCTGGAGGGTCAGCTTGTCGGTCAGGCCGCGCTCCCCGTAGAAGGTGAAGAGATAGTCACCGATGGTGGGGATGTCGACTAGTTTTCCGTCGGGTTCATAGAACTCGGTGGCGCGCACGGCCTGGACACCCAACTGATAGAAGCCGTGACCCTTTGCCTGGGGCCAAGCCTGGGACGAGGCATCGGTCACCAGAAGGGGAGTCAGCGCCACACACAACAATATGCTCCTGAAGACACTCATGGTTGGGTTACCGTAGTTGCGCGGAGCCAAAGGTGAGGTTAAATGGAACGCAGTGGATGATGACCCACCGGTAGGTCGTCAGGTCCACGCCCTGGCCAACGGAGTACTCCTGTTCGCCGCTCGTGGCCTGAAGGGCTCCGAGATCTACGCTGGTCGATGTCACCCCGTCGCTTGTGGACAAATAAACGTGGAGGGACGGGCCATTGGTCGTGACAAAATCGCTTCCAATTTTCAAGGCCACGCTCCCATCCGAGTCCTCCTGCAGCGTGACGCCCCCGGTTACCGTGTAGGTAGTGCCGGAGCGGGCCCGGAAGGTCCCGGTGAGCTCCTGCCCGAGAACCCGGATCTCGGTCTCGGTGCTTGTGATTCCATCCACGCTTGCGGTCACGCCGGTGATGCCCGGGGCCACGCCTCGAGCCAGTCCGTTCGCGGACACGGTTGCGATAGCAGGGTCCGCCATCGAGTAGGTGATGGCACGCGCTGGAAGTTCGTCTCCTGCCAAGCTAAACAGCCGGACTGAAAGCTGGGCAGTCACGCCCGGCGTCAGCGAGATCGTGGATGGCTGTAGTGCCACCCGGGCCAGTTGATTGGGGTCCTCCACGACTGTCAGAAGCACCGGGTCACTTTCGACACCGCGGGCTGAGGCACGCACGCTGGCCTGCCCAACCGAGACCGGCGTAACCAAGCCTGCGTCGCTGACAGTCGCGATGTTCGCATCGGACGACAACCATGTGAAGCTTGCCGCTTCATCGACGGTCCCGTCCGGCCGGTAATAGACGGCCTCGTACGAGGCCGTGGTTCCCAGTTCCAAAGCGAGCTCCTCGGGTGTGATTTCGATCCGCGGATCCCCGAGGTCTTCCAGCGTCTCACCTACCAGGTCTGTCCCGATGCAGCCCGTCGACAACAGTCCCAGAAAGACCAGTCTGAGAATCGACGCGAGCCATGGAGTGCGCATGTGAAGTCCTAATGCTTAGAGCAACAATGTAGTATTGGTCGGCCACGGAACTATCACGGAACTCTAACAATTCGGGTCAAAAGCCGAGGCACGTCGCCGCCGAAAAGGCGCCAGTTTCCAGCGGCAAACACTTTCGAGGGGTCGAGCGTTCGGAGGTCATGCGAAAGTCAACTTGCATCTTGTTGTTCGGTGTCATCATGACCTGCTCCAGCACGGCCTGGGCGCAGTATTTCCCTCCCGTCGGTCCTGGAACATGGGAGACCGTGGATCCGGGGCAGCTAGGCTGGGATGGAGAGCCGGCGTCGGAGTTGTTCTCGTGGCTGGAATCTGAGGACACGAAGGCGTTTCTGGTCCTGCAAGGCGGTCGCATAGTGCTGGAACAGTACTTCGGAGATTTCGAAGCGGACAGTTCTTGGGTGTGGTTTTCGGCGGGGAAGAGCCTCATGGCGGTACTGGTCGGCATCGCCCGAGACGAAGGATTGTTGTCGCTTGACGATCCGACGAGCGACTACCTGGGACGGTGGACTCTCACGTCCAGCGCTCGGGAGGATGCCATCACCCTTTGGCATCAACTGACCATGACCACAGGCCTCGACGAGACAGTTGCCTTTGCGTGCACGCTTCGAGCATGTCTACAGTATCGAGCCGACCCCGGGACACGCTGGGTCTATCACAACGCCCCCTATTCTTTGCTTAGGAACGTCGTCGAGGCGGCTTCTGGTCAGGACATCACCGCGTTCACGCAATCGCGCCTCGGGTCGACGATTGGCTTCGATGGGTATTGGGACCAGCGCTTGTTCAACAATTTTTTCTTTTCCACCGCTCGGAGCGCGGCTCGCTTTGGCCTTTTGGTAGCGCGCGGCGGAGTGTGGGAGGGTGCCCCGATCCTGGCGGATTCCAACTATGTGGAGTCCTTGACTCGGCCGTCCCAGGAGATGAATCCGTCCTACGGATATCTTTGGTGGCTGAACGGCCAGTCAAGCTACATTCCGCCGGGGGATTCGACGAGTTTCGAGGGGCCCATCGCCCCCGGTGCTCCCTCGGATGTTTATGTCGCGGCCGGTGCTCGAGGTCAATTCGTCAGCGTGGCACCGGGTCTTGACTTGGTTGTCGTTCGTCTGGGCGAGGCGCGCGCGGGCGGCCTGGTCCCGCTTGAGTTTCACGACCAAATGTGGCAGCGACTCTTGGCGGTGATGGGAACGGGGACCGCAGTAGCCACTCCCGTCCCTCCGGACCAGCCCGAGTGGTCGGTCAGTCCAAACCCCGCAAGCGATCGAATCTACATTCGGGCTTCGCAGTTCGACGGGAGCGTGCGGGTGTTTGATGTGCTGGGACGGGAAACGGCGGTCGTGACCAACCTCCGGAACGGCCAGGGCAGCCTGGATGTAAGCTCGCTGCCAACTGGGGTGTATTTCGTGGTTCTCGAGATGCGGGGAACGGTGAGCGCGCGGCCGTTGACCGTTCGCTAGGAGCGCTCCCGGCTCCGCGCCACGAATCGGAGCGAGTCCGGGGTGATCATCGCCACTCAACTAGAAACGCTTATCATCGAACAGGCTGCGAGCCCGTCCAACCCACAAAAAGACCTACTAAAGATGAGGGCTATTCTACTCCTGAGCATAATTTCGCTCACGGTTAGCACGGCAATGGCACAACTCGAACCCACTCCGGTGCAGAGTCTGGCCTACGACGTCGAGTTTTTCCCGGGGACATCGTACGATCCCACCATTCCGACGCCGGAGGCCCTGCTGGGTTTTGCGCCTGGCGAGCGGGCGGCTTTTCCTCACGAGATCGAACGTGCTGTCTTGGCCTGGGGAGAGAGTAGCTCCCGAGTAACGGTTGTAGAATACGCGCGGAGTCACGAGGGTCGAGCCTTGTACTACGCCATAATTACGTCGCCCGCAAACCACTCCAGGATGGAGACGATCCGTTCCGGACTCGCACGCTTGGCGGATCCCAGAGGCCTGAGCGAAGCTGATGCCGATGCCCTCATCTCAAGTCTGCCCGGGACTGCTTGGATGGCCTACTCGATCCACGGAAACGAGACCTCTGGATCGGACGCGGCGCTGGCAGTAGTGCACCATCTGGCCGCTGCGCAAGGCGAGGCTGTGGAGAGCATGCTGCAAAATTTGGTCATACTGATAGACCCGATGCAGAATCCGGACGGCCGAAACCGGTGGCTTCAGCAGGTTGCAGAACACAGGGGTACACAACCCAGCGTCGACGATCAGTCGGCTCTTCACGCCGGATACTGGCCCGGGGGACGGACCAATCATTACGGCTTCGACCTGAATCGCGATTGGGCGCTGGGGGTCAATCCCGAGGCCACAGGGCGAATACGGGAGGCATCCACCTGGCACCCGCTCCTGTTCGTAGACGCGCACGAGATGGGCTCTCAAGACACCTACCTGTTTTCGCCGCAGCGGTCTCCGGTCAATCCAAATATCCCGGCCAATCGCAAAGAATGGCATGGTAGATTCGCGAAGGATCAGGCGGCCGCTTTCGACCGCTACAACTGGGCCTACTACACAGGGGAGTGGAATGAGGGCTGGTATCCCGGCTACTCGGACGCGTGGGGAACGCTTCGCGGTGCTATCGGCATCCTGTACGAGCAGGCGAGAATCACCGAAGATGGGGTAAGGAGGCCCGGCGGGGCCATCCACACCTACAGAGAGGCTGTGCATCATCAAGCCGTCAGCAGCCTGGCCAATCTCAGCACACTTCAGGCCAACGTCGCCAATCTGAGGCGAGACGTCCTTGCGGAACGGCGCCTGGCGGTCAGTCCGGATGGACCCTTCGCTAAACGATCGTTCGCGATTCTTCCTACGGACAATCGAAGCAGGCTCGACGGTTTCCTGGATCTAATGGAGCTTCAGGGTTTCGAGATCTACCGGACTACCAAGGAGTTCCGAGCCTCCGGGAAGGACCAATTCGGTCTATCATTTCAAAAGCGCAGCCTCCCCGTCGGAACGATCCTCATCCCCAACCGGCAGCCTGAAGGGCATCATATTGCCGCGTTGCTTGAGTTCGACACCAGGCTGACTCCTGGATATGTCAACCGGGAGCGAGAAGCCATATTACGAACGGGTACCACCACCATTTATGACGTGACCGCCTGGAGCATCACGATGATGCATGGTCTCGAGGCCCTCTCGTTGGAATCGGGTCTTCCTCCTGATGCTGAGCTCCTCGGAATGGATGAAAGGGGTGGTGCAGATAGCGTTCTCGAAGCCTCCATGAGAACAGTCGCCTGGGCGATCAATGGCAGCGATGATGCCTCGGTGTCGGTCGCCGCGCGCCTCATGGAACGGGGCGTCGAAGTGCGCGCGGCCATGAAGGCCTTTCAGCTGGGCGGTGTGGAAATGCCTCGTGGTTCGCCAGTCGTTCTCCGGAATGACAACAGGTCGTTTCCTGGGGATCTAGAGGAGACGTTGGCCGAAGTAGCGAGCGCGGTTGGTCTCACCGCGGCGTCACTCACAACGGGACTCGGAGAGGGTGAGCTGCCTGACCTTGGAGGAGGCGGATTTCAGCGGCTCGAGCCGCCCCGGATTGCGATTTTGTCTGGACCGGGCATCAGTGCCTACGATCAAGGGTCCCAGCGATACATGTTGGACCATCGCATCGGAATCCGCCATACGCAACTGAACGGGTTGACTCCCGGGACTGATCTCAGGCGGTACAACGTGATCGTGCTTCCACATCGCACCTCGGCCGAGTGGTCTACGCAGGCACTCAGTACCCTCGAGACATGGGTTGAAGCGGATGGTACGTTGATCGCCGTCGGAAGCTCGGCAGGGCAGCTTGCCGGATCGGAAAGTTCTTTGAGCCGAGTCCGTTTGTTGCGGGATGTGATCGGAAAACTTGAAACCTATGAAGATCACATCCTTCGGGAATGGATGGCCGTGAACGGTATGGGTCCAGACTCGACTTCCGTCTGGAGTCACTCCGCGGCCATGTCAAGTTCACTGCCGTGGAGTATGGCTAGCGACCTCAAGCGACCGGCGGAGGGGTTAGAGCGCCTGGATCGCTGGCAGCGGATGTTCATGCCCGCTGGAGCCATGCTGGCCGGTAGGACGGACCAAAAACATTGGCTGACTTTCGGTACAGGCGGCAGGCTTCCGGTCCTCTTCACGACGCCTCAGGTGTTCATGTCCGAGGTGGGCGTAGAAGCGGCCATGCGCGCTGGGGCTTACAGGGAGTCTCCTGGTGCTGTGGCCAGTCGTGTGGGCTGGAGCGTTGTGCCGGCCGGGCAAGAAATGGACCTGCGGATGAGCGGTCTGTTGTGGCCAGAGGCCGGAGAACGACTCGCAAACTCCGCGCTGGTGACGAGGGAGCAGAAGGGGAAGGGACAGGTGATTCTTTTTGCGACGCCACCCACGTTCCGCGCAAGCACCATGGGCACAGAGCGCCTTCTGGTGAACGCCATGATATATGGGCCGGGCCTTGGGGCCACTCCGGCTATCATTCCGTGATCCGCTAAATTGCCAACATCCAGAGCCAGGAATTCCTTGAAGTCGTTACGCCTGATTCTCTTCCTAGGACTCGCCGCCTGCACCTCCACATCTCGCCAAGGGGAATCGCAGGCGGACGCCCCAATTCTAGGCAGCTGGACTTGGATCGAGACCTCTGGCGGGAAAATGGGCCGAGCGTCGACTTCTCGGGACGAAGGGTACACTATTACCGCTACTTTCGGCGCCGATGGGTCCTTCACCTTCCTGAAGGACGGCGAATCCTGGGTTGCCGGGACGTTCGCCACGGTCGAGGACGACTCGGGACTTCGGGTCCAATACGTACTCGAGTCCGGACCGACTACAACCGCTGCGATCGGATGGGCGTCGATTGGAGACCCGCCCGGTCACTGGGTTCGATTTGACGAGACGGGCGCGCTGATCCTCGACGAAGGTTGCTGCGACCGATACCAACACATTTTCCGCAAGGGCTCATGAGGAGATACGCACTCCTGTCAGCCTTTCTGCTAGCCCCAGTACTCGCGTTCGCGCAGCCTCAGGAATTTCGGCCTGACGAGAAGGTGCATTCCACGAGCACCGAATCCATGCGCATCAATGAGCAGACGGGATTTCCTCTGGTGGTGTTCGGGACAGCGTACCGGTCCGCGGCGGCGACCCCCGAGGCCCGGGCTCGCGAGTACCTGGCCAATAGGGGTGCCGAACTGGGCATCGATGCCTCGGCCGTGATTCATACCGCCACCCGAGAGACACCAGGGGGTTTCCGGGTCCGGTTCAAGCAGGTCGTCTCCGGGATGCAGGTTTTTCATTCTGACATCGTGATATCGCTGAGCCACTCTGGCCGCGTCGCATTCGTGGTCAACGGGTTCAGGCCGGGGCTTCGTGTTTCCTCTCCAGCCCCGAAGTCGACGGCAGCGGCGGTGTCCGCCGCCCGCGATTACCTCGGAATCACGACCCGTCCGCAGCTGGAGCGTGTCTCTACCGTGGTCTACCCGTACGGGAGCCGCGCCCGGGTGGCGCACAAGGTCGAACTCGTGGCTCAGGAGTCACTCCAGGGTGATTGGGAAGTGCTGATAGACGCGGACTCAGGGGAGATATTCCGAGCCATGAACCGCGCGCAGACCACCAGAGGAAGGCCGGCCGATCACGCCGATCACGCCGACCAGGCCAATCCAGGCACTCATCGCCAGGCACCTCTCTCCATCCCCGACACAGAGCCCGCTGTAGATGGCACCCGTTTTCGCACCGACGGCTCGGGCTGGGTATTCGACCCCGATCCTTTGTCCAGCTCTCGCGGTGTCTATGGAGCGGCCATCACCGACAACGATGATGCGGACTCGCAGGAACTCACCGACCAGTTGGTCCAGGTCACGCTTCGGGATATCACCTTCGATGGCACGACCTACTTCCTGGAGGGACCCTACGCCCGGATTCACGACACCGAGGTTCCGATCGACAGCAACTTTGCCCAACTCACCTCCGATTGGCATTTCACGAGGGGGGAGGACGCTTTTGAGGCGGTAAATGCCTACTACCACATCGACAAGTCGATGCGTTACATCAACGAGACGCTGGGCTTCGCCCTCATGCCGACTCAATACACGGGAGGAGTCCTGATCGATCCTCACGGAGCCAACGGCCAAGATCAGTCCTTCTATTCTGGCGGAGTTGGCTCCCTGACCTTCGGCGAGGGCGGTGTCGATGACGCGGAGGACGCCGACGTGCTGCTCCATGAACTTGGACACGGCCTTCACGACTGGGTCACGAACGGCGGACTCTCACAGGTGGAGGGGCTGAGCGAGGGTTTCGGCGACTATTGGGCCAACTCCTACAGCCGCGGCACGGGGTCCTGGGACGAGGCCGATGATCAGCGAGCCTGGGTATTCCACTGGGACGGTCACAATGAATTCTGGTCGGGCCGGACGGCGGCGTATGAAGCTCACTATCCGGAGGGCCTGGTAGACCAGATACACACAGACGGTCAAATCTGGGCGTCGTCTGTGATGGAAATTTGGGAGTTGCTGGGACGCGAGACAACCGACCTTCTGATGCTGGAGGCCATGTCCATGACCGGCTCCGCGTCCTCTCAGGCGGATGCAGCGTTCGCCTTTCTTCAGGCAGACTCGCTCCTGAACGGCGGAGCGAACTCGAGCGTCATCTCTGAAGTGTTTCTCAGAAGGGGCTACATCCTGCAAGCGAATTTTGCCGTCTCCAGGACTGCCGGGCCCCTACCTCTGACGGTCTCGTTCACGGACGTTTCGGCTTCCGTGGGGCCGAGCATCTCGGCTCGGGCCTGGGATTTCGATGGCGATGGGGTGACCGACGCAACCGGCCAGTTGGAGGATTTCACGTACACGGAGCCCGGGTTGTACACGGTGTCACTTACTGTGACGGCCGGTGCCAACGAAACCACAATTACTCGGCAGGACTTCATATCGGTCAACGAGGGGGTCTACCTCTGGCAGGGTGGGCCGGGCAAGTTTGACCGAAGTGGTGACTACCTGCGCAACCAGTTTCTGAGCCGTGGGGTGATCAGCGCGTACGCCCATTCCGATCAGATGCATGCTCCGTTGACCGGTTATGATGCGGTGTTCCTGAGTCTGGGGTCGTTCTCGACCGGCGCCACCCAACTCTCCGACATCATGGCGACCCAGTTGACGGAATACATCGAGGCGGGCGGGTCGGTATACCTGGAGGGCAGTGAGGCATTGGGATTCGATCAGCGATCGAACAGTGCTTTCCTGGCACTCTTCGGCCTGGCAGGAGTGGTTGACGGGGCGAATAGCCCCATCCCTCCGGTAATCCTGGCAGGCCAGACAGGGGCCCTGACGGACGGAATGTTGTTTTTGGGTACGTCCCAGACCGGAACTACCTGGATAGACCAGTTCACCCCACAGGCGCCCGCGATCGCCGCTTTCGTGGTGGATGGGTTCGATCCGGTGGCCGTCCAGAACGAGACGCTGGCAGGAGGGAAGACGTTTGTGTCATCCTATGCCCTCGGGCATCTGGATGACGGCGCGGCTCCGAGTACCCGGGTTGTACTCCTGGATCGGATCCTGGAATACTTCGGAATCGACAGTGCGCCCACGGCCGTTGAGGGCGATGAGTTGCCGGCCGAGTTTACACTCTCGCCGTCCTTTCCGAATCCGTTCGCCACAACCACCACGCTGACGTACGAGTTGCCGAGGGCTAGCCGCGTGAGCTTGGTGCTGTTCAACACACTCGGCCAGCGGGTGGCCGTGGTGGAGCGCGGCAGGCTTCGGGAGGCCGGATCGCATACCGTCCGAGTGGACGCATCCCAATTGCCTGCGGGCACGTATTTCGCCCGTCTCGAGGCGTCGGGCCAAGTCAGATTGCAGCCACTGGTCATCGTACGGTAAGGCTTTCCAGCCGCTTCAGCGTGTCTCGGTCTATTGGGGCGCCCAGCTCGCGGAGTGCCTCGAGAACCGCTCCGCCAACCGGCGAGAGCGTACGCCCGGGGAAGGTGACGCCGGGGAGGCCGGCCGCGACGGCGGCCTCGAGACCGGGTCGAAACCCCAGGGAACGGGCGAGACCACCGGTCAGGATCAGTTTCGGCTCCGATAGGTCGGCCTGGCGGGCGGCAGTCCGGGCCATGTCTGCCAGGGCGGCCTCGGCCCCCGCGACGATCTGGCGCGCCGCGTCATCCCCATCGATACCAAGTCGAACAACGAGGGGACACAGCCTGGCAATCTCCGGGGTGGTCAGCGCTCGGAGCTTCGATACGAAGTCACCCTCTCTAGCCACTCCCAGGAATGACAGGACGGTCTGACACAGCTCAGACTCTGGCAGCCGTCCGTCCAGCTGTTTGACCGCGATTCGGACTGCTCGGTGGGCGACCCAGTAGGCGCTGCCGGAGTCGCCGGCCAACGCCCCCTTTCCACCAACGAGAGCCGTTTTTCCCATTTTGCTTCTGGCGAAACAGGCCGCGCCCGTACCCGCAACCAGGACGATCCCCGGGTCCCCTGCCAGGCCACCGGCTAGCGCGATGTGAAGGTCGTGTTCCACGCGTACGGCGCTCGCCAAGCCCAACTCTGCGGCGAGAACGGAGATCACATTCCGGTGCTGAGGCAGTGTCAACCCAGCCAATCCCAGCACGGCGACATCGGCCTCGCGCCGGTCCAGTCCTGAATCGGCCCAAGCCAGACCTACGGCTTCTTCGAGGGATGCCGCGGTCTGTTCTCGGCCCACACTCAGAAGATTGGACGGGCCTCCCGCCCCATGCCCGAGTACATCTCCGGAATCTGAGGCCAGGACGGCGCGTGTAGAACTGCCGCCTCCGTCTATGCCGAGAACGATGGGCATCAAAGTTGAATCAGTAGGGGTGACACCGGGAAGCTAAGAAACCCGGACGCGTGCAACCGGGTACGGGCCCGCAGCATTCGCTCTCGAAGCCCCTGGATTCGTGGACGACCTGACCCTCTACGTTCTGGCGCCGCTCCAGAACTGACCTCATCACCCGCGTT
The DNA here is from genome assembly GCA_964466675.1 of uncultured Rhodothermales bacterium. GTDB lineage: Bacteria > Bacteroidota > Rhodothermia > Rhodothermales > UBA10348 > CAYXSE01. The sequence continues at coordinate 36,595 of CAYXSE010000002.1, read as the reverse complement.
TTCGCGGAGCAACTCGATGGCCCCCATGTCTCGGACCCTTTGGCTGGCTCTGCCGGCAATGCTCTTGATTTCAGCCTGTGAGCTTGTCTCATCGGGGATTGAGGACGAGAACCCGTTGGTCGCCTCCGTGGCTCTTCCGGCGACTACCGGGCCTTTCCTGGTGGGGACCAGCTCCATTTTTGTCGTGGACGCCGATCGCGATGATGCCTACACGCCGGAATCGGACCAGCGGGAGCTGAACGTCAAGATCTGGTACCCGGCCGATGAGGAGGGCTTGGGCACCGTTTCCTATCTGCATCCGGTTGTCACGGACCTGTTCTCGGTGACCCAAGACTACCTGCCGCCGGAGGAGATGGCCGCGATCATCTCGACGCTTGGCACGCAGACCACCTCAGGGGCCCCCATAACATCCGTCGTGTCCCAACTACCCATCGTTTTCTGGTCTCATGGGCTCGCAGGGGTCAACAGTCTATACACGACGTTTGCTGCAGAACTGGCGAGTCAGGGGTTTCTGGTGGTCGGGATCGATCACACGTACGGTGCCTTCGCGACTGTTTTTCCCGACGGCACCATCAAATCCATCAGGACGGGGGTTTCGGCTCCGGAATTCCCCACTATCGTCCGGATCTGGGCCGAAGACATGGTATCCGTCTTGGACGAGTTAACGCTTTTGAATGCGAACGACCCGGCCGGTCTGCTCACCGGGCGCTTGGATCTGTCTCGTGTGGGTGCCATTGGGCATTCGACCGGTGGCTCGGCGGCGGCGGAGGTGCACACGTTTGACGACCGGTTCACCGCGGCGGTGTCCCTGGATGGTCCGCAGGTAGGCGAGGCCGCTGAAGGCGTCGGCGTGAACGATCCACTGCTGCTCTTCTTTGCAAGCGCTTCCGAATTCGTTCAGAGTGCTGTGGCAGATCGACTAACCGGACCGGGTCTTTCGTTGACCGTGCAAGGCACCACCCACTACAGCTTTACCGACCTGCCTCTCCTGCTCGAGTTGGGGGATGTGCCCATCGATGTGAGAGCCGCGAGCACCCGGCCGCCAGGCGCGATCGATGCATTCCGAAATCTGACGGTGATCAATGACTGGTCGTTGGCCTTTTTCGATCGGTATCTGAGGGGCGGGGCAGCGCCGGTCTTGGACGACAGAGGAGTCCTCTATCCGGAGGTAGCCGTGGAGTTGATCGGCCAGACGAGTCGCCCTTCCTCGTGATGGGTGTTTGGCTTGCAGCGGAGCTACCGCCGGGCGTATAGGGTCATGAAACGAATGATAGACTGGATGCCCTCTTCGAACCGATCCAGTCCGAAGCACTCGTTGGGCGAGTGAATGGAGTCTGAGTCCAGGCCGAAGCCCATGAGTACGGTATCCAGGCCCAGAAGCGTCTTGAATTCTGCCACCACCGGGATGCTTCCGCCCCCCCGAACGAACACGGGTTTCTTGTTGTAGACGCTCTCCAGCGCTTCCGAGGCCGCCTCCATCGCGGGGCTACTCGTATCCACAAGGACTCCGTGTCCTCCGTGGAGGTCGGAAAAACTCAGGGTCATGGTGTCTGGAATGTTGGCTTCGAAGTAATCCCGAATCTTGCCAACGATCTCGTCTGGAGTCTGGTCGGGGACCAGGCGCATCGAGATTTTGGCGCTGGCCTGGGAAGGTAGTACCGTCTTGGCTCCTTTGCCCGTGTACCCACCCCAGATACCGTTGCAGTCGAGGGTAGGCCGCGCGGTTGAACCCTCGAAGGCGCTATATCCGGCTTCGGTTCGAGTCACTTTCACCCCCACCTCGCCAGCCCAGTTCTGCACATCGAAAGGAAGGGCGGCGAATCCGGCCCGCTCCTCATCCGACAGCGGACGGACCATGTCGTAAAACCCCGGGATGGCAACCTTGTGGTCTGCATCATGCAGATCCGAAATCATGCGAGCCAGGACATTGATGGGGTTCTCTACCGCGCCGCCATAGACGCCGGAGTGGAGATCACGATCGGGGCCGGTGAGTGTCACCTCGACGTAGGCCAGACCCCGCAGCCCATAACAAATGGAGGGAACTCCCGGCGCGAAGAGTGCAGTGTCGGAAACCATGACAACGTCGGCCTTGAGCTTTTCCGCGTTGTTCTCGATGAACCCGCCCAGGTGCGTTGATCCACACTCCTCCTCGCCCTCGATGATGTACTTGATGTTCAGCGGAAGCGAGCCCGAGGTCCTGAGGTAGGCCTCCGCCGCCTTAAGATGCATGAATACTTGCCCCTTGTCGTCGCACGCGCCTCTGGCGTAGAGCAGATTGCCCTTCCGTACGGGCTCAAACGGTGGAGAGTCCCAGAGTTCGAGTGGGTCCGCAGGCTGAACATCGTAGTGGCCATACACAAGCAGCGTTGGCAGACTCGGATCGGCAACGTACTCGGCAAAGACGATGGGATGCCCGTCCGTCTCCACCAGTTCGACGGTCTCGAAGCCCAGGCCTTCGAAATGGCTCACCATCCATTCCGCGGCCCGACGGACATCGTCAGCGTATCCGGGATCTGTACTTACGGACGGGATTCTCAGGAAGTCTTCAAGCTCGCCGACAAAGGTTTCCTGATGTTTGGCTGCGTATTCGAGGGCCTGGTCCATTTGGGTCGATAGAGTTGAGTCGAGGGAGGTGGGTCGATAGAGTTGGGTCGACAAGGTTCTTGCATCGCGGGCTGGAATCTAGCGATTCTAAAAGTCGCTCTCGTCCCGCCAGCGGAGGAGTTTCCAGGCGGCGGTCGAATCGGCCCGACCCAGAAGGAAGTTGACGTTGCCATCGCCTCTGAAGACCTCTCCCTGCTCCAGCGTGATGGTCAGGTTGAAAGAACGAATGATTCGTTCTTGAGTCCCGAACAGGTCTCTTGCCAGAATCTGATTCCACTGAAGTCTGATGAGACTCGCATTGGCGAAGAGTCGCCTGGTGGTCTCCAGGTCCTCGGCGAACCCCCATTCGCGGTCCACCTGCGCATCAAAATCTCGCCATACAAACACGAAGGAGGAGTCCAACAGCGGTTCATAGAGGGACAGATCCCTGAGTTCGTACGCGTTCTGAAAATTGGTAAAGAAGCCGTTGGTGGTGGTAGGGTCACCCAACAGATCTCCGAAGGCGGCACCCGAATCCAGCGCGGGAGCAAACGGGTTGCACCCTGCCAGTACGGCGACCAAGGTGAGGGCCGCCAAGCCTCCTCGGCCACCGCCTGCCGATATGGGGCGATATGAGCTCACTTCCCGCCTGCCGGTATGGGGCGATAGGGACTCACTTGACGAACTCGGCCTTGAGGTCGCTCCAGGTGGCTGTGCCGGCCAGTTCCTGATCGGTCCAGTCCACCAGTTCCCAGAGTCCGTCGCCGCGCTGCTCGATCACCCAAATGAGTCGACCCTGTACCCGGGTCGATGCGTCCGGCCGCCTGTGGTTGACCGTCAGCACGTACGTGGCATCCAATTGAAATCGAGTGGCCTCGACGATGGTGAGCGATTGATCGTTGAGCACGAGCGAATGGCCCTCGTTGTCCGATGCCGCCGCTACCAGCGTGCTGAAATATTGCTCTTCCTCGGCGCGCCCCCACCCACCCCAAATGGACTCTCTGGCCTCGGCGGTGGCGGTAGGCTGAAACGAGAGCGTGGCGGCCAGCGAACGTCGATAGTTAAGCGTATTGAGCTCTGCCACAGCGTTTTGAATGTTGTCGATCACCTGCTCCGGCGCGTCCGGTTGCGCGTAAGTGCCCCCCTCTGTCACCGGAAGCTCGGGCACTCTCGTCGAGAACAGGCCGCAGCCGGAAAGCACAAGAACAAGAATGAATCGGCTCACAATCTCTTCGAAAACAGGATACATCGAGGGGAGGTCTCGTGGAAGTCGCCACCATGGTAGTCTCCTCGTACCTCCAGGAGTTGGAGACCGGCCGCCGCATAAAATCGTTCGAAATCGTCCAAAGCCAGCAAGGCGACGCTTTCCTGGAACGAATGCGATCCGTCCTTCCTCACGAACTCGATCGTTTTCACAATGCGGTTTTCCTTTATGCGTCGCCTCTGCCTGATCTCCAGGCTTCCCACTGTTCGGCGGTCCGCCGGTACAAAATTGGCTTTGATGTAGCCGGGATTCAGGAAGTCCTGCACGAGTACGGCGTCCGGATTCAAGGCGCCTGCCATGGCGTCAACCGCGCGCTGGTGTTCCTTCTCGGCTTCGAAATACCCGAATGCCGTGAACAGGTTGACCACCATGTCGAACGAGCCGTCTACGGGATCCCTCATGTCGCCGTGGATAAAAGTGACGTCAGCGCCTACCTCCTCCGCCTTCCTTCGGGCCGACTCGAGAGAACGCTTGGACAGGTCGAGCCCCGTCACTCGATATCCACGGGAGGCCAGGCTCAAACTATGGCGTCCCCGGCCGCAGCCGACATCCAGGACCGTCCCCCCGGCCAGCGGGTTTGCGATCTCCTCGATCATGTTGATGGCCCCGGTCGCCTCCCCGTCGTCGCGGTTCTGGTACACCAGTTCATATTCGTCGGTATCAAACCACTGCTCGTACCAGGACATGTTAGATGGCGGGCTGGGTGGCTGAAAAAAACGGCTCGAGCGCCGCCTCAATGCTCGAAGCTCCGGAGTGCCAGGACAAGAGTTTTCTGATCACGCCTTCGATGAGGACATCCGGACAGGATGCCCCGGCGGTAAGAATGAGTTCGACCGGCTCCTCGGTCGGGTACCAATCCGACGTTGTTACGCTCTTTCTTCCTTCGAAATCGAAGTGGTGAATGAGTTGGGGCGATTCCAATCCGTCGGGTCCGCTGACGAAGAACGTCGGCATGCGCTCCTCGCAGAGTTCCACAAGGTGGCCTGTGTTCGAAGAATTGAAACCACCGACAACAATCGCAAGATCGGCTCCGTCCTCGATGAGGCTCTTTGTCGCGTCCTGATTTTCGTTGGTAGCGTAACACAACGTGTCACTGGTGTCCGCGAAATGCTGGCCGATCGAGTCCGGCCCGTACCGGCTGACCATCGCCTGCCGGAGGAGGCTGGCAATGGCCTGGGTTTCCGTGGCCAGCATGGTGGTCTGATTAACGACTCCGATCTTGGCCAGGTCCCGCGTTTCATCGAACCCTTCCGAAACTCTATCCGCAAAAAGGTCCCGGAATTCGCCGATCGGGCGACTCCCGGTTATAAAATCCGCGAGTTCCCTCGCTTCTTCGATATCCCGGACAACAACGACCGGTGCAACCTCCTTGGCGTGGGAAAATGTCGCGCGTGTCTCCTCGTGCAGCCGCTTCCCGTGGACCACGATCGAGAAGTCCTTGCGGCCTATCTGCGAGCTACGTCTCCAGACTTTTTCGACGAACGGGCAGGTCGTGTCGTAGGCCTTCACATCCACGCCCCTCGCCCGTAGTACCTCGTTGATTTCGAGGGAGGCGCCGAAAGCTGGAATGATCACCACGTCGTCCGGATTCAGCTCTTCGAAAGGGATCAGCTGCTCCCCAGACGTCGTGCGCAGAAACAGGATGCCGCGACTTTTGAGGTCGTCATTGACATGCGGGTTGTGAATCATCTCCGACAGGAGATAAATCTGCCGTCCAGCATTCTCTTCAATGGCCCGGTAGGCAATCTCGATCGCATTTTCGACGCCGTAGCAGAATCCGAAATGCCGCGCCAGTTTCACGCGGAGCGTCCCGAAATCCAGAACGCTGGGTGCCAGGTCTCTCTTGCGCGGGTCGGCAAGCTTTCGGGCCTCTTTTACCACCGAGACAATCGGGGATCGATAGGATTCGGGGACTTGGAAGCTGCGGGCCATAGGGCTGATACCTATGGGCGTCCGGTCAGATCCGGAAGGGCGGATTCCATCCAGGTCCCAAACCGGTCCTCGAGAATCGCGGCCCGGGCGGATCGCATCACCCAGGCGTACAAAGCGAGGTTCTGCATGGTGGTTATGCGCAGCCCGAGAATCTCACCGGTATTGATCAGATGCCGCGTGTACGCCTTCGTGAACGCATTGGAGGCGTATCCCTCGAGACCTTCATCGACGGGCTCGAACGCCTGCTTCCACTTCGCATTCCGGAGATTTACGATGCCTCTCGTGGTAAACATGGTCCCGTTGCGGGCATTCCTTGTGGGCATGACACAATCGAACATGTCCACCCCGCGGGCCACGTTCTCAAGCAGATTCGCGGGCGTTCCGACACCCATGAGGTAGCGGGGCTTCTCCGCGGGCAGAATCTCGTTGACGACCTCGACCATGTCGTACATCTGCTCGGCCGGCTCTCCTACCGAAAGTCCGCCGATGGCGTAACCGGGAAATCCGATCTCCAGCAACTGCTCGGCTGACTTGCGACGGAGGTCTGGGTAGACCACCCCCTGCACGATTCCAAACAGCGCTTGTTCATGACCGTAGCAGGCGGGCGATCTCTCGAACTGATCTCGGCATCGGCGGGCCCACCGGATGGTCAACGAATTGGAGTCGTCCGCATACTTGAAGGAGGCATCTCCGGGGGGACACTCGTCCAGGACCATCATGATGTCGGCGCCGATTTTCCGCTGAGTGTCCATCACCGACTCGGGCGTGAACAGGTGGTAGGAACCATCCAGGTGGCTCTTGAACCGCGCCCCTTCCTCAGTCAATTTCCGAATCCCCGAGAGTGAGAACACCTGATACCCACCCGAATCGGTCAACAGAGGCCTATCCCAGCTCATGAACCGGTGCAGCCCACCCGCCTTTTCCAACACTTCCGTTCCGGGACGGAGGTAGAGGTGGTAGGTGTTGGCAAGAACGATCTCGGCGTCCAGGTCTTCCACGAGTTCTCGAGGAGAGACTGACTTTACCGATCCAGCGGTTCCAACCGGCATAAACACCGGCGTTCGAATCGTACCGTGCGCGGTCTCAATTCTGCCGGCCCTGGCCCCGGTCTGGGCGTCTGTATGCTCCAGAATGAACCGCAATCACGCCACGAGGGTTTCGTTCGCTCGATTCTCTGCGAGGAGCTCATTTATGCTCTCGACGAGACCGTTCTGCTCGGCGGGAGACACACCCAGGACCCACGCCTGCTCCTCTGTTCTGATCAGCACGAACGTCTGATGCGGAGCCCCGATAAACGATCTGGTCTCCGCGTACAGCCGGTAGTGTTGATGGTGCACCCGCGCGTCGATCCTGGAGGCAGACCGAAGAGATTCGGCCCTCAACCAGATCGATGGTTTGCGCCCCATCTTGATGCACACCCCGTCCTCGGACAGATCGACACGAATGGAAGGACGGAATCCAATCCACGAAAGCAGGATCACCCCACCGAGCAAGGCCGTCTGCAGGGTCCAGAAGGCCTGGGAGTCCTGCTCGGTCGGAGCCGACCCCATGTTGATCCAGGCCCAGGCGAGGAAAATGATGACGAGGTATCCCACCAGTCCCCCTATCGCCAGGAGATAGAATCGGTTCTGACACCTCAAGCGGTCTTCGTCTCCGGGACAAAGCAACAGTCCCAGCAGAGATCGAGTCGGGTCCAGTCTGGCCGGGATATGATACCGTTCTGTCACTGACCGGATGTCAAGGTGGAGTCGATGCTGGCCTGCATGGTGCGGAGCCTGTCCTCCCAAATCAATAGTTCTCGCTGGCGATCCTCGATTCGCCTGTAGCTGTCTGATATGGCACGCTCGCGGAGTTCGAATTCCGCCTGTTCGACATGACCACGGTCCTCGAAATACCGTTTGAAGAGCCAGTTATGCTTGGCAGCTTCCATAAGCTCCGCGAATCGATATGAACCGAGTGCCCCCCACGTTGCCGCGTTCTCCGCAATTGAGGTCACCGCCTGGAGGTCCGTAGCAATGAGTCGGAGGGAATCGGCGGAGGCGAGGATAGCCTCGTATATGGCCGGGTCGTTGAGTAGCCGGGCCAATGTCCCATCGCCACTCTCGACCTTCTGAAGAACCGCCTCAATTCCAACGGCAGCTCGATCGGCTACACCCGCCAAGAGTTCGGCTGTCGCCTCACCGCTAGCGGCCAAACTCGCCATCGCCCGTCGAGTCTCGTCGGCTGTGGCAACCATCTCCACGTACAGGGTTGAATCGTAGACGATTCGTCCCAGGGTGCCCTGACCCGTCTGGATATCGAGCATGATTTGTTCGAACGAACGGGCTACCTGTTCGAAACCTCGAACCGAAGCGATAGCCTTGTCCGTGATTTCGAAGAGGTCGAACGGATCAATCCCGACCAGCATGTCATTCTCCTGGACCGGCTCTCCGGCGTCGGCGTCGGCCACGAGAACAATAATTTGTTCTCCCACCAACCCGTCGGATTTGATCTGGGCCTGCGTAGTGGACCGGAGCAGGTGAGACGCGTTCGACGTGATGGCCATGGCCACCTCAATCGGCTGGCCCGGCCCGAGAGGCAATTGGACGTCAGAGACCCGGCCCACGTTTATCCCCTGGTATTGAACGGACGCGCCGCGCTGAAGTCCGGCGACCCTCGAGAACTGGGCCCTCACGTTGATCGTGTTGGAAAACAGGAAGGTCCTGTTGCCAATCGCGAACAGCCCCGCCAGGAGGATCACTCCCCCAACCAGAATAAACGTTCCGAGCCTGATATTGCGTGTCATGGGGCGAAATCCGGTGGTCGTCAAGTACCGTTAGTCTCCGAAGAAGTTGCGGATTTCCGGGCTCTCGGACGCGCGAACGGCGTCCAGCGAGCCCCCTGCGAGGATGCGGCCTGAATGCAGGAAGTGGACCGCATCGGCCACGATTTCGGCGCACAACAAATCGTGCGTGATCACGATACTTGTCATCCCCCGTTCCTCGCGAAGCCGAACGATCAACTCGGAGACCATTCGAACCGAAATGGGGTCGAGACCGGTTGTAGGTTCATCGAAGAGCATGAGATTCGGGTTCAGCGAGAGGGCCCGGGCCAGGGCAATTCTCTTCTGCTGACCGCCCGAGAGGTCGGATGGCCGTGCGTCGATTTTTTCCACGAGTCCGACCCAGGTCAGGAGTTCAGCGATACGGTCGTGTCGTTCTCCACGCGTGAGCGGCGTGTGCCGATCCAGGACGAAATCGAAGTTTTCTGCGACTGTCATCGAATCGAAGAGTGCGCCCCCCTGAAACAAGTAGCCGATGGAAAGCCGCTCCTTGTCGAGTGGCTCGCCCGCCAGTCGGTCCATTCTCTTGTCTCCGACCCAGACTTCCCCCCGGTCTGGCCGAAGCAGTTGTACGACATGTTTGAGGAGCACACTCTTGCCGCTTCCCGATCCGCCCATCACCGCTGCAGTGTCTCCTTTTCGGACTTCCAGCGTAATTCCACGCAACACTTCGGTCGATCCAAAACGCTTGTAGACGTCGACAAATTGGACGGCCGCGCTCATGATGCGACATCTCCAAAGACGAGGAGCGAAAGTCGGACAATGGCGAGGTCGGCCAACAGAATGAGGAGCGATGCGGCCACGACGGACTGCATGGCCGCCTGTCCCACTTCCCGGGTACCGCCCCGAACCGAGAAACCCAGATAACAGGACACCATCCCGACTATGAACCCGAAGATGGAAGTCTTCATGGTGTCGACCAACAGATCGCTGAATCTCAGGGAAGTAAAAGCGGTGTCGATAAAGATCCGGTAGTGCATTCCCGAGGCCAGGACGGATTCGAAATAGCCTCCGCACATCGCCAGCACATCCGTCCAGATGGTCAGGACCGGAAACATCAGGACACACGCCAAGACCCTGGTTACGACGAGGTAGTTCAGCGGCCGGAGCGCCATGACCTCGAGGGCATCAATCTGCTCGGTCACGCGCATCGATCCAATCTCCGCGCCGATACCCGCACCAAGGCGCCCAGCCAGCACCAGAGCCGTGAGAACAGGGCCGATTTCCTTGATCACCGAGAGGGCGAGCATGTTGGGAAGCATCGCCTCCGCACCGAATTGGACCAGGGTCCCTCGGCTTTGCATGGCCAGCACCGTGCCGATGGCCAGCCCGGTCACACCCGTCAGCAGGAAACTTCGGGTACCGACTTCGTCCATCTGGCGAAGCAGTTCCCTCCATTCCCACGGGCGCCGAAACCCCCGCGCAAAAAACGTCATCGTAAACCGACCGAAGTCTCCTACACGCTCCAGCAGGTGCGGCAGGTAGTCTCGTCTGTCTGTGGGTCGGAGCGTCAGTCTCATCTGGCCACGTGCTTGCTTGGCGAGGAGGTGCGGGGCGCGCGCGGCCTGGGCTCTATGAGATGGAACACTAGAAGGATCGTTCCCACCTCAAATTGGCCTTGAGTATCGTCCCGCGAGACAACAGCGAGACGAGAAGGTTTTGGATGATCTCATATTCCATGGCAACCTGCGTGGCGTCGGCGGTTGACGTTCCTGAACTCGAGGACAGGGAGATCGGCTGGCTGACCGAGACAAAGAGTCGGGGTGACACGTACTTGCCGGCCGTGAGCGTGAGCCCTTTGATCTCGTCCTGCTCAATCTTGACCACATCTAACCCCAAGCCTGCGCCCGCCAGGTTCTCGACCAGCGAGGTGATCGGACCCACCGCAAGGCCCGCGGCCGATCGCAGGTAGTCATCGGTCGAGGTGGCTCCGAGCTGCAGGCTTTCGCTGGCGGGTCTCCCGGTAGCGATGTAGGACACGATGTCGGACAGCTCCATAACCGGATCGGACTGAAAGGATATGGTCAGGTCGTCCGCGAATCCGGAGGCTTCGAGTGTGATGGTGACCTCGTCTCCTTCGGAGCCGCGGGACCGAACTCGGTAGACGGCCCCTATGTCCATGCTTGGTTGCTCAGGAGGGCCATTGAACGTCAGGCTCCCCTGTTGAATGTCAAAACGCCTTCCAAATTGCTCAATCTGACTCCGCTCAGTCACAACATCAATGACACCGAACACCTGAATGTCCGCGTGCGCCGCCTTCGTGACATTCAAACTTCCAGTAAACTGAATATCAACGGCCGGATTCCGCGGCGATCTGAGCCAGGAATTTCGGGCGAGCTCGATGGACAAATCGTTGATTTCGAGCGCTTCGTAGAAATCGAAGTTCGTTGTGTCCGACTCTGTGACGCGGATTCCAAATCGCTCTTCCAGGTTCAAGAGATCGGAGCGGCTCAGTGTGACGGGTTCGAAGGCGGCAGCGGAAGTCTCGTCTGTCAAACGGAAATCGGCTTGAGCGACACGGACGCTCCCTCCCAGTTCAGGCTCTCGCGTGGTCCCGGAGATGTTCATCCTTGCCGCGATAATCGCACGATAGGGCTCGGAGTCTATGACCAGGAAATCGCGCGCCACAACGTCGATGTCCATCTGGCCGAACGCCAGGTTGTGGAGCTCGACGGACCCCGTGGCCGAAGCCTTGCCCCCGCCGGACCGAACAGACGCAGAATCGACCCTGACCACGTCGTCGTGAAAGGACAAGTACACGGCCGCCTTCTCGTACACGAGACTTCGCCGGGCCTTTCCCAGGTCGGGAAGGCCGATGCGCCCCTCAGTCAGACTGGCAATCCCCGACATGGACGGATCTCCGTGAGTGCCCCGCACAGAGAGCGTACCAGAGAAATTCCCCTCCAACCGGTCAATGAGGTGGGGATCGAGGAAGGCGCGGGTCCAGTCGATAGGGAGAAGGTCTGCCTCCAGCGCGACGCTGACCGGCTCTTCAGTCAGGTCGGCTCCCGAAAGCGTGAGAGGCAGATAACCGCGAATGGTGGCTTCGGGACCGGAGGCGTGGTCTATCCCGGCGTCGATGCTGAGACGTCGATCGGCAAACGCCATCCGCGCTCTGAATTCGCCGGCCCCCTGGTCCTCATACGTCATCGATCCCGAGAGAGTGCCGTTTATTGTGGGTTCGGCCTCCTGGTTTGGTGATGTCATGCTCACTCTGGCATCCACGGTAGCGCCGAAATCATGCATGCCGACGACGTCCAGGATGGCGTCCAGCTTAACATTTGTGGCGCTCAGGAAGAGGTCGTCGCCATGTGTGGTCCCAACATAACCACCCAGGGCGATGCGCTGGGAGTCCGCCACGGCGAGGAATCCGGAGATCTCAATTCCGTCCTCAAACAGAATATCGGCCGGGGCGACCAAGGACCAACGAGCATCGTCCAGCTGCGCCTCGAACGATTCGATACGGCCCCCGGCCAGGTCTCTTCCGGTAAATCCGTCCATGCTTATGGTCCGGTTCTCTGAAATCATCAAACTGACGCTGGCGGTCAATGTATCGCTCGATAGCGTCAGCAGGACCTCCCCCTTCTCGGCCGTAATCCCCGGCAGTGAGAGTACTCGGCCTTCCAGTCTCAACTCGGCCGCGGAGGGCACCAAACCCGAGTCCAGCTCCAGGGACAGAAGGAGATCGGACCGGGCCACATGGATATCCCCCCATCGAAGTCCGCTCAGAGTGCCGGTGGTGGACAGTTGGAGATGATCCCTGCGTCCCGAGCCGCGGATGCGGAAGGTTGCGCCCGAAGTCCCAACCTGGATCCCGAAAGCGGCCGCGACAGAAGAGACGTCATCGAGTTGGAGCTCCCCGGTCAAGGCGTACCGCTCATCAGGGGCCTCGCCGGTCAGCGGCAGCCTCCCGGAAAAACGGCCTCGGACGGGGGTCCCATGAATTTCGATGGATTCAGAGGCGATCACGCCGCTTTCCCAGCGCAGGCTCCCGGCCATGGAATCGACCCTGACCTCTCCAAATCCGAAGCGGAGGGAGTCCACTTCGATCTCCACGATCGCAGAATCAGGGTCGAGAGATTGACCGGAGAACCTGATGGTCCCCGATAGTGAGGATCGGATCGTGTCCACTCCCGCCAGTCGCACCGCGTCCAGGTGTGAAAGGTCCAAACGTCCCCCGAACCGCTCGGAATGTGGCCTCATTCCGGCCTCGAGCCGGAGGACACCGTCTCCTAGCAACAACCTGGCGCGGGTCCAAACGGAATCGGCATCCATCGAAAACAACGCGCCCCCTCCCCCGAGGGGAAGGCCATTGAGCGTGCCACCGGGCTCCAGGACGAGGCTGCCCCGCTGGGTCTGAGGGCCGATTCGGCCGGTGATCGCTCCCGTCAGCCTGGACCGAATCGATACCCGTGGGGAAAGGGCTTCAATGTTGAGTTCGCTAAAGCCCAGCGTGTCCAAAACCGCCACACCGCTGGAAGTATTGGCATGTCCAGACCAGTCGATTCCGCCGGCGCCGGCCAAACGAATGGAACCCCGTGCGACCAGTGAATCCCCCCTCAGCGATGCCGTGCTACTCCCGCCTTCCAGCATCTGGCCATTTATCCGGGAAGGGCGAAGCGTGAGGTCAATTCGCGACTCATCCTCGCCGATGACCCCAACCAGAAGGCCGGACAAGGCCGTGTCCAATCCCGGGACAGTGGCGGTGTGAGCCAGGTCGAATCGGTCGAATGCGAGCGAGTCGATTCGCGTCCCGTCCACATCGCCCGTGATCATGAAATCGGCAGCTCCCGGCCCGGAGAACAGCGCTCCTTGCGCCTGCCACAGGTCGGCCGACAGCGTCGCAGTGGCCCGCAGTGAATCCAGGCTGTAGGGGCCAAAGAAGGAGTAGCCCAGGGCTAGGTCCAATTCCGAATCGCCGTCGAGGCCGATCCCCGTGATGTTGGCGCTGATCCCGCTCGCCGTGGTATCGCCCAAGACCTGCGATACATCTATTTCGGAGGCCACGAGCGAATGCAGTCTCCATTCGCCGGATTCCGTCGAATAGGTCCCACTACCGTCGAGTCTGCCATCACAGGCGGTGAGGTCCAACTGACTGCTAAGCAATCCGCCAGTCAGACTGCCCGTGATCACCCCGTCAAGCAGGCATTCTCCCACCACGGAGCCATCGACTAGGGCCGAAAATCGCAGGTCATCCCTGCTGCCCTCCACGCTGACCGAGACATTGCCTGACCCGGAGACGCTACCTGACCCCGAGACGGCTTCGACCCAGGCCTCGATGGGCCAGTCCCGAAGATTGGCGCTCAGAGCGAGGGGCAGGTCTGGCTCGCCGGGGTTGATGGTTCCTTCAATTTCGGTATGGCCCGTGTTGATCAGGGCCGTGCCGTCCATCTGAACCAGACCGCCCTGCCATGACTGTTCGACAAACAGATTCGAAACAGTCACGCCCTGGATCACCCCGTAGTCGAGAGATAACGATGACCCTCCAGACAGGTGGCGCCAGTCCGGCCCCGACAGGTCAAAGTCAACAGAGCCCGCGGCGGGCCCGCTTTCAGCCAGGCTGGTCAAAATTTGAGAGGGGTCAACCTCCCGGAACCGTAATTGGCCGAGGCTGGCGCGCCTCGAGTCCAACGCCAAGGAGGTTGAGACCGAGAGTTGGCCGCTCAGGCTGCCGGAGCCGGCCTGGGCGCGGAAACTCACCATGGTCTGGCCGGGCTCACCAGATACCTCGGCCTCCAGGACGGCCGTCCCACCAGGGATCAGATCGGGAAGGAGCGGCCGGACATCGTCAAAATGCAGCGGAGCAACCCGAAGCTGGAAGGAGGAGACTTCATCGAATCGAAGCATCCTGGCGAGCTCACCGCTGGCGGAAACTTGGGACCGCGAGGTTGCATAGAGAAGCGTATCCACCCTGAGCCCACCATCCGCAATTTCTCCGGAGGCGGAGACTCTCCCGGGGAGATGGGCGATTGGGTCGAACAAGTCACCGTAGAGGGTGTCGAGTCGCATCGCCAGGGCCGGCTTGGTTCGGAGGTCTCGCAGCACCAGCCCCAGGTTACTCACCGCCCATAGGCCCGACGTATCGGAAACAGAAAGAGCGGCCCGCTCCATGATGAACGAGTCCATCGTGAGGTCCGCTGTCGGAGCGTCCGGGTCCAGAATGAACGGCGCCAGCAGATCCAGGACCCCGCTCGAATCGCGGACAGCCTGGACAGACACACCCCCCACGGTCAACTCGGTGATGTGAATCCGGCCGATGAGAGCCGGAAGGAGTCGATAACGAAGGTCGAGATGTTCAAGCTGGAGGGGGACGGAACCGTCCGAACGGACCAGTTCCAGGTTCGACAGGCCCAGGGAAGTGAGTACGGTTCCGCTGGTGCTCCGCACCGTGAGAGAGGCATCGGGATAGGGGTTTCCCAAACTCAGAGCGGCGTTTACCACCCCCGTCCTGACCGGTTGAATTTGCAGGAGTAACACCAGGACGACGAGCGCGACGGCGACGCCAATCGAGACCCTCCAGGCAATATGAGCGATTCGACGAACCATCAGAAGGCCCGACGGATGCTGAGGTGGAAACTGAACCGACGCCTGACCGGGGAAGGGGGCGGCCCGGCCAGGCCCTGATCGAAGAGGACCACGTCCCGCGGATCGTGCAGGTCGTCGGCGCTAGGGTTCAGTTTGTAGGCAAGATCGAACCTGATGGCCCCCGCCGGGGTCAGCAGGTTGAGTCCCAGGCCAGCGGCCCACCGGAGCTCCCCAAGGGAGGGGAATCCGGAATCGCTCACCAACGGCTGCTCGTTGCCATCGAATTGGGCGCGCCCATCGGCGTCCCTGACGAGGCGCGAGGAAAGACCCCCGAAATCCAGGAATGCCTCGGTTCGCCAAGCCGGACCAAGGAACGGTGCGGGGACCCGAATTCCGACAGAGCCGGCTACCTTGCCGAGGCCCCCTACGGCCTCGTACCGGGCACCGGTAGCGGAAAAGGATCCATCAGGATTGGCGACGATGGAGTCGGCGCGTGCAATCTGCGGGCCCAGCGCATTCAGCCCCCAGCCGCGCACGTCATTCGCGCCCCCGGAGTAGAACCGAATGGGGTCGAAACGAAATTCCGTGTTCGGGTCGAATTGGTCCCGACTCGGACCGCGGGGAGACAGCCGACCCAAGTCCAGGGAAATGGCGACACTGCTCCTGCGTGTAATGGGGATGTAGGCCACCGCGTTCAGGGCGCCTTTGACATAGGCGACGTCGGCGCTGAGGGCCGTGCCCGCCAATTCTGCGGAAGGGCGGATGATCCACCCCTTTCGTGGATTGAGGTAGTTGTCCAATTTTCCCGCGGTAAACGACGCAGAGATCACATCTTGCGAGAACAAGCCCAGATCTACAAGGGAGGTGGATTGAGACAGGGGCTCCGCCCTGCTGAGGGAATATTGGAGTGATACCGGGCGAAAGGGCAGCACGGAGAGAATCAGTGCCGGCGACACGCCCACCTCTCGGTAGTGGGTTCGGAGGTTGGGATCGTCCAAGGAGAGCCCGGTCAGGGATAACGAAGCGGCGAGGTTGTGGCGGAAAAAATAGGGCTGATGGATGCCGATACTCCCAGAGTACCTCTTGATGGCCGCGCGGCCCACGGGCGGATTCGCCAGAAGGCCATTCTGAGCCGACGTCGCCAAGGTCAACTGACGAGCGTCTCCCAAGAAGTTGTGGTGACGCCAACTCGCACCAACCGTGGCTCCAACCTCTCGAGAGTAACCCGTTTGGAGCGACACCTTCTGATGTTTGGCCTCTCTGAGACGAATTCTGACCATGACGAGGCTGTCCGCTTCCTGTTCTGGAAGGTCGACCAGGGCCACCCTGAACAAGTTCAGGCCAGACAACGCGCGCTGGCCGTCGGCGAGCTTACTACCATTGAACCGGTCGTCGATCTCGAAAGGCAGCTCTCTCAGGACGGTCCCGCGTGACACAGACACATTTCCCTCGACCGCGATAGAGTCGATGACCACCGCGGGGCCAAGATGTGCCAGGAGATCAAGCGCCACCAGGCTCCGGAGCGAATCGATCTGCAAGTCCGTGGTCACCTCCGCGAACGCAAAGCCGCGATCCTGCAGCCATGTGCTGAGTTCGGACTCCATTCTGAACCGGTCGAAGTCCGTGAAACGATCCCCTGGCTTCAACCCCGCACGAGCCACAATCCGGTCCCAGCCTTTCAGGAGTCGTTCTGGAACGGGCGTCTGGCTTCGAATCCTCCGAGTCGAGACCGTGAGGGGCTTCCCTTCGTCGATGGTTACGATTACCGCCATCGAATTCTTTCCCAGGCGATATTGAGAAGCGGGGTAGTCGACGCTCGCGTTCAGGAACCCATTTCGGAGATAGAACCGCCTTAGCCGAACCATGTCACGCTGAAGCTCGATGGGATACAGGAGATGGATAGGAGCTTCCACGAACGGAAGGAAATCGAACAGAATCCGCATCCGATCAGCGAAGCCTGGACCCCTGGTCACCATCTCCTCGGCCAGCCGTTCTCCGTGGTAGTGGTGGTCCCCGACAAACCGAAACCTGACGGACCGAACTGTGGTCTCTTCGTCACTCAGGAGCATGGAATCCTGGGCAGCCGACGTATTCGCGAACGTCAGACCCGCCAGGAGCATGCTCCGGATCCACAGCCTTCTAAGCATTCGTTGGAATCTCGGTCGAGGGGCCTTCAGCGAGGGGTCCTGCCTCTGTTTCGGGGGGTGAGTCTCGGCGGTTGCGTTCGTAGAGTAGCGCTACCAGCGCGCCAAGGTTGAGGGTCAATCCGGAATAATAAGCCCAGACCACCAGTAGGATGGTCAGAAGAAACGTATCTCCCAGAGCGGACTGCCACCCGTCGGCTATTCCAAAGCGGCTCGCGTATTCCGTCACGCCAAGTTTCCCGGACTCCCACAAGACTGCAGCCGTCACGGCTCCGGCGAAGGCCGCTCGTTTGGGTGGGCGAGGCTGCGGAATGAACCAATACAATTGGAAAAACATCGCCAGCGAAATCAGCACCGGGAGAACCCACAGTGACCCCTGCACCAGCACCGCCCAAGACTGTTCCAGCCAGGTTCCTTCCATGCCCAGTCGGGCCAACATCGAATTCCCACCGGTCTGCATGAAGATGGTGAGCCCGACCGACGTCAGAAACAGGATTCCGGTCTGAACAGCCATCCGGAAATCGAACAGATATCCCTTGAGCAGGGAACGGTGTTCGTGCCAATCCTCCGAAAAGATGCTCCGCAGCACGACCCGGAGCGTGGTAAAGAGCGTCAGTGTGGTGAGAAGAATTCCGACCGCACCGATGACCGTGAACTTAAGACTGGCGTCCTGGAGCGTGGCCAAAAAGGCAACGATCTGATCGCCGCCGAACGCGGGGACCAGATCCCGAATCCCTCTCTCGATATAGGCAAAAGGTCGGTCTTGCTTCAGAATCCGACCCGCAATACCGGTGGCAAGTAGAACCACGGGCACCATGGCCAGAAGGACCTTGAACGCGATCGCCTGGGCCCACAAAAATATGGGCTTGCTGAAGAGCTCCTTCCAGATCTCTCGCAGGTAGTAGCGAATCTCGGTGCCCATGAAAGGGGGCTCGGGCGTTAGTTCCGCCGGAGTACGCCACAGACCCCGCTCGGCTCCTCGCTACACGCTAGAAGGCGGCTGAATAACCGCCTTCTAGGCAGATGCCTTCCTGGGTTCGTAGACCGGTCCGTGATTACCCTCGACGGTTTCCCGTGTTATTCGACAGGTACCCACGTCGGACTTGGTATGGACTTCAAACATGATGTCCAGCATGGCGTCTTCCAGGACGCTCCGCAAGCCGCGGGCTCCAGTTCCGAGGCCCTTGGCTTTCTGGACGATGGCGTCGATGGCTCCATCGTCAAACACCAGGTCCACTCCGTCCATGACGAAGAGCTTCTGGTATTGTTTGATCAGCGCGTTCTTCGGACGCAGCAGGATGTCAACCATCGCCTCCTCCGAGAGCGCGTCCAGCGCGGCCATCACCGGTAACCTACCAACCAGCTCAGGAATCATTCCGAATCTCAGCAGGTCATCTGGCTCGACGTGCTGGAAGATGTTCGGATCGTTCTTATCGAACTTTTTGGTGGCTTCGGCCATGAAGCCGATGGTGCTGGTCGAAATGCGATGAGCGACTATCTCACCCAAGCCGGCGAAAGCTCCACCGACGATGAACAGAATGTTCGAGGTGTCGATGTTGATGAGGCTCTGCTCGGGATGTTTCCTGCCTCCTTTCGGTGGGACTCCGGCGACGGTGCCTTCCAGGATCTTCAGGAGCGCCTGTTGAACGCCTTCGCCCGAAACATCGCGGGTAATCGAAGCATTGTCGCTCTTACGGGCGATTTTGTCGATTTCGTCGATGTAGATGATCCCTCTCTCGGCTCGCTCGACATTGAAGTCAGCAGCGTGCAGAAGATGTGCAAGGATACTCTCCACGTCCTCGCCCACATATCCGGCCTCGGTCAGTGCGGTAGCATCTGAGATCGAGAAGGGGACATCCAGGATCCGCGCCAGCGTTCGGGCCAGCAGGGTCTTGCCGGTACCGGTGGGTCCGACGAGCAAGATGTTGGATTTCTCTAGCTCTACGTCCTCAAAATCGGGGTAGAAGCCATCGCCATCAATGCGTTTGTAGTGGTTGTATACCGCCACAGAAAGCGCTTTTTTGGCCCGAGTCTGCCCAATGACGTATTCGTCAAGGGCGTCTTTAAGTTCAAGCGGAGTCAGCCGTCGCCCCGATGACACGCGTCTCGTAGGAGTCGCGGTTGTCGCCGGTGTGTGTGTCGTCAGGTCACTGCGAACAATGCCTGCCGCGTCATTGATGCACCGATCACAGATGTAAACATCCGGACCAGCCACCATCGAGGTTACCTCGTGAGCGGTTCGACCACAAAAGGAACAGCGGATGACGTCTTCGCCACGTCGGTTCGCCATAATCAGATTTCAAAGGTTGCCAGAACACGATCGCCCAATGTGTGAATCAGGGCGAGCATGGTACATATATCGCTGAAAACCAACGACACTTAACCACGGCTCGGGGAGATAATGCAAGTCTCAAAATGAGGCGGAAACCCGCTCTGGAAACGCACATTCTCTCTAAAAAAACCTCGGATATGGTTCAGAAAAAGCAGATTTCGGAGCAGTTCTGGGAGCGCCTCGCGCGCATCGTGCCGAAAGATAGGCATGGTTCGGTGACAGAATCCTTCTCAGCTGCCGCGGCCGTAGGATTCCGGGTCAACACCCTCAGGGCCGAAGCGGCTCATACAGTCGAATCATTGGGCCTGGAGTGCAGGCCCTTGGAGTGGATGGAAGACGGGTTCGTCGTGGCGCCTGAGGACCGACGTGCACTCCTTGAGAGCCAAGCCTTTCTGGACGGGGCCCTCTGGGTGCAGAATCCTTCAAGCATGATCCCACCGGTCATCCTGCGTCCCGACAAGGACCACCTGGTGCTGGATCTGGCGGCGGCGCCGGGGAGCAAGACGCTGCAATTGGCCTGCGCCATGGGTCAAGGGGCCGACATCGCGGCGGTCGAGTTGGTTCGGACCCGGTTCTATCGCCTGAAACGGAATTTGCGTGCTCAGGGCGCTTCGTTCGTGAAGACGTTCAATCGGGACGGCACCCGCATTTGGCATTTCCGGCCCGACCATTTCGACCGAGTCCTGATCGACGCCCCATGTTCAACCGAGGGGCAAATTCGGCCGGACGATCCGGATACATTCAAACACTGGAGTCCCAGGAAAATCCGTACGATGGCGGGGAAACAGAGACTTCTCATCGAGAGTGCTGTCCGGTGCGCGAAGCCCGGGGGGGTTGTGGTCTACAGCACCTGTTCTTTCGCACCAGAGGAAAACGAAGCCGTGGTGCAGCACGCCCTGGACGTGTTTGGCTCTAGCCTGGTCGTGGAGCCTATCGACCTGGAGTTGGATGGCCGACAAGCACCGCTACGCGAATGGGATGGAGTCAGGTTCGATGAGCAGGTTGGCAAGGCGATGCGCGTCTTGCCGGATGGTGTTTTTGAGGCCTTCTTTGTCTGTCGCTTCCGGCGCATCATCTGATACCGTCGCTCAGGCGGCCACGTCGGCTCCGTACTTCCGAACGAGGAACCGTTCTCGGTACAGATGGAACGCCGTCAGACACACCTTGCGTGTGTACATCACGTTTAATCCGGCACCGACGGCTGCACCAGCCACGGGGACGACTTGCGCGAGTTTTCGGCCCGTCAGATTCATGCCGATGGCGCGGGCGATGCGCTCAATAGCCTCGTTGAAACCCATCTGCTCGATGGCGTTCACTCCCTGCTGCGTGGCCACTTTCTTGGCTACCCGATAGGCCGGCTCGATGGCGAGTTCCTTGGCGTGCTCACTGGTGGCAGCCACCTGATCAAGAAGCCCGAGGGCATAGAGGCGCTCTTCCCGAGAGCCAATGTCAAAACCGCAATAGGTGGCGGTTTCCCCTACCGCCCGGAGATTCAGGGCGACGAGGGCAACGATGTCCGGGACAATGCCAGCGAATCCCGCGAATCCCGTCGCGGCTCCTTCGGCCCCGGCAAGCGAGGCATACTTGGTCGTGAGGCCCTCCAGGGCCGTATCGACTCGTTCGAGGTCCAGTTTGGCGATGTCGTCGAGGCTCGACACCATGGTGCCCGTGAGCTCGAACTCTCGAACGATGCCATCCTGCCACACAGAATCGTGGCTGATCTCGTTCGTGAGTTGGAGTAGTCCCGTGACGATGTTGTCTATCGTCCACTCGACGCCGGGCACCTTCCTGGCTAGATCGGTAGCCGAACTCCAGACCGTGTCCACCCGCCCCCGGAGGCTTCGAAAGAACGACGGCGGTGGATTTCGCCACTCAGCGATCTCTTGCAGGGCATCTGTTTCGTACGGGGAAGGAGCCATGGCCGCTTATACGGAATTGCCGTCCGAACTTGTTTCAGGAGGGGTGCCTGTCAGTCCCAAATGGGCCAGTAGACGGAGAATCTCAGGCGGCGCGCCGGGTATGGGTAATCGGGGACGAGCTGATTGCCCGGGACCAGATTCGTCCCACTCAGGATGTTCTCCATGGAGAGTGTGAGAGTCGCCCTCCGAATGTGCGCGATACCCACGATATCTACTACAAAGGATTCGGCGATTGGGCGCGAGCTTGGGTCTGGCAGGGCGAGCAAGCCCGTCGCGGCATGGAGACGAAGGCCCCGATGGGCGGACCAGCCTCTTACCCGAACCGACAGGTCTCCGTCCAGGTCATCTTTGAACAGCAATCCGCGGATTCCCAGGACCGCCGTCCCGGCGATTTCGGGGACAGCTTGCCTGAGTCTGACGTCAAGATCCGGATCCTCCCCCGAGAATCTGGACCAGGTGCCACTTACCCAGGCGTAGGCGCCGCGCCGCGAGGCATCCCGCAGGCCGATGCGGGCTGTTGCCCCCGTCCGCGCCCGCGTGCCCTGGTATGCGACGACGGACATGGTGTCCGCATCGATATCAAGCATCCGGACCAATCCTCCCGAAGTCCGGGAGGAGAACACCGTGGTACGGACGTCCATTGGCCCGATGCCCAACGCAAGGCCGACCTCCTCCAGGGATTGCCTTCCCAGGAGGGCCGATTCTGGTGGTACTCCCTGCCGGGTGGATATGATGGGAGGCTCGCCGAGACGCTTCACCGTGGGCCCAAACCCGAAAAGGTCCGACGCTGAGTGAGCCACCACGCCACGACGGCTCGTTAGAAATGGCTTTGCCCTGCCGGCATCCCAGACCACTTCCGCCGCATACGCTGGGCCGAACTTGGTGCCATAGATGCCAGTTCCCATCGCCGTCACACCAGCAGACCAGGTAACCCCTGCCTTCTGCCAACGATTGCGGCCTGACACAAGCGCATTCGCCTCGAACCGGGAGGCCGGTGTCCTCGTCCACGCGTTCCGATCGGGATACGTATCCCGAAAAGCACTGGCCGTGACCTCTAGGTCGTTTTTACCCGGAATGGGCTGCCCAAGCTTGATCCCGAGGCGCGAAACGCGCGCCACGGTGGTGTCCGTGCCCAGCCGATGCGTGAGCGTCCCGACCGTCCACCAGGTCTTGATCCAGGTACGCCGATCTGGGAGCTCAGCCCGAAACCACAGGTCGTTTCTGGATGTCTGCCGAATCGCCCCCGGATTCTCGACGGCTGCGCCCAGGCGCTGATAGATGGACTCGTAACCGAATCCCGAGAACGGTTGGACTCCTCCGTGGGCGCCGACACGGTGCCGGTTGAACATTTCGCCCAACTCCAGACGGAGACTCGGCGTGTCGCGCCGTAGGCGAAGAAGTAGCTGCCTCTTCCTCTGCAGGCGACTTCCCTCGTACTCGCCCCGGGCCCCGGCACCCGCATACGCAAAAAGATACTGCAGTGGCGCGTTCCCAGGCCCGCTTCGAGTCTGTGCATGGGTTACGGATACCTGTTGGAGGCCGGAATTCGTGGATCGGTAGACAATTTCGGTGAGGGGGCGAGAGGATTCGAAGCCGGACAGGCTGGTTCTTACGGCCTCGGGCCGACCGTTTGTCAGTGCGCCCCATGAGACGGTGGCCAGCTTGTCGAAGGGGAGCAGTTCGTAGTCGGGTCGACCTGTGACCGGGTCATCGAAAGGGATATGGTCCAGAGTCAAGCCGATCGCGCCCGGGTCGACTCCGTACGGACTCCACCCATCGGGCCACCCGGGAGCGCCGAAATCATACACCCAGGCTCCGGGCGTACCGGCCAGCAGGGCCGGGATATCCAGATAAGGAAGGCGCGCTGTTCGACTCTTGGGTGCCTGCAGTATCACGACGGGAAGCCGGACGAGAGCGGAGTCCGAGAAAGACGGAGGGTCGACCCCTACAGAATCGGCCACCTGCCCGCGGGCGCCAGCCACCAGGAATCCGCCCAGGAAGAGGGCCAGAAATCGCCTGGAAGTTCCCGGACCGAAGCGCGCAGACGCCGGGGCTACGTTACTCAGGGAACAGCCCGAAGAGTCGGGCTTCGATGAGTGCAATGATCTGACTCTGGTCGCGGTCGACATTGACAAAATCCAACTCATCCACATCGATAATCAGCTTCGGTCCGAGATCGTATCGTTCGATCCAGTTTTCGTAGTGGGTGTTGAGCCGCTCCAGATACTCGATTCGGATGGAGGTCTCGAACGCTCGACCGCGCGACTGAATGTGCCGCACAAGGGTCGGCACGGATGCCCGAAGATAGACCAGCAGATCGGGAGACCTCAGGTAGGAGGTCATGATCTTGAAAAGGGAGGTGTAGTTTTCGAAGTCCCTCGTGGACATGAGGCCCATTTCGTAGAGGTTTCGAGCGAAAATCTCTGCGTCCTCGTAGATGGATCGGTCTTGGACAATAGAGTGGGGCAATTCCTCGATGTGACGCTGATGATTGAAGCGGGAGGAGAGGAAGAACACCTGCAGGCTGAACGACCACCGCTGCATGTCCTCGTAGAAATCCGCCAGGTAGGGATTGTCGTCCACACGCTCGTACATCGATTCCCACTTGAAGTAGCCTGACAACAGACGAGTCAAGGAACTCTTGCCAGCGCCGATGTTGCCGGCGATGGCAACGTATTTCTTGGTGTTTCGCAAAGGGGCCATGGGAGTGAGCATGTACATCGGATATTAAGGAACGTGGACCGCTGGTGCCGCGTTGGGCGGCGCCAACCTATCTTTTATCCGAACTGTTCATTCCCGGACGCCATGGCTAAGGACTCGGAAACGAAACGATCCGCATACGACCCTCAATCCATCGAGGAGCGGTGGTACCGCTATTGGGAGTCGAACGATCTGTTCAAGACCCGCCCGAACCCCGACAAGGAGCCTCATGTGATCGTGATGCCGCCCCCCAATGTGACCGGGCGACTTCACATGGGGCACGCATTGCAGGACACGATTCAAGATGCCCTGACGCGCATTCGCCGAATGAAAGGCGATGAGGCGCTCTGGCTACCCGGGATGGATCACGCCGGCATTGCCACCCAAAACGTGGTCGAGCGGACCCTAAAGAAGGAGGAAGGAAAAAACCGCCAGGATCTTGGCCGGGAAGCATTCATAGAACGAGTCTGGGAGTGGAAAGAAGAGTACGGAGGGATCATTCTTCAGCAGAAGCGGCGCCTGGGCGATTCCTGCGATTGGTCCAAGGAACGCTTCACCATGGACGACGGCTTCTCGCGGTCTGTGCAGCACGTGTTCGTGAAGCTGTTCGAGCAGGGGCTGGTCTATCGGGGCGAGTACCTCATCAATTGGTGCCCGGTGGACATGACGGCACTCTCCGACGAGGAAGTGGACAACGTCGAGAGAGACGGGAAGCTCTGGTACATCCGGTACCCGCTTGCTTCTGGCGAGGGGCACATCACGATCGCCACGACCCGGCCCGAGACCATGCTGGGCGACTCCGCGATTGCCGTTCATCCGGAAGACGACCGTTACGCGCATCTCATCGGTCGGAAGGTGATTCTGCCGCTGGTCGGTCGGGAAATAGCCGTCATCGCCGACGAGTACGTGAAGCCCGAATTCGGAGCCGGGGCACTCAAGATCACGCCAGGCCACGACAAGAACGACTTCGAAATCGGCCAAAAACACGGTCTAGAGACTTTCTCGGTCATTGGCCTGGATGGCAGCATCACCGAGGAAGGTGGAGTCTATCAGGGCATGGATCGCTTCAAGGCCCGCGAGCGCATCGTGGCCGACCTGGAAGAGCAGGGCTTCCTGGTCAAGATCGAAGACTACCGGACCACGGTTCCGATCTCCAGTCGGTCCAAGGCCATTATCGAGCCGCTCATATCACGCCAGTGGTTCGTGAAAATGAAGCCACTGGCCGAGCCGGCGCTGGAGGCGGTCCGGAACGGGACCATCAAGTTTCATCCAAAGCGCTGGGAGAACGAGTACTTCCGCTGGCTGGACAATATTCGGGACTGGACCATATCGAGGCAGCTGTGGTGGGGGCATCGGATTCCGGTGTGGTATTGGCTGGATGAAGACGGCGAGATCGACGAGAGTCGCGGCTTCAAAGTCTCCCTGGATGAACCGGAAGCCGGGATGGTTCAAGACGAAGACGTTCTCGACACCTGGTTCAGCTCTTGGCTCTGGCCGTTCGCCACGCTCGGCTGGCCTGAGGAGACCGAGGACCTGGAGTATTTCCACCCGGGTAGCGTACTCGTCTCGGGCTACGATATCCTCTTTTTCTGGATCGCGAGGATGATCATGGCCGGGCTTCACTTTACGGGGGAGCCTCCGTTCCGCGACATTTTCATCACGGGGATGATCAAGGACAAGCAGGGGCGGTGGATGTCCAAGAGTCTGGGGAATGGAATTGATCCCCTCGAAATGATCGACCAGTACGGCGCGGATGCCGTTCGATTCTCTCTCACAGTCCTGTGCGCTCAGGGCCAGGACATCAAACTGGACCCGACGCGATTCGAGATGGGGCGAAATTTTGCCAACAAGATCTGGAACGCGTTCAACGTATTCGGACAGTTTCGGGAGGAAGGCAAGACGTATCGCCGGAGTCCGGCCTTTGTCGAGCTGAGTCTGGTGGAGCGGTGGATGGTTTCGCGATTGAATCAGACCATCGAACAGGTCGAGGCAGACCTGGAGCGATACCGACTGAACGAGGCGTTGACCAGGATCTACACGCTTTTTTGGGGCGATTACTGCGATTGGTTCCTGGAACTCGTAAAGCCGGCCTACGGTGACCGCATGGGCGACGAGACCATCGCCCTGGCGTCGGGCCTGTACGAGAAGATGCTCCGACTCCTGCATCCGTTCATGCCGTTCATTACGGAGGATCTGTGGTGGCAGTTGGAGACTCGCACCGAGGGTGAATCGCTCATGCGGGCGGAATGGCCGACGAGTAACGCCGAGGAAATCGACAGCCAGGCCATCGAGCTGTTCGGATTGATCCAGAGCGTGATTTCCGGGATTCGGAATGTGAGGGCGCGGTACAACGTGCCGCCGGGTCACGAGATTGTTGCCACGCTCAGCGTCGATTCGGAGGAGCTGGCTGAGCAGATGCGGGCTTATTCGGGGTACTTCCGCAGTCTGTCAAAGGTCGCGGAATTGACCGTAGGTGTCGGGATGCCACAGCCTAAGGCGAGTGCCGCCTTCGTGGTCGGACCGCATCAGGTCTTTGTGCCTCTCGCTGGCATGGTTGACCTCGAAGTGGAGCGTGCCCGCCTCAGGAAGGAGGTCGAGCAGAAGGAAAAATTCCTGATGGGCGTGAGTCGCAAACTTGAAAACGAGCAGTTTCTTGCCAGGGCTCCTGCCGACGTAGTGGAGAGGGAACGGAAGAAGGCCTCCGATGCTCGCGTGGAGGCTGACAAGCTTCGCATCACACTCGCCGAATTGGAGCATTGAGGCCGATCCCGGATCGAATGCGTTCAAAGCAATAAACATTTAAACAGAATCGCCATGAGAGCGCCATTTCTGTTCCTCTTCCTCTCCCTGGTGCCGGCGGTGCGCGCCCAGAATGCAGAGGTGGCCCCTTCTGAAACCGTCGTGGTGGTGGAGCAAATCGATCTTCGCGACGGTTCACGGCTCATCGGGACGGTGATTGAGGAATCTGAGTTCTCTCTGACCCTGCGAACGGTCTCAGGAACCGAAATCCGAATCGACGTCTCTCAGATTCTCTCAAGGCGCCTGATCAAGGGGCGTGTGCGAGGCGGAGAGTTTCTCCCGCAGGACCCAAATGAGACCAGGCTGTTCTTCGCACCAACAGGTCGGGCCCTCAAAAAGGGAGACGGGTATTTCGCCGCCTATTACGTTTTCTTTGGTTTCGCGGCTGTGGCGGTGACGGACCGGCTCACGCTGGCTGGCGGTGCCCTGCTCATCCCGGAGGCCATCGTCGACTTCGCCTATGTGGCACCGAAATTCACGTTCTACGAGGAGGGACGCACTTCTGCGGCCGTGGGGGTGCTCGCCGGTTTCGCAGGAGGCAATTCTGCGGGAATCATCTATGGGGTAGCCACCCGGGGGCATTCCGACGCAGCCATGACACTCGGAGTGGGATTTGGCTTCTCGGGAGGGGACATAAGCAGCGCTCCGGTCTTCGTTTTCGGCACCGAACGACGCCTGGGAAGACGTACCAAGTTCATATCTGAGAGCTATCTCTTTCCGACTGAGGGCGCGGCGCTCGTGTCAGCTGGCCTTCGGTTCTACGGCGATCGGTTGGCCGCAGATTTGGGATTGATTGGATTCGTCGGGGCCGACACCGTGCCCGTAGGCCCCTGGGTAAGTTTCGCCTACAATTTTGGGCGATAGAGCCGCATGGGAAATTGAATATCCTCGGGATATCGTGCTGGTATCATGATGCCGCGGCCAGCCTGGTGCAGGGCGGCAAGATCACGGCCGCGGCTCAGGAGGAGCGTTTCACCCGTCGGAAGCATGACCCGTCCTTTCCCAAGAATGCTATCTCATTCTGTCTGTCTCATGCGGGCCTGACAACCGCTGATCTGGACGTAGTGGCGTTCTACGACAAGCCCTTTCTCACCTTCGAGCGGCTGCTTGAGACCCACGTCAGCTTCGCTCCCTCCGGACTAAAAGCCTTTCTGGCGTCCATGCCCGTCTGGCTCAAGCATAAGCTTTGGATACCGGATACCCTGGCCAAGGAACTGGATTTCGAAGGCCAGTTCCTGTTTCCCGAGCATCACCTGAGCCATGCCGCGAGCGCGTTTTATCCCTCTCCCTTCGAGCGTGCTGCGATTCTGACGACTGATGGAGTGGGGGAGTGGGCGACGAGTTCGTTCGGGACGGGGCAAGGTGCGAATCTGACACTGACGCATGAGCAGCATTTTCCGCACTCGCTCGGTCTGTTGTATTCGGCTTTTACCTATTTCTGCGGCTTCCGGGTGAACTCGGGGGAATACAAGCTGATGGGCCTCGCGCCTTACGGAGAACCGCGGTATGAAGGGCTCATCCGGGAAAACCTCATCGACCTGCGGGATGATGGCTCTTTTCGCCTGAACATGAAGTATTTCACGTTCGCGACCGGGCTCACGATGACCGGCCGGGCATTCGAGCGCCTGTTCGACGGCCCGAGGAGGACGCCGGAAGCCGCCCTCACACGGAGAGAGATGGACCTCGCCCGATCCGTCCAAGTCGTTATTGAGGATGCGATGCTCCGCATGGCCACCCACGTTCACAAGGAGACGGGGGAGAAAAACCTGTGCCTGGCGGGTGGGGTGGCGCTGAACTGCGTGGCGAATGGCCGATTGCTGCGGGAAGGACCGTTTGACAGGATTTGGATCCAGCCGGCTGCCGGAGACGCGGGGGGCGCTCTTGGAGCGGCGCTGGCCGCTTGGTACCTGCACGAAGGTGGCTCCAGGGAGCCCCCGAGTACGGACGCACTATCAGGCTCCTATCTCGGACCGGAGTTCTCGGATTCGGAGATCGAATCCTTTCTGAAAGGAGAAGGCGTGCCGTTCGAAAGGGTAGAGAAAATGGCCGACCGTATCGCGCCGATGCTGGCAGAAGGCAAGGTCGTCGGCTGGTTCCAGGGTCGCATGGAGTTTGGCCCCAGAGCCTTGGGAAATCGCTCCATCCTTGCGGACCCGAGAGGGCGCGACGTCCAGCGCACCGTGAATCTGAAGATCAAATACCGAGAGAGCTTCAGGCCGTTTGCGCCAAGTGTCATGGAGGAGCGGGCGGCCGACTATTTCGAACTGGAAGGAGATAGCCCCTACATGCTTCTGGTCGCCGGCGTCAAGGAGGCACAGATTGAGGGCGACGGCCTGGATCGAATGCACGCGATCGAATCCCCCATCCCGGCGGTGACCCATGTGGATGGCTCGGCCAGAATCCAAACTGTGAGCCGGCGGGACAACCCCGGATTTCACGACCTGCTCGCCGCCTTCGAGGCTCTGACCGGGTGCGGTGTTCTGGTCAATACCAGCTTCAATGTGCGCGGAGAGCCGATCGTGTGCACCCCCGCGGACGCCTACACCTGCTTTCGCCGGACCCACATGGATGTCTTGGTGTTGGGAGACTACCTGGTGACGAAGGACATGCTCCCGGATGCCCAGGGGGGGCTCATGGACGCCGAAGCCATCGCGCAGGAATACGGCTTGGACTGACCGGACCAGGTGGTCGTAGGGCTGGATGGAATTCACAAATCGAGTTTCACGAATCTCCGATCTTGAAACGTACCCTTCATGGAATAGTAGTGTCCGAAGTCCTCGGACAGATCTCATGGAAATCGAACGTTACGAATACTGGCATAACGACCAACTGGAGGAGGCTTTTCGGCCCCACCTGGTGGCTCCGATCGTATTCGTCATCGTAATGCTGGCCATCTATTTCATGAGCCAGACTATGCAGAGTCTCTACCCGTCTCTGGGAGAGACTCCCGATCCCATCGCGCTGATCGTCGACTGACGAGTCCCTCTGTGAGGCACCCGGCGCCGTTCGTAGATTCGCCCATGGCGGATCACGATCCAGACAAAGAAGACCGGACGCTCACAGTCGGAGAAGTCGTGCAGACCTTGTGGCGCCTCTTGGTGCCATTTTCTGTGCTCACCCTGGGCCTGCACCTGGCCATCTGGGGCTGGCCATCTGGCTCCGGTGAGGACTGGATTTCGGCAACTCTACTGATGTTGGGCGTGTATCTGGTGGCCGTTGTGGTGCATGAAGTACTCCACGTCTTGCCGATGTTTGCCGCCGGGATCAAGCCGAGCGAACTCAGCTTTGGGATCCGATGGCGGGAGGGCGTGGCTTATGTACATGGGGGGAGGCCGGTCTCTGCTCGGGCGTATCGCGTGATACTGGCGACACCCGGGCTGGTCCTCGGTGCGGTCCCGCTGTTCTACGGGCTTGTGATCGGAAGTGCCTTTGCGACGGTTTTCGGCTATCTCATGACGCTCTCGGCCGTCGGGGACTGGGCCGTCTGGCGGCTGATCAGGGACCTGGAGCCGGACCGGTTGGTCGAGGACCACGAGACGGCTATTGGATGCGTTGTGTTGCCTCGCGAAAGGCTTGTCTGATCACGTCTTCGGCCGGCTTGCCCTGGGGTGTGAAGTCCACATTGCGTCGGTCACTTCCTGAGCTCCGACCAGACCACTTCCAGACCACGGCGCCTCGGACCCACGGTTCTCTCCACGGACCCTCGAAGAACGCTTCGAAGAGTCGCTTCTGCATATTCAGATCCGGCGATTCAGTACTGTTTCGAGGCGCCCAAGCCCAGGGCTCAGCTGCCGCGTCGGAGACGGATCGATACCCAATTTCCGTGAATAGAACCTGCCTGTCCCACTTGGCGGCCAGGTTTCTCAGCGTCGCCGAGGGGAGGCTCCATCCTTGCGCT
>CAYXSE010000002.1:0-5668 GCA_964466675.1 uncultured Rhodothermales bacterium | reverse complement strand
AAATCTTCGGCAGAAGGGCTCGGCTCCGTAGAAATGGGATAATACCCCTGGACCCCGATGAGGTCCAGATCGTCCCAGAAGGTGACTGAGTCAACTTCTGCGTACCAGTTTGCCGCGTAGACCAGAGTGCCAGAGAATCGCAACCGGACGTCTGAGATCAGTCCGCGCCAGAAAAACGGCCGCTCCAGGGAAGACCGGGTCAATTCGGAACCGATGACAAACATATCGGCACCCACCTCCTCGGCGAGGTCGGCATAGTGGAACGCGTAGGCGCGATATCCCGACTCCCACTCAGACCATTCGTCGTCCGAAGGAAAATCCAGGTGCCCGGCAAAGCCACCTTGGTCGATCCAAATCTGTGGCTTGATGATGAGTTCGATGCCCAGGTCGGTCAGGCTGTCGGCCAACTGGCGTATGCCTCCCTGACTCTCAGAGAACCAGCGCCCGTTGGGGTTGAACCGCACGTCCGTCCCTCGTATCCAGGCATACGGGATGACGGCCACATGGGTCGCGCCCAGGGACTTTATTCCGGTCAGAATTCCTTCGTCCGGCTGGCGGCGAGCATCCAGCGTCAAACCCGCGACGGTCCGGTCGGGTGCCTCGGATTCCAGTCCCCCACCAATCCAGGCGAATGAAAGAGCCGCTATCGCCAGTCCCCCCATAAGGAGGCTCGAGGAGTGCTCCGGCTTCTGCTTTGGGGGAAGGGTCAAAACGGTTACTTTCCTTTTCTACAACAGTCGAGACGTTCAATGTACACGCGCCGCGCATTCTTCGAGACCGTCGGGAAGCCAGCCGCCGCCGCCTTGGTCACGGCCAGCCTGAATCCGGTTCGCCTGCCGGAGCTCATTGAGACCCTTACACAGGTGGAGGGCTCCGCCTACGACGTCGCCCGAGACGAGGAGTTCTGGTACATGGTCCAGCAGGCCTGGACGGTTGACCGGACCCTGGTCAACCTCAACAACGGGGGCGTGAGTCCGGCGCCATTGACCGTTCAGTCCGCCATGAAGAGGCATCTGGACTACAGCAATGAGGCTCCGGTGTATACGATGTGGCGGATTCTGGAGCCGCAGCGGGAAGGCGTCCGGCAACGATTGGCGCGTGAATTCGGGTGCGATGGCGAGGAGATTGCCCTTACCCGCAACGCGTCTGAGGGTCTACAGATATGCCAACTTGGATTTGACCTGGAGCGTGGTGATGAGGTGCTGACCTCGACCCATGACTACGGCCGAATGATCACGACTTTCAAGCAGCGAGAGCGTCGGGAGGGGATCAAGCTGGTCCAGTTCCCCCTTCCCATTCCCGCCGTTGACGACGATGAGGTCGTGGCCCGGTTTGAAGCGGGAATCACGCCACGCACTCGGGCCATCCTGATGTGTCACATCGTGAACATTACCGGCCAGATTCTGCCCGTGAAGAAGGTCGTTCACATGGCGCGAGCACACGGCATCCCCGTTATTGTGGATGGTGCACATTCCTTCGCCCATTTTGAATTCACGCACGAAGACCTGGATTGCGACTACTACGCGACCAGCCTTCACAAGTGGCTATTCGCTCCGCACGGAACCGGCATGCTGTACGTCCGGAACAGCCACATCTCCAAACTATGGCCCATGATGGCGGCCTCAGAGGCGATGGATGACAATATTCGGAAGTTCGAGGAGATAGGGACGCACCCGGCCGCAAACTATTTGGCTATTGGCGAGGCGCTCACCTTCCATCAGGGCATTGGCGCCGCTAGAAAGGAGGCGCGGCTCATGTATCTGACGTCGTATTGGGCTGAGAGTCTGCTGCGCCACGACCGCGTGAAATTGCAGACTACTCTGGACAAGGGTCAGAGCTGCGGGATCGCCGTCGTGGATATCGATGGAATGGATCCCGGGGCCATCGGTCGCTATCTCTGGGGTACGCATCGCATCATCGTAACGCCCATCAAGCATGCGGATTTCCAGGGTTGCCGGATCACGCCGAGCGTCTACACAACACTGGAGGAACTCGACCGCTTTGTAGACGCCATGGAGCATATTCTGGCGAATGGGATTCCGGACAAGTTCAAGGCGTGATACCTCCGTCGGGTGCCGCGTTGCCAGGGTAACAAGTGACACAATTCGATACCGTCGTAATCGGCGGGGGCATCGTCGGTCTTTCGACCGCTTACCACCTGGCGCTGAAGTCTACTGGGTCGGTGGCCGTCGTGGAGAAGGAATCGCAGCCGGCGCAGCATCAGACGGGCCGGAATTCTGGGGTCATCCATTCCGGGATCTACTACAAGCCTGGCTCTCTGAAGGCCACCAATTGTGTCGCCGGGCGCAAATCACTCGTCGAGTTTTGCACCGAGCGGGGAGTCGCGTTCGAGATATGTGGAAAGGTTATTGTAGCCGCGACGGAGCAAGAAGAATCGCGCCTACGGGCACTCTTGGCTAGGGGTAAAGAGAACGGTGTCGACTGCGAATGGATGACACTGGATGCTCTAAAGGAGCGGGAACCGCATGTAGTCGGCCGGGCGGCGGTCTTGGTTCGGGATGCCGGTATCGCGGATTATTCAGGAGTATGCTCGGAGCTGGTAAGGACGCTGGTGGAGCTGGATCATCCTGTTCTCACGAATCGCAGGGTCACGGGGATCGTGGACGATTCAGATCGAGTTGTCGTCGAGACGGATTCGGGTCCGATTCTGGCGAAGTGTCTGGTGAATTGTGCGGGACTCCACTCGGATCGGCTCGCGCGCATGGCCGGTGTCGACCCGGGATTGCAGATCGTGCCATTTCGCGGACACTACCACGAACTGGCGCCAGAGGCCAGGCACTTGTGCAAGCACCTGATCTATCCAGTCCCGAACCCGGAGTATCCCTTCTTGGGTGTACACTTCACCAGGAGAACGTCTGGCGCCGTCGAATGCGGTCCGAACGCCCTGTTGGCGTTCGCGCGGGAGGGATACAAAATTCCCGATCTGAACCTTCGGGATGTGTCTGAATACATTCGCTACTCAGGTTTTCGAGCTTTGATGAGGAAACACTGGCGCCAGGGGGTGGTCGAGTTTGCCCGGGCCGTGTCGAAAGCGCACTACTTGAAAGCGCTGCGGACACTCATCCCAGAGGTCCAGGCCAGGCACTTGCTTCCCGCGCCAGCAGGGATTCGCGCACAGGCCGTTTTGCCCGACGGCTCCATGGCCGACGATTTCCTCATTATCGAGAGACCGCGGCAGATTCACGTCTGCAACGCCCCGTCCCCCGCGGCGACTGCGGGTCTGCAGATTGGCCGATACATTGCAAACCGGGTAGAAGCGGCGCGAGTCGCCTGAGCCCCCAAAACAGGAGAC
The DNA here is from genome assembly GCA_964466675.1 of uncultured Rhodothermales bacterium. Classification (GTDB taxonomy): domain Bacteria; phylum Bacteroidota; class Rhodothermia; order Rhodothermales; family UBA10348; genus CAYXSE01. The sequence goes on along the minus strand of CAYXSE010000002.1, from coordinate 2,355 downwards.
CACATGGCCTGGATCCAGGTAATCGATGAGCAGGAGGCAGACGGCGACCTCAAAGAAGTCTACGATGAGATTATCGGGGCTCGCGGGAAGATGTCCAACATTATGCGAGTCCAGAGCCTACACCCGAAGGCCATGCGGACACATATGGACCTGTACCTCAGTGTGGTGTATGGTCGTTCCAAACTCCGCCGGCCGGATAGAGAATTGCTCGCCACCGTTGTCTCCGCGGTGAATGATTGTGCGTATTGCACCCAACACCACGCGGAGGCGCTGCAATTCTACTGGAAAGACTCGGAACGAATCGAGCGGGTGTTGGAAGACTACGGATCGAGCGACCTGTCCGACGCCCAGAAAACCATGCTGGACTATGCCGTCAAACTTACCGGAGCTCCCGGGGGCGTAGTGGAGCAAGACATCCAACGGCTGAGGGATGTGGGGTTCTCGGATCCCGAGATCCTTGACATAAACCTGATCGTGGGATACTTCAACTTCGTGAATCGGATTGCGCTTGGCCTGGGTGTAGAGTTCTCCGAGGAGGAACTGTCAGGGTACAAGTTCTGAGTGGTCGCGCCGTCCGTTCCCGAGGGATCAGTCGCCTCCCCGGTCGTCCAGACTCATCGGTCCGGATCCAAAATGGGAAATCAGGAGAGCGGCTCCGCCGAGGGACATGTCCTTCAGAAACATGCCAGTCGACACCTGATCGCCCTCAAGGAAGCCCGGCAGATGAACGATGAGCGCGGTTACGATCACGAAGCCAGCAAGGATTTGTGCTCCCAGCTTCGCACGGTAGCCAACAAGGATCATGAGTCCGCCGGCAATGATGGCGATGCCGGTCAGAATCACGACGACGCTCTTGGCGGGAACGAAGTCAGGTACTAGGCCGACCATGTCGCCCGGTGCGGTGAGATGGCCGAGGCCGAACATCAGGAACACGGCGGAAAAAAGGATGCGTCCTACGAGGGGGATGTACTGCATGATTCTCGAGTGTTTGCTTGAGGGATCGTTGGTGGGTGGATCCGGCTCGCGCGATGCGTCCTCCGGCGGCCAGTTCCCTTCTATAGTAGGCGATGCCGGCGTTTTATTACAAACCCCCTCGAAACGGGCTGAAATCCGGGGACGTAGAATGCCCTGTAACGAGATGCCGTGACGAGAATCAAACCGGCCTTCCGAAGGAGCAATCCCAAGTCATGCGTAAGATCCTCGCCGCCACATTTCTTTTTTTCGTCGTCGGCCCGGTCCTGGCGCAGCCCACTTTGCCGTTTGGCGAGCAGGGGTGGAGGACCGACTGGACCCGGACATCCATCGACTATTCCGAGTTGGAGGTCAACGTTCCTCGCGACGGCATCGCCCCGATAGACGCCCCGGAATTCGTCTCTATCGCGCAGGCCGAACGGTGGTTGGATGATCGCGAGCCGGTGGTCCGCATGGAGATTGACGGAGAGGCCAGAGCCTACCCGCTGCAAATTCTTACTTGGCACGAAATCGTCAACGATCGGATCGGGGAGGTGCCGGTGACCGTGACCTTTTGCCCTCTCTGCTACAGCGCTATCGCGTTTGACCGACGTGTGGATGGTGAGATATTGGATTTTGGGGTTTCGGGAATGCTGCGCCATTCAGACTTGGTGATGTACGACCGTCAGACCCATTCATTGTGGCAGCAGCTAACCGGGACCGGAATCGTTGGAACCCACATGGATACCCGACTCACAAAGGTCCCGGCCCAGATCATCTCCTTCAGGCAGTTCAGAGACGCCCATCCGAACAGTCGGGTCTTATCCAGGGAGACTGGCCATCAGCGGGATTACGGACGCAATCCCTACGTCGGCTACGATGACATCGCCAAACAACCGTGGCTGTTTCGAGGGGCATCCGATGGTAGGCTGCCACCGATGCAGAAAGTAGTGGGCGTCACTCTCGGGGACGCATCGATCGCATATTCCCACCAGATAACGCGGAGAGAGCGGGTGATCCATGACCGCGTCGGGGCCACCGAGATCGTGATTTTTCACACCCGTGAAGGGGCCACTTCGGCGTTGGACGCCAGCCGCATTGCGGATTCCAAAGTCATCGGAAGCACGGGGGTGTTCCTGCCAATGCTTGGCGACCGAAAACTGACGTTTTCGGCGGTCGGCACCTATTTTATTGATGACCAATCGGGTAGTCGCTGGGATATCACCGGGCTGGCCGTTGAGGGTGAACTCGCTGGGCAACGGCTAGCGGCGGTCCAACATACCGATGTGTTCGCATTCGCCTGGTTTGTTATGGTCCCAGACACCCATCTCTACAAAAATGACTAGACACATGGACCCTCGCGCCTTCAATTTGACCGGGGTCGCCCTTGTCCTGATCCTCGTG
>CAYXSE010000001.1:41423-66785 GCA_964466675.1 uncultured Rhodothermales bacterium | reverse complement strand
TCAGACTGAAAGAACACCACTCGTGAACAGAAGCGATCTACCTGCCAACGGACTGGCAACCGCGGCTCCGACTTCTGGAGTGGTTGCCGTCCCTCCCCTGTGGCGCGACTACCTGGCTCTCACCAAACCGGAGATATCCTTCCTGGTCGCCATCTCGGCGCTGGCGGGATTTCTGCTTGGATCACCAGAAACCATTGCCTGGAGCACGCTGGCCTGGGCGCTGATTGGGGTTACTCTGACGGCCGCCGGTGGGTGCGCGCTCAATCACTTCCTGGAACGGGAACTGGACGCGAAGATGAAACGGACGGCGGCACGCCCGATCCCGGCGGGTCGGATTCCGCCGGCGGCGGCGGCCTGGTTCGGCCTGGTCATGGTCGGCGCAGGCGTGGGGGTCTTGTGCCCCCTCACTAACCCGCTGACGGGCATCCTCGCTGGATTGACAGTGGTCCTGTATCTGTTCGTCTACACCCCGCTTAAACGGGTTTCGACGCTCAACACTTTTGTCGGAACCATTCCTGGAGCCCTTCCCGTGCTCGGTGGATTCACGGCGGCGTCCGGCACGTTCGGACCTTCCGGCTGGGCATTCTTCGCTGTCCTGGTGTGCTGGCAAATCCCTCATTTTTACGCCCTTGCCTGGATGTATCGCGCCGACTACGCCCGCGCGGACTTCGCGATGTTGACGGTGCTGAAGCCCGATGGTCGTTCCATGATCATCCAGGTCATCGTATGCAGCATTCTGATGGTCATAGCATCGCTTGTGCCCGTTTGGCTCGGGACCGTGGGCACGACCTATGCGATCGGGGCAGGTCTCATGGGCCTGTGGTTCGCTCGGCCGGTCCTTGTATTCACGAAGGACCTGACCAACACAAACGCCCGATTGTTGCTGAAGGCGACAATTTATTACATCCCGATACTGGTCATTCTGATCGTCGTCGACCGCATATTGGCCGGCTGACTCGGAGAGAGGCAGATTTTGGACGGGACTGAGAATTTTTCGAATGCGCCGCCGGGTTCCGGATACCCCAAGCCCCCGCCCGGAACCGAGGACCTGACTACGCTCGACGAGACCGAGCTAGAGGCCGTTGCGATGGCTTACGGAGAGCCTGCGTACCGTGGGCGTCAGGTCCACAGTTGGGTCTACCACAGACTGGCGCCGTCGATCGGCGAAATGTCGGATCTGCCCAAGAAATTCCGTTCGGTGCTGTCCCGGAATCACAGGTTGCCCAGGCTAAAGCTGGTCACGCGCCTGCAGGCCCAAGACAGGACGATCAAGTCGCTCTTCGCGCTGGAATCCGGGCGCCATGTCGAATCGGTACTCATTCCTGATTTCGACCATGAAAGCGCTCCCTCCGCCGACGCCGCGAGGCTTACGGTGTGTGTCTCCAGCCAGGTAGGCTGCGCGATGGCTTGTACCTTCTGCGCGACGGGGCGGATGGGCTTCCACCAAAACCTGACCGCGGGAGAAATAACGGAGCAGGTGGTCCTTTTGGACCGTTTGGGGCGAGATACGTTTGGCCGGGGCGTATCCAATGTTGTCTACATGGGTATGGGGGAACCGTTTCAAAACTACCAGCAGGTGGTACGTAGCGTACATCTGCTTCGGGAAGAGGCCGGCCTGGGGTTGGCTGCCCGGCGTATTACGGTGTCGACGGTCGGGCTTGCGCGGCGCATTCGTGCAATGGCCGATGATGCCGTCCCCGCAAACCTGGCGATCTCCCTGCACGCTCCGGACGAGGTCAAGCGGTCTTCCATCATGCCTGTGAATCGGGCGGCGAAGACCGATCTTGCCGCGCTCCGAGAATCTGTCATCTACTACGGCAGAACGACCAAGAAGCGGGTCACCTACGAGTACTGCATGTTCTCTGACTTCAACGATAGCCTGGACGATGCCGACAAGCTCGCGAACATCTGCCGCTGGACCGACAGCAAGGTGAACCTGATCATGTACAATCATGTCCCGGGCACGGGCTTCGGTCGAACCGACGAAAAGAAGCTGAACGCGTTCATCCGCCGACTGGTCAAGCGACGTGTTCGTGTCACTGTCCGGCGCAGCCGGGGGCAGGACATCGCCGCCGCTTGCGGTCAGCTGGCGTCAGCCGCCGGCGTATCCCCGGCCAAAGGCTGACCGCCCACCTCGGGCTCATTGCCCCGCCAAAGGCTGATCGCCCACCTCGGGCTCATTGCCCCGCCAAAGGCTGATCGCCCACCTCGGGCTCATTGCCCACCAAAGGCTGACCGCGCCCCATCGTCTGGTACGGGTCGGCCTTTCGCGGTCTGAGAAACAGCGCAATAGCCCAAGCCACGACGCCGGCAAGCGCGATTCCGAGAAACCCGAGTCTATACCCGCCGCCGCCGCCGCCGACTGAACTGGCTGCAGCGCCAACGGCCGCTCCGCCCATAAGCTGTCCTACGCTTATGAACAGGGTAATGAGGCCCTGAGAGACCGCACGTTCGGTCACGTGTGCCGCCTCAAGGAGAATGTGACTGAGAGCGGGTCCCATTATCCCCGCCAGGCCCGTCCCAAGCAGAATCGTGCCCGCGTAAAACCCAGCCTTGGTGTCCCCGGCCCAGGTCAGGATCCCCATGCCAACGACAAGGATAGCCTGACAGGTCAGGACCACCGGCCTGGATCCGACTCGGTCCAATACTCGTCCCGCAATGGGTGAGGCGATCACAATGCTAACCACCAACGGCAGCAGCATGAAGGACGCTGTCGACTGGGACACCCGAAAAGCCTCAATGGCCAGGGCCGGCAGGAAAATGAAGGCCGATTCGGATAGCCCGGCGACCGCCGCGAGGCTGCCCGCGATCACCACTTGCCTGTCCGCGAAAAGACCAGGCCGCAGAACGGGATCTGTGGCCCGTCGCTCCAGAGCCACAAAAAGAGGGAGTCCCAAAGCTACGATGATTGCACCGCCCCATACCCGCGGATTCACCAAACTCTGGAACAAATGGGCGGTGTCGATATGATTGACGGCATAGGCCAGGGACCCAAGGATGATTCCGAGAACCGTCAGGCCGAGGACGTCTAGCGTTTTCTTGGGGCCGGCTGTCGCGCCGGGCAATTTCCTGTAGCCAAGAACCATCACGAGCAGCGCGAGCGGAATCGAGCTGACGTAGATGAGGCGCCAATCGAGGAGAAGAAGAAATCCCGCCAGGATGGGACCGATAATAAAGGCCACACCGAAGACAGCCCCCAACACGCCCAACGCCCTGCCCCGCTTTGCAGCGGGGTACGCATCTCCTACGACGGCCGCCGCAACGGGGAAAATACCCGAGGCCCCAAGCCCCTGGAGCGCCCGCCCCACCAGCAACCAAGTAAAGGACGGCGATAGTGCTACAATCAGGGCCCCAACTCCGAATATGCCCACGTCCACCGTGTACACTAGCCTTCGGCCGTGCCGATCCGACATTTTTGTCATGATCGGGACTCCGATCAGATTGAAGAAGACAAAAATGTTAAACGCCCAGGCAACGGTCCGATCGTCCACCCCAAAATGCCCCCGTATGGCCGGCAGGGCAGGCCCCAGGACTGCAATGTCCATGGCGGCCAAGAGTACTCCCAAGAAGAGTGTGACCAACAAGCCACGACTTTGGGATTGATTCATTCGGGAGTCCGTTCCGGTCTGCACCGTTTTTAGGGCGCGCTTGTACCGGACCTGCAAGGCCGAGTTGCAGGCTGGCCAGTTGATTTCGAAATGAATTCTTCGACACGGATTAGAGAGCGGAAATCCGTGCGAATAAGGTGACCTATCGGTTAGTTTTCACCATGACACCACATATGCCTCACCCGCCCGGTGGAACTATCCGGCTCGGGCTTTTGCTCTTTCTTCTTATGGCCATGGGTTGCCTGGACTCGCCGCGAGAGGAGCCTCCGGATCCGTTCCCGGACCGCATTGAGCTCGACGCGAACGGCATTTCGTGGGCCAGGACCACCCTCCAGCACCTCACCCTCAGGCAAAAAATCGGGCAGTTGTTCTCAGTACCGGCCAGCGGCGACCTATCGGCAGCAGATTCTCCAGAGAATCGGCGGGTGTTGAATCTGGTCCGTGATGCTCAGGTCGGGGGAGTAATCTTCTTCGCCGGCAACCCCATGGACCAGGCGGCCATGGTGAACGAGCTTCAGGCCGCCGCACCTCTCCCGCTTCTTGTTTCCCAAGACATGGAGCAAGGTGCCGGAATGCGACTCCGGGGAGCGACGCGACTGCCGAACGCCATGGCGCTTGGCGCTACCCGGAATCCCGACCTGGCCTATCAAGCCGGACAGGTCACCGCGGCCGAAGCCCGGGCACTGGGTGTTCGTCAGGTCCTCGCCCCGGTAGCCGACGTGAATGCAAACGCCGGAAACCCGGTCATTGACATCAGGTCTTTCAGCGACCGGGCCGGACTGGCCGCCGTGATGGTAGACGCCTTTGTCCGAGGTCTGCAGGATGGAGGCGTATTGGCGACAGCCAAACACTTCCCCGGCCACGGTGCGACCAGTCGCGATTCGCACTTCAGCATGCCTGTACTTCGGCTAAGCCCGGCCCGCCTTGATACGGTGGACCTTGTACCGTTTCGGGCGGCGATCGAAGCCGGGGCCGCAAGTATCATGACGGCGCACGTGGCCTATCCGCTGGCCGACGGCGATCAATTGCGCCCGGCCACTCTCTCCCCTACGCTGGTACGGGGACTACTGCGCGACTCGCTCCGATTCGATGGACTCATCGTATCCGACGCGCTGAACATGGCTGGAGTCCGGACTGGTGCCACAGCGGGATCCATCGCGGTCGACGCCCTGAAGGCCGGTGTGGACGTTCTCATGATGTCCACGGACGTTCACGCCGCGACGCGCGCCATTCTGCGAGCGGTCGAGCAGGGTGAATTGACCGAGGCGGATATTGATCGACACGTGAGACGCATACTTCTGGCCAAGGCGTCCGCGGGCCTACACGAGTCTCGGTTCGCGCCTCTGGACCAGGTTCGGTCGGTGGTCTCCCGCGGCTCGCACCAAGCGATTGCAGCCAGAATCGCCCGCGAGGCTGTGACGGTCTTGGGTGATAGTTCCATCACAGCCCTGGAGGACCGCCCTGGCAGAACCGTGTTCGTCCTGGCCCTATCGGACCAATCCGAGCCGGACAGAGACCCGCTGTTTGTCACCTTCCTGCGGCAGCGCCTCCCGGACGCCACCGTGGAGGTACGCGTCGTGACCGCCACAGAGCTGGCCGAACAGATGGTTCAGGTGACCCTCGATGCCCGCAACGCCGATGAGACGGTGATCGCAACCTACATCAGGGCTAGCACTTGGAAGTCCCGGCGACAATCGTCAGCCACTTTTCGGCGGGCCATGGATCGGATCGCCGCCGTCACCGATCGTGTACACCTGGCTGTCTTCGGCACTCCTTATGTAGCGACCTCCGCGCCTGCGGGAGCGGCCATCTATCTGGCCTATGGGGATGGCCCGGCCGAGCAGCGGGCCATGGCCGATGCGATTACGGGCCAGGCGTCAATCGGCGGGCGCGCGCCTATCTCACTATTTCCAAGGTTCGAGTTCGGGTCGGGCCTGGATAGGCATTCCCGATATCCCAGAGTCGCGGAACCGGAAGAGGTAGAGATGGACAGCGCCGCCCTGTCCCGGATCGATTCCCTCATGCAGGAGGCCATCTTGGCGAGGGCGTTTCCCGGAGCGGCGATTGCGGTTGGCCGCCCGGATGTGGTGGTCCATCGGGGAGGATATGGGTACTACACCTATGACGAAGGCAGGCCGGTAACGGACCAATCCACCTTCGACCTCGCTTCCCTGACCAAGGTCATCGCGACGACGACGGCGGTGATGCAACTCTTCGAGGCTGGAAAACTTGAACTCGATGCGCCAGTCTCGAGCTACCTACCCAACTTTGGCAGGAACGGGAAGGAAAAAATCACGGTTCGGCAATTGCTGACCCACACGAGTGGGCTGATACCTTTTCGACCGTTCTATAACATGGGACTCCGTTCTCGAGGCCGGGTACTGTCGGCCATTTACAACGAAAATTTAGTGTACGAGCCCGGCACCGAGTATCGCTACTCGGACTTCGGACCGATTCTTCTCGCAGAGATCGTATCCAGGATTTCAGGGCTCGGGTTCGCCACTTATGCTCGGCGAGAAATATTCGAACCCCTCGGGATGTGGCACACCGGGTTCCGACCCGTCGGTCGTGGAGCACAAACCGAGGTCGTACCCACCGAGAGTGATGACTACTTCAGGTATCGGATTCTCCAGGGCGAGGTCCATGACGAAAACGCCTGGATCATGGGCGGCGTTGCCGGCCACGCGGGCTTGTTTTCGACGGTCACAGACCTCTCTCGCTTCGCCAATATGCTTGTCAACCGGGGGCGGGTGGGAGACCAGCCATTCCTGAAACCAGAGACGATCGCCTTGTTCACCACGGCCGTAGACACGACACGCACGCACACACGAGCACTGGGATGGGATACCAAGAGTCCAGAAGGCTACTCATCCGCAGGGCATTTTTTCGGACCCCGAAGTTTCGGCCACACGGGGTTTACTGGGACCTCCATCTGGTTCGATCCCGATGCGGAACTGTTTGTGGTCCTGCTTTCCAATCGAGTCTTCCCCACTCGCGACAACCGGGGCCACGTTCCGGTTCGTCCGGCGCTTGCCGATCTGGTCCATGAGACCATGCAAGATCACACCCATTCGCATCTCGCGGACTGATAGGAACCTGAATTGCGCGCCGGCCTTGAAGTGCGCCGCACCAGGAAGCACCATGCCGACGTACACATACAGACGGGAAGACGGTTCGAAGTTCGAGATCCAGCAAAAGATCACGGAAGACGCACTTGAAAGCTGCCCCACCACGGGCCAGTCGGTGAAACGAGTCATCACCGGCGGAGCCGGACTGGTCTTCAAGGGAACCGGGTTTTACCAGACAGACTACGTCAAGAAGTCGGGAGCGCCAGAATCAAGCGAGTCGAAGAGTGACTCCAAGAAAGAGGGAGGGTCCTCCGGAAAGGGGTCCTCTGACGGAACCGAGACTGTAAAGAAGGCGGAGAAGACGGAGAAGAAGGAAAAGGGAACCAAGGCCGCGAAAGGCTCGGACTAGCGGGCTGTTGAACAACCGGGGTGCGGGGCCCTCTAGCGAGCGGTCCCCCTTCTCCAGCGCTGAACCGCCAAGCGCCATTCCCGCTCCTGGTTCATAGTTCGATTCAAGATGTAATGGGGGAAGCCCAGGCTATGAAACTGTCCCCGGGACCGTTCAAACACGAAATACCTCCCGGGGTATTGGTCATCGTACGAATAGAACCAACGGAGTTCGTCGATCGAATCCTCAACGTACAGAGGCGGCCCCATTACGATCGAGATCATTCCACGATCTGTTTTCCAGCCCTCCTTGAAGCTGGAGTACGCCCGATTCGCCTCCTCCACCCGACTGTAGTACCGTCCGAGGGCGTCTGAGGCCGCCAGTCGGTCCCCGCCCGTCCGCCCCCAAAAGGCATCGAACATTCTCTTTCGAGCGACAGGATCGGCGGCGCCACGGATCGCCGCCATTTCCTCCGGGGTAGCGATGTAGTCCAACGCTTCGATCAGTTGATCCAGGTGGGTCAATTGAGGATACTCCTCCGGCCTGACCAGGAAATCTCTGTCAACAGACACATGGGGAGACATGCTCGCCTCCACACATTGTGGCACCCACGCCGCACTTACTCGATATACGCCGGTCTCAACCCCGGAGAGTGGCCACGTGGGACTTCTTGGCCCCGGATCAAGAGGCACGGCCAACGACGCCACCGTGTCGGCCTCCGAATAGATCGCACCTCGGTAGGTCAGAGACCCATGTGACGGCGACAGCAAGAATGGTGCGAGCGCGATCGTGGTATCGGTGGGGATCGAAGCCAGCGTCCATCGAATGCAACCGGCCTCCTCGACGACTACGGTGGTTGTGGCGAAGAGGTCGCGCGCGTTGGGAGTGACATGCAGGGTGAGCACGGGACCCTCATCATCAACCAGCCGGATGGGCCACATTCGGGCGGTCTCGTGGACGCTCGGGGCGATGGGTTGGCCACGACGAGCGACCCGGCCCGTTGCGAGGTCCTCCAGCAGCACCTCTACCTCCGAATTGCCACCTTCCGCCCCGCGGAGCGAAAACGCCCGCTGCCGAATGGCGTAAATCCGCGTCTCTTCGATCGTACGAACCACGAGAGAATCCTCTCCTTCTACGAGTGACCGTCCGTTTATTCGAATCTCGTAGTGAAAAGACGCCCGATACCCCGATCGGATGGGCTGGAAGACGAAGGCGGCCGGGATCAAGCCGATAAAGACGTGCACGGAGTCCTCGGGCGACGCCGGAGCTGGGACAGCTTCAAGCTCGAAATCCGGAAGGCCGTCTTCGAATACGCGGGTTCGGCCATCCAAGCTGCCGGAGAGCGGAGCCGAATGGCCGCAAGAGAGGCCGATTGCCGCTAAGATCAGCAAGAATGTGACGGGCCTGTCCAATGATTCAAGCAGCCTCGGCCGCCCGAACGATCGCCGCGAAGTCTGCAGCTACCAGGCCTGCGCCTCCAATCAGTCCGCCATTCACGTGCTCCCTGGCAAAGAGCTCGTTCGCGTTGCCAGGCTTTACGGATCCCCCGTAGAGGATGTCAATCTGGCCCCCGACGGTTTCGCCAAATCGCGATAGAAGAAGAGCGCGAATGTGACCGTGCATGGCCTCCACCTGCTCCGGACTTGCGGTTCTACCGGTACCGATGGCCCAGACGGGCTCGTAGGCCACAACCAACTCGCTTGCAGCGCTGACCGATATATCCTCCAGCCCGCCCACAATCTGAGTTTCTACAACTTCGTTTTGCCGGGACGCGTCTCGGTCCTCCAGCCGCTCGCCGACACAGAAGATGGGAACTAGTTTGTTGGCCAGAGCCTGGTGTGTCTTGTGGTTTACCGTTTCATCCGTCTCACCAAACAGCTGCCGCCGCTCCGAGTGACCGATGATCACGTAGTGACATCCGACCGACCGAAGCATCTTCGCTGAGATCGCTCCCGTAAACGCACCGGACGCCTCCCAGTGCATGTCCTGACTTCCCACTCGAATGGGAGACCGATGCACGGCCGCGAAAACCGAGTCCAGGCTAATGTACGGGGGGCATATAGCTACATCCACGCCCTCGGGACGACCCACCGCCGTAACAACCGCTGACGCCAGCTGGCGGGCCGCGGTGAGATCCGTATTCATCTTCCAATTCGCGGCAACCAACATGTGAGCTTGGGAATAAAGTTGTTCTTTCTACGATGGGCTACTATCGAGCCATGGCACGAAACTGGGCATCCAGGTCTTGCTCAACCTGCTGCAGGGTTTCCCCGACATACTTGCCCACAATCATTCCGCGTGGGTCGACCAGGATTCGCGTTGGAATCGTATGGACGTTGTAGGCCGTGACCACTAGGCTTTGCATGCCACCCGGCTCGAACACCCACCGCCCCTTGATATCGCGCCCGTCGAGGAGCGCCTCATTGTAGGCCGAATCGGGCTCCACGGAAATCGATATGACCTCAAACACCTCTGAATCCAGCGCATTCAGCATGGCCTGCCTCAGCCCGAGCTCCTGCTGGAATTGTGGATGAGTCGGCGTATAGAATTCAAGCATGAAGAACTGGTCCCGAAGAGACTCCAGATCGATCACCTCGCCATCCCTGTCCAAAAGCGAAAAATCCGGCGCGGGCATGCCCGGAAGAAGGTGTTGCACCTCGTAAATGGCCCCCTCGGCCCATCGCCCCCATCCTTCGCCGGAAAACGCAGTTTGGAGCTCCCGGGCGGCAGCGACCGCCTGCACCTCCTCGGAATGATCCATGTGGGTCATCACCACCTCTGAGATCAGGGCCCCGTCATCTTCGGTCAAGGGCTCCTGTCCCGACAAGAAGGAACGGATGAAAGTGACGGCCGACGTCGAGCCGTGCAGCCTGCCCTCAGCCCGCCGTGAAGAGCGCACCATGGATATCATCCTAGGATGTCCCGGCGCGGCCAATCGGGCATGCGCCACTGCCAGTGAGTCCGCCCACCCCTCGAGCATAATCACAGATTCCGCGCTGGCTACAATGGAGCCAAGGGTCCCCGGGAAGGTTTCTCGAAGCCCCCAGTAGATGGAACTGGACTGCCGTACGATCCGGCCCATCCGCTCCTCGTCGTACTCAGGATCGGATCCAACGAGCTCCAGGACCATCCTGTTGTACTGCGCCTTCGTGTTGTTGTAGGCAGACCAGGATGCGTTCTCCATGGAGACGATACGAATGGGTCGTCCGTCCAGGGGAAACGAAGCGGTCACTCGTGTGGAGTCGCCCTCCGCGATCACAATTTCTTCCAGAGCCAGGGTCACCCCACCCCGAGAAATCATCAGAGGATAAACGCCCTTCTCAACCGGGGATATGGGAGTTGAAAAATTCCCCAGGGAGTCTGTCAGGGCAAACGCCAGGGTGTCGAGTTCGCCCCCTAGGCTGGAGGCAATCAACACCTCGAAATCGCTGTAGTCGGCCACCGAGTCCACGGCCGTGCTTATTGAAAGCCGACCCGAAACGAAACTGTGTACCTGGGCCGTGGACTCTTCGCCACAACCCATGCTGGTCAGCGCGAGAATCAAGACTCCCGTCAGATGAAGGGTGAATCGTGCGGATACCAGTAACTTTCTCATTCGTCACGACGGTCTGTGCTACCCGTCTTGAGACGGGCCGCAAGGAGGGTTCTGACCAGCTTCGGATCGGGGGATCCCGGATAGGCCTTCATGACCTGACCGATGAAGAACCCGATCAGCCCAACCTTTCCAGCCAGATACTGGTCAACATTTTGGGGGTTGGCCTGAAGCACCTGATCCACAAAGGGTTCCAGGAGCCCGGCATCGGACTCTTGGAGCAGGTGCCGTTCGGCCGCGATTTCATGAGGATCTCGCCCGTCCTCCATCATCGCCTCGAGTAATTCCTGGACCCCGGTGCTCGAGATCTCTTCCTCAAGGCGTAAATCTAGCAGGGCCGCGAGCCGCGACGGTTGAACGGGGCAGCCAGAGAACCCGGTCTTGGCCTCATTCACGAGGCGCAGGACATGGGTCATGATGACGTTGGAGAGTGCCAGCGCGGCACCGTCCGATCGGATCATGCGGAGGGCCTCTTCGAAATACTCCGCAACATCCCGCTCCGCGGTCAGGAGGCCGGCATTGTACTCTGGAAGTCCGAGATCAGCGACGTATCGGGAAAAACGACTTTCTGGCAGCTCTGGCAGATCTGCTCTGATCGCTTCCAACATCCGCTCGGTCACCACGATCGGACACAGGTCAGGATCAGGGAAGTAGCGATAGTCGTCGGCTCCCTCCTTCGACCGCATTGATCGGGTTCGGTTCTTGTCTGCGTCCCAGAGTAAGGTCTCCTGGACCACCGTACCGCCCGCGTCCAAGAGGCCGGTTTGGCGGCCTATTTCGTATTCGATGGCTCGCTCCACGTTGCGGAACGAGTTCATGTTCTTGACCTCGGTCTTGGTGCCAAGCTTGGTAGAACCGACCGGACGAATGGAGATGTTGGCATCGCAACGAAGCGAGCCTTCCTCCATGTTGCCATCGCATATTTCCAGGTATCGAACGAGTTGGCGAATCTTCTTGAGGTACAGGAAGGCCTCGCGAGGAGTGCGAATGTCGGGTTCTGAGACGATTTCAACCAACGGCACCCCGGACCGGTTGAAATCCAGTAGTGAGGACCTCGGATCGAGGTCGTGAATAGACTTCCCGGCGTCCTCTTCGATGTGAATCCGCGTCAGGCCGATGGTCCGAATTTCCCCTTCGGAGGGCTCCTTGTCCATCCGGATTCTCACCCTGCCGCCTTCACAAATTGGCGTCTCATACTGCGATATCTGGTATCCCTTGGGGAGGTCGGGATAAAAATAGTGCTTCCTGGCCAGTATGGAACGAGGGGCGATCGTGCATTCGGTGGCGAGCCCAATCCGCACCGCAAATTCAATGACGCGTCCGTTTAGGACGGGAAGGGTGCCCGGGTGGCCTAAGCTGACCGGGTCCACATTTGTGTTTGGCTCGGCCCCGAACCGGGCAGACTCGGGACTGAATGCCTTGGACTCGGTCTGCAACTGGCAGTGAACCTCGAGACCTATAACCGCTTCAAACACCTCGGACATGGTTAATAGTCCAGAAGCTTCTTGAGAGCCGGGCCGACCCTTGGTTTGGCCGAATGCACATCCCGCTCGATCGAGGCTGCGAACGGGATAGGGAGATCTTCCGCGGCGACTCTTGCCGGTGGTGCATCCAGATATTCGAACGCCGCCTCCGTAATCTCCGCAGCAATTTCCCCTCCGAAACCTCCCGTTCTGCAGGCCTCGTGGACCACCAAAAGCCGGCCGGTCTTTCGAACGGATTCCAGGACAGCCTCGCGGTCCCAGGGCACCAACGTCCTCAAATCGATGACCTCGACGGATCGTGCCTGCTCGTGAGCCGCGTCAATGGCCCAGCCCACGCCCAGGCCCCAGGTGACGATGGTCGCCTCGGTGCCCTCGCGAGCGATGCGGGCTTTGCCCAGCGGCACTCGAACGGCAGCTTCCGGGACCTGGCCCTTCATTTTCCTGTAGAGCAGCTTGTGCTCGAAGACAAGAACGGGATTCGGGTCGTCAATCGCGGCCAGAAGAAGCCCTTTTGCGTCGGCTGGCGTCGAGGCCATGACCACCTTGAGGCCCGGAACATGGCAGAACCAGGCTTCTATGGACTGCGAATGAAACGGGCCGGCGCCGAGCTGGCCACCGAAAGGGGCCCGAATGGTAACCGGAAGCGACGCCCCCCATCGATAATGGGTGGTCGCCAGATTGTTTACGATCTGATTGAATCCGCATGAGATAAAATCGGCGTACTGGATCTCCAACACCGGTTTTTGCCCGGTTAGAGCCAATCCCATACAGGCGCCGACGGCGCCGCTTTCGATGATGGGTGTGTTCCTGACTCGTTCATGGCCGAACTCTTCCACCATCCCGTCTGTGACTTTGAACACGCCGCCATACTCGGCGATGTCCTGACCCAAGAGCACCACCGTGTCGTCCTCGACCATGGCCTGGCGCAGTGCTCCGGAGATTGCGTCGATAAACCGCATCTCCTCCTCCGGGCCTCGCGGCTCCTCAGCGCGCTTCTCTGGGAGACAGAAGAGTCCCCGGCGCTCCGCATCGGTATCACTCGTCACCTCCGGCTGGGTCAGCGCCCACTCCGCCAGCACTTCGACCCTCTCGGTCACCTCCACGTCGATTTTTTCCCTCAACTCCTCGCCGAGATCGGCTTCCAGCCTCGAAGCGAATCGAAAGACAGGATCGCGGGCCTCCCACTCCTTGATCAGCTCGGGCGGGACATACTTGACCCCGGACGCCTCCTCGTGGCCGCGAATCCGGAATGTCTTCATCTCCAGCAAGGTTGGCCCCTCTCCAGCCCGCGCTCGGTCAGCGGCCGAGGCCACGGCCTGCATCACGGCCTCCAGATCATTTCCGTCGACAATCTGGCCCGGCATCCCGTACCCGGCCGCAGCATCTGCGATGTCCCTGACCTTCATGGCGTCAGACGTCGGCGTCGAAAGCCCATAGCCGTTGTTCTCGACCACGAAGAGAACCGGAAGCGACCAGGTAGCAGCCAGATTGACGGCTTCGTGAAAATCCCCCTCTCGTGTTGCTCCCTCACCCACCAGGGCCAACGCGACGGCGTCCTCGCCATTCATGCGAGCCCCCAAGCCCAGACCGCATGCCACGGGGAGCATGGCCGCGAGGTGAGAAATCATGCCGACGATCCGGTGCTCGAGCAAACCGAAATGAAAGGTTCGATCTCGCCCCTTGGTGAACCCTCCTTCGCGCCCCATCAATTGACAAAACAGTGGTTCCAGAGGCACACCACGCGTGGTCCATATGCCCAAATTTCGATGCATCGGAAGCAGATAGTCGTCCTTTCGCAGCGCGGCGGCACAACCCACCGCGATGGCCTCCTGACCATAACCGCTGAACCATTTGGACAGGCGTCCCTGACGGATCAGTCGCAGCATCTTCGTCTCAATGGCGCGGGGAAGCGCCAGTGCACGATAGAGCGCCTCGAGATTTTCCGCCGTATCCATGATGGATGTGGGTTCTGGAATCATCGGTTTCTACTGACCGGAGCCCTTCAGCGCCGTGGTAATCGTGCGAAAGAGAATCTGTAAATCGCGTCGGAGGCTGAGGTTCTCGATGTAGAACAGATCGTACTTCACTTTCTGCTTCACGTCCTCCAGTGATGTGTCGTACTTCCACTTGACCTGCGCCCAGCCTGTGATTCCCGGCTTCACGCGATGCCGCCTGTTGTAGAGAGGGATCTCCGCGGCCAGTTTTTCTACAAAGAACGGCCGCTCCGGCCGGGGACCCACGAGGCTCATGTCCCCTTTGAAAACGTTCCAGAACTGAGGTACCTCGTCCAGACGAGTCTTCCGAAGCCAGCTGCCTACAGCCGTATATCTCGCATCACCTTCCTTGGCCCAGACCGGCCCGGTCTCGGCTTCCGCGTCGACGACCATGGTCCGAAACTTGAACATGTTGAACGTGCGCCCCAGACGTCCCACGCGCCGCTGCCGATAGATGGCCGGGCCGGGAGAAGTCAGACGGACTACCGCGGCAACGACCAACCAGACCGGCAATCCAAGGACCAGCACGAAGGAGGCCACGACCAGATCCAGGAGTCGCTTCGAACTTTCCTCCCAGGCTGGCATCGGCTCCGGCATCACCTCAATCAGGGGTAGACCGTACATGTGTTCCGTCCGGGCCATGCCACCAATCACGGAATAAAAATCAGGCACCAGCTTCAGTCGGACAGGAATCCCGTCACACAATTGAAGAATCTCGATCAGCGGCTCGCGATCTCCAGGCCCTAGCGCGATCAACACATCTTGCACGGCCAACTCCTCGATCAGCCGCGGGAGCTCGGAAATATGTGAGTCGGCAGAATCGGACCCGTTCTCGCCAGATTGGAGCCGAATCGCCCCAACGATAGCCAGACCCGCCTCCGGGTAGCGCGCCACATCGCGATACAATTCCTCCAGCCGGTCGTCCCAACCCACAACCAGCGTCCGATGGAGGCCCTTCCCCCGGAGAATCAGCCCTTTTTGAGCGGAACGAACTATGAACCGTCCGAACGCCACAAGCCCGAACACCGCAAGCCAGTAGAAGAGCAGGTTCTTTCGAGCCGAATAAGCGTCAAGTTGGTCGATGAAGAGGAAAAAAAACATCGCCAGAATGCCAATCGTGATGACCTTGGCGAGAGACACGAATTCGTCAAAACGGCTGCTGGCGTATCGCTCGCGGTACATTCCGAAGAACATGAGCACCACCAGCCAGGCCAGGGACAGGGCCAGGACGGTGATCCAGACGGCCGAGGGAACGGGGATGTTCACGGGCTCCGAAAACCAGCCCCACTCAAATCTGGCGACATACCACAGGTAGTTCGCCCCCATCAGCGCGAGCGCGTCGGCAATCACCAGGGAAAAGAGTTCGACCTTGCGCGTCATGAACCAGGGACACCTGGATCGGCTGTTTCTGATTCCAGCGGCCTCCAAAGAGGGCGCCGTTGGATGTTTGGCAATTTATTGGAGATGAGCGATGCTGTGCAACTGAGCCATCGTCGCTTCTTGCCGCCACGAGGCCTAATTTCGCGCATTCGCCAATGATCCATCTTTTTTGCCCTGTGATCGGACGATTCGCCGGTGTTGTCGCTCTTATCGCCCTGTGCCTCCAAGGTTCGGCACTCGGGCAGGCTTCTCCGTTTATCCCGTTGGGAGATCCCGCCTACGAGGGTATTCGGAGTCTTCAGACGCGAAACCTCCTGCTCAACCTCTCCCCCACGGCCCAGCCATACACCTACAGGGAGGTGGCTACTGCCCTGAGCAGGCTTGAGGCGAATGGGCTCGGCGCGGCGGTCCGAGGTCTTGTCGAATATCTGGAGGACACCGTCCGGCCATTCGTAACCGAGGCGGAGATTGGGTTTTCTGTCGAGGGTGGGACACACGTTACAAACAATGGCCGGCTCGACCCGCTCAGAATCCTGCCAGGCGGTGACGTTGTCTATCCCACCCTTGCCGGAGAACTTCACTGGAATGACGGCCCTTTCATCGCGCAGGCGGGATTTCGAGGCGACTTGTACTGGGATTCTGACCCCGACGGTTTGGACTCGGTAGGCCGACTCTACCTGCGAAATGACGAGAACTATGTGGGAGTGATGACCCCCAAGGCAGCCCTGCTTGTGGGCCGGATTGCGACACATTGGGGTCCGACGTCCGGCCCTGGCCTCCTTCTGAGCGACAACGCCCGTAGTTTCGATGCCCTGCATCTCCGCCTGGGATCAGGGTCGGTTTCGCTTCGATCCGTGATTGGAGAATTGGACAGCATCACCGGAGATGGCCGATTCACCGGAACGGCGGGGGACGACTCCGTAGCGTCCGGGAGTGAGCGACGTTGGATGATGGCCCACCGCCTGGACTGGAAGATCTCTCCCAGACTGAGGATCTCGTTCATGGAGGCCGCCTTGTTCTCCGGGGCAGGGACCGGGCTCTCCCTGAAATACCTGAATCCTGCTCAGTTTCTTGTCCTGGCCGTCGACAATCGGCCCAAGAACGACGAAAACAACGCGCTGTTGGCCTTGGGAGTGTGGGCTCAACTGGGAGCCTGGACCGTGCAATCCCAGATTCTGGTGGACGATTTCGATGTCGTTTTTGGCGATGAGCCGGGCTCCTTCGCGGCCACCCTGAGCCTGGACCGGCCCGTCCGCCCGAACCTGGATTTCCGGGCTCGCGTCGAGATCGTCGCCTCCAGAACCTACAATACCTTTCAGCCTGAAGGAAGGTGGATGTACCTGAATCGGGGCCTGGCTACCCAATTCTCGGACTACATCGTCTCGGATGTCAGCTTGGTCTGGTTCGGACGGTCCGGACGGCTCCGTCTGGAGCCTCACGTCACAGCATTGTGGCAGGGGGAGCGGGACCTAAGGGATCCATACCGCTTCGATGACTCCTTCAGGACCATTTTGGTTGGGACGGTCGAGCGCACGATCAGGTTCGCGCTGTCGGCCCGGTACCAGATCGCGGGGCGGGGCTTCGCCAGGGTGGATGCCGGTATCAACACCCAACAAAACGTCGACCATCAGGTGGGCGAGTCCCGGGTTCGGGGCGTGGTAACCGGCGCAATAGGGATTCGCTGGAACACGTCGGCGCGCCTCAAGGGAGGCTCCTGAAATGCGGCGGGTCTGGCTCCTCCTTGTCGGGTCAGCGCTGGCTTCGGCGCTGTCTTCGGACCCGGCCGTCGGACAGGACCCTGGCCCCTTCGAGACCCTCTCCTTCTCGACCGGACCGGCTTCCAACTTCAATAAATCCCGACTTCACGAATCCTGGAGCGCAAAGACGGGCGGAGTTGTCAGGGTATCGACGCCGTTCCATGTGGGGTACCTGGCGGCAGGGCTGAGGTACGTCCGTTATACCCCTACGGCCTCAGTGCCTGGCTTTGATGGGGCCTTCTATTATGCCGCATGGGGATTCCAGAAGACGGTTTCTCGAGCCACGGCACGACTCGGTCTGCGAGCGGGCAACTTGAGAATGGCCTTTGACGACGCCGACGAGACGCCTGGACTCAGAAATGAAAGCGAATTCACTTGGGGCGTGGAGGCTCGAATAAACATCCGACTCACGAACGCCTGGTCAGTTTATGGTGGCGGGAGCGTGGAGCGTACGATGACACGGCTCCCCATGGAGCTCCGGTATTTGTCAGTCGGTATCGACTATCGAATGCGCACCCCCGGTTGGCTGAGGAGGTTTCTTCTTTGAGGGCGGCTATGGAGGGACGCATCGGTCTGATGAGCGCGAGCTCGCTCGTGTGTCAGGTTCTCCTGCTGATCGCCGCCCTGACGCCAAACTCGGCCACGGCACAGAGTTCGTCTCAAGAATCGGCATTCTCAACCATAATTGAAGGGACGCTACTACGCACCGCCAGCGTGACTCGGTTCGCGGATCTCCTCCGCCTGGTCCCTGCCTTTACGGAAACGTCGCTCGACGGCTTCCAGCTCTCCGGCAGCCTCGGCTCGACCTCGCCCTATCGACAGCCTCGTTGGCGGGTATCCATCGACGGCAGAGAGATCAATCGTCCATGGCTCTGGAGCATGCAACCTGAGCTTCTTCCCGTTCCGATTTCATCGATCGCCCGAGTCGTGATTGACCCACTTCCTGGCCCGGGGCCCGGGGGAATATCCGCAGGCGGATGGATCAGGATCGAGACCATCCCAGTCGGAGAGGGAGTGAACGCGGCCATGATCGCCTCTGTAGGAAACGAGGCCGGAGATCCCGGTCCGTTCCGGTACACGGAACTGGCGACCCCTAACGTGGACAGGATTGGACCGACTGCGGATGGCCGATTGACCTTCGCCTCTTCCGGTTGGTGGACCGAGTTTAGTATGCGTGCCGATCAGTCCCATCCCACGGACGAACGGATCATCCGTCGCGTCCAGCGGCTTTTTGCGGGCAAACCCCTGGTCACCCTTCTGCACCCTCAGTTTCAGGTGGGCGTGAGGGGTCCGAGTGGCGAACACCGACTGGTCGTGGACGCCAGCCTGCTTCGAGACATGCTCTTCCTGCCAGCGATCGGCGCCGAGCTCCCCGTCACTCTGAACGCTCGGTCTGCCGAGGCCTTCGGCCAGTTCGTTCTCCCCGGACGCACCTTACGGTATGCGTTTGCGACCTCGCGACTCGCCGCATCCGAGCGAGCGAACCGGGAAAGCCTCGACTTGCATTGGGCCTCCCGCAAGGTGGGCGGCCGGCTGGAAATGGTGACGACTCGGGAAGCATGGGGCTGGCACGTCGCCGCGCAGGCCTGGTACAGCCGGCTCTCTTCTGAGCAGCTGCCGGAGGCCTCGACCATCCTCCGACCTGAGCTGGAAGTTGGGCTCGAAGTCGGTGGCGCCGAAGGCTGGTCGAATGCTCTGGTCGTGCAGGCCGGGTGGCCTGTTGGCAGCTCCGCAACAATACCATCCGTGGTTTACGAGCTTGTTTCCGGGTTGGGGCCTACTCGCTTCTCCCTTCGAGCCTCCTTTCTCTCCGAAGCGCCCGATTCCCGGGAGGACGAGTCGTTTTGGTTGCGGGAAGGATGGGATTACCCCGGGCAGGCAGCCGGCCGCACCGTGGTGGAAGCACCATCTACCGAGCGGATTCTCAGCGTCGATGCCGGCCTCCGCCGGTCACTCAAAAATGGGGCTTCATGGGGCGTATTCGCTTTCCTGAGGTCTTTTTCTGGCCTGAATTTGTCTGAGGTATCGCTGATTCCGGACTCGCTTTCAGAGTCTCGTTATCTGGCGTCCAGGGTCTTGAGTGCGGACGGAAGCGGTCAGGTAAAAGGCGCGAGAGCCTGGTATCGCCAAACCATGGGACGACACATGTGGCACCGCCTGGACTACGCCTACCGACTGCCGACCGCTGGTGGCGATCTTGCGTTTTGGCAGGCATGGAGCCCTCTTCCTCGGGTGGAAATGCGCTACATCCTGTCCGTCGAGGCCGTGCCTCGAACGACGCTTCTCGTGGCTGCCCGCTTTCGCACCTCAACGTCCTGGCCCTCGATCGCCACCGGACCCTTCACATCGCGCACAGAGACCCTCCCGGCCTCCGTGACAGTCGATCTCACCATTACCAAACGCCTCTGGGGACCTCGAATGAGGGCATTTGTCGTCTTCAGGAATCTAACCGGTGGCAACGGAAGAACTCACCCCTTAGGCGCCGACCAGGACCTCACGTTTGTGGCCGGACTCAGCCTGGGAGCCGGCTGATGGTGCCCGGACTGGACCGCTACCGGGAACTGGTGGATGACTGGGACGCGTTCGTATCGGCCTGCACGCGCCCGCTCCCCTTGTGCGGGTGGCGCAATCCCCTCCGCCTGGACAACCATGGGGCCATCCGCCAGGACGGCTTTGACCTGCTTGACCTGGCCTGGAGGCGCGGCGCCTTTCGCGTACAGGCCGGCCCATCGATGACACGGAGCATAGGGTACCGTGCCGGCTTGTTTCACGTGCAGGAGGAAGCATCGCTCGTGCCTGTCGCCCTTCTCCGACCCTCGGCCGGCGAGAGGATTCTGGACCTTTGCGCCGCGCCCGGAAACAAGACGGCCGAAATCGCAACGGCCATGGGAGGCGCCGGTACCCTCGTCGCGAACGACCCGTCAAGAGCGCGATTGAACGTTCTGAGGACCACGCTGGACAGGCTGGGGCTACCCAATGTCACGGTCACGGCGCTCGATGGCCGGTCGCTTGAGTTTCCGGACGATCACTTCGACGCGGTTCTGGTCGATGCGCCCTGCTCCTGCGACGGCACCCTCCGAAAACACCCCGGGATCGTAGCCAGGACCGGTGAGCGTGAGAGGACCCGGCTGGTCCGGAAGCAGAAGGCCCTTCTCCTGAACGCGCTCCGCGTGGTCCGCCCCGGCGGTCGCGTGGTCTACTCCACCTGCTCGTTCTCACCCGAGGAAAACGAGATGGTCGTGGAAGCGGCCCTCGCGGAGCATCCTGACGTGTTCGTCGGACTGGCCGAACTGCCCGGCCTCGCCGCGAGCGACTCGGTCCAGAGTTGGACCGGCCAGGCCCTTTCGGTGAGGGGAGCCCTTCGCCTATGGCCCCACCGAGTTGATTCGGGCGGTTTTTTTGCTGCGAAACTGATCAAGGGCGAGGCGACCGACTCGGTCCCTGTAGAACTGGGAAGCGTTTCCCACCCCAACGAACCTGGTCCTGTCATCGACTTCCTCCACGACTATTACGGGCTGCGCGAGATCGGATTCGGTCCCAATGCCCGCTTTCTGCAATCAAAAAATGTCCTGAGACTCGTCGCGGGAGATCATGACCCGGGGTGGGCCGCGCCGGCCCTCTCTTCCGGAATCGCCGTGGTTCGCTTGACCGGTCGCATCCCGAAACTCACCACCCAGGGTGCGCTACTGCTCGGAAACAGGGTTACCCGGCAATGGGTGGACGTGGGCCGAGAACATGCCTTCGCCTTTATGCGCGGAGAAGATGTCAAGCCGTCCGCAATGTGGGCCCCGAAGTACGGCTACGTGCAGGTCCGCAGCCTGGGGACTCCCATCGGTGTTGGGTTATTCGACCCCCGATCCGGGGTATTGGAAAGCAAGTACCCCCGAAGCTGGGCTGGACTCGCGGGTCCTCCGAAACTCACCGGAGTTGGAATCGAAACGTAACGACTCCAGTCTGATTCTCCTGAGGCGCATTGGCCGGCAACGGATTAAATCGCCAGTTCGCTAGAGCCTGCATGACGGCCTGTTCCAATCCCGGATTGCCCTTGATGAGAGGCAGGCGGCGAATAATTCGGCCGGAAGGTCCCACCGTTATTCGAACGCTGATAACGGCGTTTACTTGTTCGGTATAACGCGGGACGATGGTTCGCACTGCCTGTCTGTTCAGGCCTTCGATTTGAAAAGGAGCGCGCCGAGTCTCTTCGGTGCCCGTCCCATCCTCACCCTCGTCTGGAGACGCTTCTCCGTCTGGATCGCCCGATCCTAGTGGTCGGACTTCGGGTTCGGGGGCAGGCTCGGGCGCCACCTCCAGTTCCTCCGTTTCGGGCTCAGAAGCCGGCGATATGATGTCTGTGTCTGGTTCCTGAACGGTTTCCAGGTCCTCCAGGATTGCCTCGGGCTCGGGCAGGTCCACCGGTTTCGCTTGCTCGGGCGGCGCCACGGGAGCCTCCTCCTCGGATGGCTCCTCCGGCTCGGGCTGCGGTGTCACCGGCTGCCTGGTGGCGGACCGGCTGATCGGACGGCCCTCCGAGAACGCGCCAAAATCTACCTCGACGAAGCCCATCGTGGGCTGTTGCACAGCGGCAACCGTCAGAACGGAAAGACCAAAGAGCACTCCCACATGCAGGAAGAGGCTCACGATCACTCCAATCCAGTCGTCACGGTCCATCCAGGTACCTACTTTTTATGAAGAACGCGGACGACTACGCTAGGATTCGCTGCCCGGCCTCCAGACATCACGGACGATGTATCGCGGGCGTCCTTTCACCTCCTCATAAACGCGGGCCAGGTACGATCCGACGACTCCGAGGAAGAACATCTGGAGCCCGCCGAACAAGAAGCCAACAAACAAGATCGACGCCCAGCCGGGGACCGTGGAGTTGAGGCTGTACCGGGCGAAAACCACCCAGACGAGACCAATCATGGATAGCGCGGAAACGCCCAGCCCAAGGCGGACCGCGAATCGAAGTGGGCGCCCGGAGAATGAGGCGATCCCATCGAGTGCCAGTCGGAGTCGGTCTCGCCAAGCGTACTTGCTCTCGCCCCCCGCGCGGGCCCGCCGGTGGTATTCGACACCTACCTGGTTGAATCCCAGCCAGGAAATCAATCCGCGTACGTAAGGCTGCTGCTCTCCTAGGTTGTCGTAGGCATCGAGCACGGCTCGAGACACCAGCCGGAAATCGCCGGTGTCCAGCGGGGCGTCCAGGTCGGTCATGCGTCGGAAAAAGCGGTAGAATAGCCGCGCCGTGCCGCGCTGCAGGAGCGAATCGCCGTCCCTCTTCTTTCGGACACCGTAAACCACATCATACCCCTCTCGCCACTTGGCGATCATCTGCTCGACCACGTCCAAGGGATCTTGCAAGTCGGCATCGAGAATCACGGCGGCATCTGTGGTGGCGAAGTGCATGCCCGCTGTGACCGCCAACTGATGGCCGAAATTCCTTGAGAAGGATACGAGGACATAACCTTCCCGGTCCGAGGTCAGCTTCCTGGCGATGGATTGCGTGGCATCCTGAGAGCCGTCATCGACAAGAATCACCTGGCAAACCTCGGGCATCCGGGCGCGGAACTGTTCGATCTCCTCGATCAGGACGGGGAGCATTTCCTCCTCATTGTAGAGGGGGATAACCAGCGCTACGGAGTTCCGGTCCTGGGAGGCTCGCATCCTCAGTCAGCCGCGGGTCGAGCGGCGGAGGCTCTTTCTAGACGGTAGGACACGGAAATCCGGTGTGAGAAGCCCAGATCGGAGACCAGGCCGGCGAAATCCCCAAATCCGTAGTCGATGTTGAAGTTGCGGTACGCTATACCCGCGCCCACCGTCGGGGTAAGATCGATCCCCTCCGAGCGCACGTTTCGAATCCGGGCCAATCCCGCCCTTAGTGCCACGGTGCCTCGATATTCGTACTCCGCTCCCAGACGCGGATGAAATGACACGTTGGCCACACTAAAAGCATTCGCCTTTCGCCCGTCGAATGCCAAATCCATGTCCGCGGATATCGTCACCTGTGCATTCGCAAGAGCCGTGACACGCGCGACACCCAGGCGAACAACCGGCACCACAAGCTCCGTACCGCCTGACGGGAGTTCATCGCCAAACACATCCTGAATGTTGGCAAGCCTGGCAGAATCGACGCTCCAGCTTTGCAGCATCGTGGACAGGTCCTGGATGGTCACCCCAATCCGCGTCTTTTGTCCCACATACTGCGCGGAGGCGTCGAAAGAATACCCCCAGGCCGAGGCGAATGAACCAATGGTTCTCCGAATAACCTTGGCGGTGATTCCAATGGACAGCGATTCGGTAATTCTACGGCCATAACCCAGGAAGATGGCGTAGTCGACCGCTGAGAACGAAGTGATAAATTGATCGGGATCCGCCCGCGGCTGATCCCGCTCGGAGTCCCAGGCGTCCAGGGTATTCTTGATGTCATTTACGCCGCTCCGGAAGAAGGCCACGCCCACAGTGGACCTTTCGCTGAGTGGCATCGCGGCCGCCCCGTAGTCAAAAGAAACCGCTCCCGCGAACCGTTCCGCGTGCATGTAAGCAAACTCGGGGTAATCCAGAGCCATGAGGCCCGCAGCATTCCAGTAAACAGCATTTGCGTCGGACGAGAGCGCGATATGACTCCCCCCCATGGCAAGCGCCCGAGCTCCGACGCCGCCGGCAAGGAAGTCCGCGCCGTATTTCGCCACACGCTGGCCACTCGCCGGAATGACGATTAGCACGGACAGCGTCAGAGCGGAGATGACCCGGATCAGGATTGGCATACGGTCGCGCCGAATATCACTTATTGTTGGTTGGCCTCGGGCCGGAATGCGGGGGGGCTTCATTGGTTTCGCAGGTCACTGGATTCCCACCCATAGTTTCGGCCGGAATGCCTCCGATCTTTAGGATGGTCCCTTGCGCCGAAGTCGGGCGCCGAAGGCCCCATCGACCTGATCCCGGTGCGGCAATGTGGCGAAGTAGCCTTCCGGCGTGACCATCTGCTCCGGGACCAATCCGGCCGCCGACTCCAGTTCAAATTCGGGATGGTCGGAGAGAAATGCCTCCACCTTCTGCTCATTCTCCTCGACCGCGATAGAGCAGGTAGAATACACAAGCAGTCCCCCAGGCTTGACGACCACTGCCCCGGCGGCCAAGAGTGATTTTTGCAGGCCGGACAGTTTCTGAAATTCCTCGGGAGAGCGGCGCCAACGCAGATCAGCCCGACTCGATAGGACCCCGAGTCCGGTACAGGGGACGTCCACCAACACACGATCGGCCCGTACCGGTGAAAACTCGGCCCACTCCCTGAAATCTGACGCGACACGTTCCACCGTGGCGGGGGAACGGAACCCTTTCAACAGTCGGAGTCTTTTGGGACTCGAGTCCACAGCCCAAACCGTCCCCCCTTTTCCGATCCGCTCGGCAATAAAGCGGGTTTTTCCTCCCGGCGCGGCGCATGCATCCACGACGGTGTCTTTTGGTTGTGGATCGAGTAGCTGAATGACCAACCCGGCGCTCTCGTCCTGAACGGCACATCGCCCATCGGACAGCCAGCCTCCCCTGACGATCGGCTGAAGCCGCCGGACTCGAACGAAGTCGGATATCCACCTGGATGGCTCCCACGATACGTCGGCCTCCGCCATGAACGCCTCGAACTCGTCCCTCTGGCTGGATATGCGTACGCTGAAGACGGGTTTTCTGTTGTTGAACTCCAGCAGTTGCTGCGTCTCCTCCAGGCCAAATCTCCCAATCCAGCGCTTCACCAACCACTCCGGGTGCGACCAGCGAACCGCGAGGCCCCGGGCCTTGTCCAATTTCAATCCGCTCTCCCAGGAGTCTCGTTCCCGGTCGACGGATCGGAGAACCGCATTTATCAGCTTGTCCGCTCCTGGCCGAGTGAGCACGAGCGCCGTCTCCACGGCCTCGTGAACCGCGGCATGCGGGGCCGTCCCCGCCACCGCAAGGTCGTACGCTCCGATCCTGAGGATCTCACGTACCAGCGGCTCCAGCGATTCGAAGTCGCCCCGATAACACCGGGAAAGCAAATGGTCCAGCCATAGCCGCCAACGGGTGACACCTCCCACGAAGTCGGTGGCCGCTCGTTCAACT
>CAYXSE010000001.1:0-41413 GCA_964466675.1 uncultured Rhodothermales bacterium | reverse complement strand
CGGATCTGAAGCGGTACGGCCGACGAGGCTGGCAAAGGCACCATCCTCATTCACTCGAATGAGTCTTCGAACCGCTTCAACACGGCTCTGGACGCTTGTGGGAGCCTTTCGGGACTGGGTCAAATCTACTTTGGGAATATGTCAGCGGCGATCATCGGTCCAGACTCTTCTGGGCGGCCCGCGCTGCAATGATTAATGGATCATGGCTCGGCGACAAAGGAGGCGAGTACATCAGGTCCAACTCGTGGAGGTCATCAATTGTGCCTCCCGTCCGAAGGAGAGGCACGAGTACGTTCACCCGTTGGGCTGCACCTTCCACTCCGACCATCTGCCCACCCAACAAACGGCGGGTCTTCCTGTCCACGATGAGGCTCACCCGCACCCGCGCTCGCCCCGGCATGTTGGAAGCCTTGCTGCCTTGCACAATGGAGACCGAAACGGGATCGAACCCACTCTCTCGAGCCGCGTGTTCCGACAGCCCGGCCAGCGCCACCTCGAGGCCGGCCACCTTCAGACCGAACGCCCCGACGGTGCCTTCAAACCGACCCCGGGCCTGCCTTCCGCGTCTCGCCGCGTTCTGGCCCGCCACCCGTCCCGTTCGAAACGCCAGGGGTGAAAGCGGCACATACGCCGGTGCATTGCTGACCATATGCCTGCTTTCTACGCAATCGCCGCAGGCCCACACCACGGACACCGAGGTCCGCATGCCATCGTCAGTCTTCACCCCGCCGGTCACGCCAATTTTGAGCCCTGCAGTCGCCGCGAGTTCAGAATTCGGCCGTGTTCCGGTGGCAATGATCACTCTATCCGCGCCGATCACCTGTCCGTCGTCGGTCCGGACAGCGATGGGCGCCCCCGGCGCCTCGTGTCGAAGACCAATCGCCCGTACCTGCCGAAGAGCGACGCCTCTGGAGGCTAGCGCCCCTTCCACAACCCGAGTGAGCGTCGCGCCAAGACGGCCCGCCAATAGCCCGCCGGGCGCGAGAACGGTGACGCGGTGGCCGCTCTCGGCCAGTTGGTCGGCGACCTCCAGCCCCACGAATCCGCCGCCAATCACAACCCAGCGCTGCTTGGCCTCGGCGGCCCGCGCGGACACCACTTGGGCATCGCCCAGCGTCCTGAACTGGTGGATTCGGTCTCCGCCCATCCCGTCGATCTCCGGCCAGGCTACCCTTGCTCCGGTTGCCAGGATGAGCTTGTCGAATCTCTCGTCGCGCGCTTGATCGGAAACCAGATCACGTACCCTCAAGCGCCTTCGGCCGACGTCGATGGCTTCGACGCGGTGTAGCGTCCTCGTTTGTACACCGCGGGACGACTTGAGCTCATCCGCCGAGAGAGTCACGAGGTCGTCCGGTGACGCGACGGCTCCTCCTAGCAGATACGGCATCTCGCAGGCACCATAGGACACATCTCGTCCTTCTTCGAACATCAGCACGTCCGCGCCGGGGTCGATTCGCTTCGCCTGGACAGCCGCCGCGGGTCCCGCTGCCACTCCGCCGATCACTATTATCCGTTGTGAGGTCACGGAGCAAGTTACCGTGGCCAGGACGAACCTACAGCCCCAAGCATGCCCTTCATACAATCCTCCGATCCCTACGACTTATGCATTGTAGGATCCGGGGCGGGCGGCGGCATGAGTGCGTATGTATGGCCCGGACTCTTCTCTTCAAGTCCCCCTCCGTGGTGGGCTCGCGTGGCTGGACCACGCCTGCAGGAAGAGCTGATCCCGGAGTGGAAAGGCTGCTAGGCTCCGAGCGCCTCGTGTCCGTGAGGATGGGCCGTATCGTGTTCTGATCCCGGCTCGAAATGCGCTGTGACCACAACTTCTGAGCCTGGAAACAACGTCCGAACCGCACGATCCACCCGGTGCCCGCGCTCGTGGGCCTCGCTGACGGTGAGCAGATCCGGAAACAGGAGATGGTATTCTACCCAAACCTGTTTGTTAACCCGCCGATAGCGCAATTCATGCCAGCCCACTGCGTCCCCGGCGGAAACGGCCGCATCCAGGACCTCGTGCAAGGCTAACAAATCCTCGGGGTCTGCCGTCTCCATGAGCCCCGAAATCGATTTACGGATGAGGCTGACCGCCGTCCAGATGATATTGGTTGCCACAAAAATCGCCGTAACCGGATCTACCCACAGGATTCCCGTCCACTGGACGAGCCCTATACCAACCAAAACGCCCAGACTGGTCCACATATCGGTCAGGACATGCTGGCCATTCGACTCGACCACGATGGACCCCTCTTGGCGGCCTACCCGAATCAGTGCCAGCCCGAGGACCAGATTCACCAAAGCGAGGGCGCCGGTGATGATCAGACCGATTCCGAGTTGCTGCAGTTCGGGCCCGCGTATCAGGTCCTGAACCGCCGAGTACACGATGGTCCCGGCGGCCAGTAGAATTAAGCCACCCTCGAACCCGCTTGAGAAATAGGCAATCTTCCCATGACCGTAGGGGTGATCCTTGTCCGCGGGGCGGAACGCATACCAGAGGCTGAACGCTGCGAAACTGGTAGCGAACAGGTGGACGACCGACTCCATGGCGTCCGAAAAGATGGCGGCGCTTCCCGTAATCAGATAAGCGGCCGACTTTCCAACCAGCATGACGACGGCCACCACGAGGCTGGCGATCATCATCCGGCGCTGAAGGTCACGGCCCGAAGCGGGCGACTTAACGCAGGTGACTTCCTTTTGAGGAGTATTACTCACGCGCTAACCGAAGTACTGCAGGGACAGGAAACCAACACGACCAACCGCCCCGAATTCCGAGGTCGACGCACCAAGAAACACATAGCCACTCACTGCGGCTTGCAAGTCGGACGAGGTCCAGGCCACCTACCATTTTCCCAGGTTCGTGAGATCCCCTGCGAAAAGTCTGGCGGGGCGAACAATCGTCATCTCGTAAGTGCCCTGCTGGCTCTCTCCACGCCTCCGAGCATCGGCACGCTCCATGATCTCCAGAGCCGTGATCTCTTGAGCGCGAGCCGGCGGCGAAATGGCGTCCAAAACCATCAGAATCCCGGCCGTGATCGCCGTGAGTCGAGCGGCAGCAAAGAATCTTGTGCCCATTTTTCTGTCCCCTTCTGCTACCCCGGCCTACGCAGTTCGGAGACGATGTTCTGGCTACCTTGGCGTCTTCGCCGGGAATTCCATCAACACTCCTACTCCATGAGACGACTCGAGCACGTTGGGCTGGCCGTTGAAGACCTGGAAGCCGCCTTGTTGGTGTGCGAGCAGGTTTTTGGGGAAAAACCGTACAAGGTTGAAGAGGTTGCGTCCGACGGAGTTCGGACGGTCTTTCTGCAGGCGGGGTCGGTCAAACTCGAACTTTTGGAGGCCCTCGGTCCAGAATCGCCGGTGTCCCGCTTCATCGAACGGCGGGGGCAGGGCATTCACCACCTGGCGTTTGAGGTGGACTCCCTGGACGAAGAAGCCTCTCGATTGGAGGAGCTGGGGTTCACGGTGATCGGTGAGCCCAGGAACGGCGCCGATGGAAAGAGAATCGTGTTTCTTCACCCCCGGGACACGTTCGGGGTGCTTGTCGAGCTTTGCCAGCAGACCACGTATCCCGAAGTAGAAACGACGGCCGACGGACCGCTGGTTTATGTGCCGGTCGGCGAGGGTAATGATCCCCTGGCACATGCCCTTCAGCGCCACTGCAGCATTACCCGCGAGGGTGACTCAAGCGCTAGTGCCGCAGCCGCTGTGGATCCATCACCTGCCTGGGTCGCCGCTCTGTCAGAGGGTATGCCGCTGGTGATTATCGGAACCTTCTCGTCTGATCGAGCCGACACGCTGATCATCGGTATCGACTCCCCTGGGAATGTCCGGCTGCCCGGCCAATTGTGGACCAGCCTCCCGGACCCGTGGGGCCTCATTGCCGATCTGGCGGCCGGCCACCTCTCGTCCATTCAGCGCGACTGACGGGCACCGCTCAAGGCTCCATCGATCCACCAAGCATGGTAGCCCAAGACCCGAGGCTGCGCCGCACCGGATCTCGGCACACAACAAGCCCTGGTCAGCAGAATAATGAGGCTGCGCCTGCTGAGCGAGCCGAGCCGCGCATTCACGGAGCGATCGCTATTGCCCCCGCAGCACGGGCCGAAGACAGCGCGGCCAAGAGGTCTCCGTCGCCGTACGCCAATGGGAAGATGGCCACACCGGCCAGCCCCTCACGCATCACGAACTCGTATTTTTCTGCGACGCTAGCGGCATCATCGAACCAACCCTGCCGCCAGCCGACGCTATCTCGGTAGGCGTAGTAGGGGGAGCCGGAGGATTCGTCCCGGAGTTTTCCGTGCAGCGTGGCGCGTTCCCTGGCGCTGGGAAGGCCTTCCAGTCCGTCTGTATAGGCCAGGACAATACCTGGACCTGTGGTCTGGGCTCCAGGGAAGAAATCCGTGGTCGGCCATTCGTAACCGAAGTACGGAACGGTAAAGAACATTTTGTCCCTGGTAATGCCCATCGCATCGTACCGACCAAGGATCGACCGCCAGTTCCGTCCGCTCCAGCCGTCGACAGGGGCGACCGGACCGGCTGTGTCGCCGTACTGCCAATGAAGGTCGTACGCCTGCACGATGAACCGATCGAGACTTCCGGAGAGCGCACGCTCATCCATCGCGTCCGCAGGGTCTTCCGCCAGCGAATACATGGTGATTTGGGTTCCAGGACGGGTTGCGTCCAGTGCCTCCCGGAGCCTGACCACCAGATCGGTTAAGGCGGAGCGCTCGCCTGGGGAAACGGGATCGAACATTTCGAAATCCAGATGCACGCCATCGGCCGCTGGATCCAGGCCGATGCGGATCAACTCGGCGAGTAGGGTGTCGGTCGCCGCCGGGCTGGAAAAGACGGATGAATAGGTCGCGGAATCCAGAATGGTGACACTCGTTAAAATCGACGTTTCGGTCGCCCGAGCGGTTGCGATGAACTCAGTCCAGTCCTCCGGCCATCCGTGATCTTCAACGATGCGCCCGTCGGTCCCTACCTCCAGGGAGAAGAAGTAGACCTCGTCGAGCGCGGCAAAGTCGTACCGCTGCCAGGACGCTCCCGACCACCAAGTATGGTATCCGATCACGCTCAGCGCCGCCTCGATAGCGACCGGAGGGTCTTCTTCGAGAATGTCCGGTTCTGTGATCGTCTGACACGACATCAGGACTACGGCGGG
Organism: uncultured Rhodothermales bacterium; assembly: GCA_964466675.1. GTDB lineage: Bacteria > Bacteroidota > Rhodothermia > Rhodothermales > UBA10348 > CAYXSE01. Next base: position 36,249 of record CAYXSE010000001.1, on the reverse strand, counting down.
TAGACAAAGGAGTAGGGCGCGCATGAGAAGCGAGTTTGCTCGGAACACACCCCCGGTTTCGGCCAAATGGCCGCTTGACTTAAGTCCGACCAATCTCGTGTTCACACCGTCTTCACATCACCAGATTTAAGACGGCCGCCATTGAGCCGATACACCACGAGATACCTGTATCGATCCCTCACTTTCGCGGATCGTGTTACATAATCGGGGTTCGGGCCCTCCTTGATTGAGACCCGCACCCCGGAGAGACCAACACCTATGGCATACCTAGACTCCCTCAAACGCTCGACGCTCGTGGCCCTCATTATGGGGTTCTTCGTCCTCTCGGGCTGCACCGACTCTTTCACGGGACCCGACGATTACGGGACGACGGTCGATCAATCCGACCAGCCAAACAAGTTTCGCCACGCGAACCTGATGGACCGGGCACTTCGTTCCGGATCCGGTGAGTTCGCGGGTAAGACAGACAACGCGCTGGGTCTGATCTTTAAGATCAACAAGCAGCGTGTGTTGGAGCGTTACAAGATCCTGGAGCGCTACCGCGTGCTCGAGCGTTACAAGCTGATGGAGCGGTATGAGTACACCTCCGCCTTCGACGGCTTCGCTGTCACGTTCGAGGACACGACAGGTGGGACCGATTTCTCAAGCGTTATTTCCGCCCTTCAGGCCGATAGCGACATCGAGTGGTTCGAGCCCGATTTCAGCGTCGAGACTCCTGCGTCGTCCGAATTGACGGGCGAAGTCGGACAGACTATTCCCTGGAGTGTCGCCTATGTCGGTGGCCAGACCAGTTCGACCATTTCTGGAGACGGATCTGGTTCGGTGGACGTGGATGTTTATGTGATCGATACCGGCGTAAGCAATGACGACCTGAACATAGTCGAGTCGATCGATTTTCGAGGTACGATGGGCACCGGTATTGATGATCCCAACGACTACGACGGGCACGGAACCCACGTCGCCGGCATCATCGGGGCCTCGGACAACACGACTGGCCTCGTAGGCGTGGCTCCGGGTGCACGGATTCACAACCTGAAGGTCCTGGGAGACGACGGTACGACGGACGTATCCGTCGTGATTGCGGCGATCGAGTACGTCATCAGAGCTCGTGAACTCAGCCCGCAGACTCCCATGGTCGTCAACATGTCCCTCGGGGAGAACATTGGGTCCACCTCCTACACCGCCCTGGATGAAGCCGTCGAACGCCTCGTCGAGATGGGCGTGACCGTCGTCGTAGCCGCTGGCAACCAGGGCGTAGACGCGTCACTCGTCACCCCGGCCCACGTACCCGGTGCACTGACGGTCGGCTCTCACACCGGCGACGGCTACTTCTCGGGCTTCTCCAACTGGGGCACTTCGCTCGACATCTTGGCTCCGGGAGAAGACATCATCTCCCTGTCGCCGACTCTCGGAGGCGTTGGCGCTCCGCTGCAGATGACCGGGACATCCATGGCCGCCCCCCATGTGGCTGGAGCCGCGGCGCTGTACCTGTCTCAAAACCCATCCGCTTCGCCGGATGAAGTCGCCACCGAGCTGATTCGTCGTGCCAAGGCCGGGATCAAACTGACCGGGCCCCAGACCATCAACAAATCTGTCTGGGTCGGAGATCTGTAAAGTCCGGTTCGCCATGACCGGGAGACTCCCAGTGTCTCTTGAGACAACGCCGAGGCGGCTTTTGCTGCCTCGGCGTTTTTTCGTGGGGCCTCTGGCGTTTTTTCGTTGGGCCGCGTTTTTTCGTGGGGCCTCTGCGAGATCATCGGGTGACAGAGGCCGTCACAGCTCGCGGATGGCCAATCGCCTCGATGGCTCGCACCGCCACGCCGAACCTCGACTCCTCGGAACCGCCGAGTGAGACAGTTCGGCAGCCGAAGTCTTCCAGAATCTCAATAATCATCGTTTGAACGATGTCCCGATCCTCCGGGCTGCTCCGTTGACCCGGCTCTGGCCTCCACGGCACCTCGGTGCCACATAGCAGGTAGAGGTCTGCCCGGTGTTGACGGGCCGCGGCCGTCAACCAGGTGGGCCGGAGGCCATGATAGTGCCGGGCGTAGACCATGCTGGAGATCAAATCGGTATCAAGGACGAGAACGCCGTTCCTGCCGAGAGAGTCCATCGCCTCTCGATTGGCCTTCGCGTGCATGGCCCCGATTCGAGCGACGTCGAAGGCTGTAAGGGGCCGGCGGACAGTTGCTGCCCAGGCACGCGCCGCCTCCTCGACCCACACCGCGTGGAACTTGTCGGCGAGGGAACGGGCAAGCGTGGTCTTCCCCGTGCACTCCGCTCCCGTGACAACCACCCTGAGAATTCGTTGCTCCATCTTCCCCGCACCCGGGACCTCACGGCCTTGTTCCATCTGGTTCACCCTTGCCCTATCATCGGAATCCTCACGGACGCCATGTCATGCTAAACTACATTTGGGCGGGACTGATAGGATTCAGTTTCGTTTTTGCCGTTGCCTACGACACCCGGGACCTGATTTCGGATACGTACCGCAATGGGGAGCCCGTGCAGTTGACGGTCAACTTCCCAGACGGTTACTCGGCTGGCGCCCGATCTCTTCCCGTTGAAGTGCGGTTTGTATCCTTCGAGGCGACCTATGACTCGGAAGAGTCCGATCCGGGGTCGATGAAGGGGACCCTGGTTCAGACCGCCGATGGGCGTGAGATCCGGTTTGCACAGGATGTGCCGCTACCCGCCCCACTCGGTACCATCAGGATGTTTACATCGCCGAGAGACAACGACCTCAGGGGGCCCGTCTCTCTCGGAGTTTTGCGGCCGGACTCGACCGCGCTCGCGACCGTGGTCTTTCCCGCAGTCCGGTTCACCAAAATGCAGTCTATCACCCAGGCTGCGTTCGACCTGGCTGAGACGGCCGTAGCCCTGGCTCTTGGCCTCATCGGCATTATGGCGTTGTGGATGGGGCTCATTCAGATCGCGGACAAATCGGGGCTCCTGCAGATACTGGTGCGCGTGACCCAGCCTGTTCTCAGACGGCTCTTCCCCGAGATCCCGGACGGGCACCCGGCGATTGCGTTGATTGTTCTGAACCTCTCGGCCAACATGCTTGGCCTGGCCAATGCCGCGACGCCTTTGGGCATTAAGGCTATGGAGTCTCTTCAGGAGCTGAATCCCGAACCGGACACGGCCACGGACTCCATGGTCATGCTTCTGGCCATGAACACCGCCAGCGTTCAACTGGTCCCACCAGTGCTGTTGGTAGCCATTATGGGGCTTCAGGTCAACCAGCTGATTTTTGCGATTCTCATTGTCACAGGGATGTCGCTGGGAGTGGCCATTACGGCCGCAAAACTCCTGAGTCGCCGCCGCAAGCACCGCCTGACTAACCCACATCGGAAGGAGGCCTGACATGGATACTGTACGCGCATTCATCGAGGTCTTCTCCACGTTCGTCCTGCCACTTCTGATCGTAGGGTTCCCACTATATGGCGTGTGGAAGAAGGTCCCGGTCTACGAGGAGTTCGTCGAGGGTGCGAAAGGCGGCTTTCAGGTGGCCATCACCATCATCCCGTATCTCGTGGCGATACTGTTCGCCATCGGGATGTTCAGAGCCTCCGGGGCCATGGATTTCCTGATCGATGGCGCTCGGCCAGTCCTGGCTTGGCTGGCGGTGCCGGCGGAGGTGCTTCCCATGATGATCATGAGGCCGCTCACCGGCAGTGGTTCCGCAGCCATCGTACTGGACATGATTGCCCAGTACGGTGCTGACTCCATTCTGGTCAAGATGGCCGCCACCATGTTCGGCTCTACGGAAACCACTTTCTACGTGCTAGCGGTCTACTTCGGGGCCGTCAACGTCAAAAAGACCCGTCACGCCCTGTCGGCCGGACTCATCGCAGACGTATTTGCCATGTTCATGGCCGTCTGGGTGGTACAACTCCTCTTCGGTTAGCCGTTCGTCTCAAAAATAAAAAAGGGGCGAAGTGTGGTCACTCCGCCCCTTTGAGAGACCAAAATCTGTCAACCAGACCTAGGCCTGGACAACGCCGTTCTGTTCCGAGTACTCGTTCGAGACGAAAGAGTCAGCCTGATCGTCGTTCAACCAGGTGCCGCCGTCCAGGACGTATCGGAACTGGTGCGTTGAACCGGGCTTGATGGAGATGCCTTTGGTCCAGAAACCTTTCTTGGCATCGAGTTTCATGGCACCCTTCGCCTGGTCCCACTCATTGAACTGCCCGACGACGGACACGGACTCGGAGGCGGCATCGGCGGGAAGTGAGAACGTCACACGGACTGAATTGCCCTTCGGGCTGATCTTCTTGGTGATCATAATATCTAAAAGCTTTTTTTCGGTTTGAGTCGGCCCGCGTTGAGGCGAACCGACGATCCGCTCCAATCGGCATCTTCGATCCAGGATCCTTGCAAAATGCAGTCAACACGAAACCTTCACCGAGCGACTCGAAAGGCCTTCAGAACCTCAGTCTGAAGCCTGTTGAAGTGCCAGGTTCAGAGCCGCCCACTGGAGCCGCATGGCCACCGGCAAAGGCAAGGGCCGGACGGGGAATTTTGCCACGGTCTCATCACTCATAGTCGTCGGCGTCAGACCCTTCAACCGCTGCCGGAATGCCAGGTATGCCTCAGGGACGCCGGGTCGCCGGGGCCCGTCCACGAGGAACAGAGGCATCTCCGTCACCACACAAAGTGGATTTCCCCCAAGGCTCCGAACAAACTCCATCGAACTGTCCTTGAACAGTGCCGCAGTCTCCGGATCGGCGGCCGCCATGAAGTACGCCCGCATGGCCGCACCTTCCGGAGTCGTCGTATACCCCGGCTCGATCTGGAAGAACCCCTTCTCGCCCTTTCGATTGTGATCATGCATCTGTAGGCCTTCCGCCTTGGCGGCCTCTCGAAATCCTGTCCTGAGGGATTCAGTCCGAAAGGCCCAGTGCCGTTCGATCAACAACATCGCTCCATCCGAGAAGCCCATGCCGTGTAGAGACATGTGAAGATCGACCGGAGCAAACTCCCTGATTGCACGCGCCACGATCTCGTTCTCGACACGCAGGTCCGGATAGCCGAATTCGATGTCCCTACCCGGAAGTTCGCGGACCACGTTCTCGATGTAGCTGCGGAGACTGGGCCATTCCGAAATCCAATCCCGGTTTCTGGCCTCTCCATCGGGGTTTACATGCGGGATAACCAGGAGTTGCCACTTCTCCATCAGGCCGCGGTAGCCATCTGGATGGTCCGATATTCCGGAGACCAGCGCCATAAGAGTCTCGGAGCCTACGGGCTCATCGGCATGGGACCCGGAAATCAAAGTGGCCTTTCTGCTTCCGGCGCCTAGTACGACCGCACCGATCTCTCTTCCCTCTTCGGAACGACCCAACTCTCGATACACGACCGGCGCGGGGCCCGCTGCGATCTCCCGAAGGCGTGCAAGCCGCTCCTCGTGGGTCACGAAGGATTCTCTCACCTGAAACTCTGATGGGAGCATGCCGAGGCTGTTTGTTGGAAGGTTCTATGTTCCAAGATGACTTCTGTGCCATACGGAGCCAAATCGCCGGTATCTTAGCAGTTCCGTCCTTCACATTGCCCGGAGTGTATGCGCATTGCCTTCTGTTCAAGCGAAACGGTCCCTTTTGCAAAGACTGGGGGCTTGGCCGATGTAAGCGGAGCCCTCCCGCCGGCCATCGAGGCCCTGGGCGGTGACGTGAAGCTGTTCATGCCGCTCTACGATTCCATCCAGGTGCAGGACCATGGATTCGTCTTCGCGACTGACCTGCAGGAAATCCCGATCCCTGTACCCGGAGGCACCCGGCCGGTTAACGTTTTTCATGGCCACCTCCCGGGGAGCACGGTAGATGTCTATCTGGTGGACTGCCCCCACTACTACCACCGCGGCTCCATCTACACCAATGACCGAGACGAGGACGAGCGTTTCATCACTCTCCAGCATGCTGCCTTCCGAATCATGCAGCGTTATGCGTGGTCTCCAGACCTGTTGCATTGTAATGACTGGCAGGCCGCGCTGATGCCCGCCATGCTCCGGCATAGTTATGACTGGGACGCACTTTTTAAGGACACAGCGTCCCTGCTCTCCATTCACAACATTGCCTACCAGGGCCGGTTCGATGATTCAACCATCGACAGCGCCGGTCTGCCTCGCGATGATTTTTTTCCCGGCGGAGCGTTCGAACTCGACGGCGCGTTTTCTTTTCTGAAGGCCGGGATCATGTACGCGGACTCGATCGCCACAGTCAGCGAGACCTACGCCAGAGAGATTCAGACATCCGCCTACGGAGCAGGCCTGGAGGGAGTCCTGCGTGGCAGGGGTGCGGATCTTTCCGGAATCGTGAACGGGATCGATTCCAGCGTATGGAATCCCTCCACCGACCCTCACATAGCCGTCAACTACGACTCCGAGACGCTCGGGAAGAAGGCTGAGAACACCCGGCTCCTCCTGGAGGAATTCGGGCTGCCGTATGATCCGTCTGTTCCAGTTTTTGGCATTGTTACCCGATTCGCCGCGCAGAAGGGATTGGATTTGTTGCAGCCCATCCTCGCTGAACTCCTCCGGGAGGAAAAAATGCAACTCGTCGTCCTCGGCAGTGGCGACCCGGGACTCGAAGACTTCTTCAATTGGGCGGCGGCCAGCTTTCCTGACCGTGTCGGAGCCTATATCGGCTACAGCGATCCGCTGGCACATCGTATCGAGGCCGGTGCGAACTGCTTCCTGATGCCCTCGCACTACGAGCCCTGCGGCCTGAACCAGATGTATTCGCTGGCCTACGGCACGCTCCCCCTGGTCCGAAAGACCGGAGGACTCGCCGATACGGTTCACGATTGGCACGAGACGGGCGGAGCGGGTAACGGGTTCTCGTTCCTTGATGCCACGCCGGGAGCCCTCAAGGGCACCATCAAGCGAGCCATCGCCGTATTCAGAGACCAAGACGCGTGGCAAACCATGCAGGTGCGAGGCATGGAGACCGACCTCTCGTGGGCGGTATCGGCCCAGAAGTACATGGATCTGTACGAGCGGACGGTGGAGAAGCGCAGAGCCTGACTGCGGCCGTCTCTGGTCGAGGAGAGACTTAGTCGAGCTCCTGCATCTCGTCCTCGCTGGACAGCGGAGGCGCCACGGCCAGAAATTCCGAGGCGAAGCGCCTCGTGTAGACCCCGATGAGGTCTCCCACTCGGGTGCTGGATTCCGAGGCGACAATTAACCCGGCGTGTTGCTTCTTGTCCAACCGCCACACGACCTCTTGGTCGTCGTAGTTGGAAAGATCCGGGTAAGCCTCGGTCGCGAGGCAGACCATCAGTCCGGCTGCGTGACGACGGGGGTCCGGTACCTCGTAAGCCTCACCTCGAATATCAGCGATCTCTACTCGCGCCCATTCCTCCCAAAGATTCACGCCGGTCGCAGCTTCGACCAGGAGGTCTATGTGAGCGCCGCCCACGCGGGCTGCGACCTCGAGAAAATGGAACGATCCATCCTCGTGGCTCCGAATGAACTCGGCGTGGGTGGCACCGCGAACCATTCCAAATTCTCGCAACAGCCTGCGGTTGAGCTCGAGAAGCTCTCGTTCTTCGTCGCTACCGTGCTCCACGGTCGTGGTTACAAAGACCCCGCCGCCCTGGTACACATCCAACGGCGGTTCCCCATATTTTTGAGCCGAGGAAAACTGGACTTCTGAGCCCGACAACACGGAGTCCACGTGATAAACATCTCCTGGCACAAATTCTTCCAGCAGGTAGCTCGACTGCCGGTCTCCCAAGTCTTCCAGGAGGGGCCAGAGTTCTTCGGGCGAGTGAATCTTCTGAATGCCCATCGCCGAGGCTTCTGAACGAGGCTTCAACAGCCAGGGACCGGGGGTGTCGGCCATAAAAGCCGCGATTTCGCCGTGGTTCAATACATGAACAAAGCCGGGCACGTTTATACCTGCGTCTCGCGCCTTGACCCTCATCGCCAATTTGTCGCGGAAGTGTCTGCCCGTCGTCTCCCCCAACCCAGGAATCCGGAGGTACTCCCGCAGTTGGGCTGCCGTCACCGTATCGTATTCGTCCAGCGCCAGAATCCGATCGATCGACCGCGTACGCATGAGATAGGCCACGGCATTGGTGATCTCAGGTTGCTTATGAACGTTTGGGAGCAGGAACCGCTCATCAATCGCCTCCATGGGCCACGGCTCATCGGCCAGCTTCTCCAAGGTGATGAGGATAACTTTCACCCCAGCTGCTTTCGCGGCAGTCATGAGACGAGCGCCCTTGAAGTAGGACGCGATGCAGAGGATGGTTGGCTGGCGATTCATTTCCTTTGTCATGCTTTTCGGAGCGGTGCTCGGCGAATACTAGGCATTCGCCCTCGAAATGCCACCGCAGGCAACCGCGTGGCAAGAATTTTCTCGCGACTAGTTTGCGATGGCTGGCCTCTTTCGCCGAACTTCGGCGCGTTGATAAGGAAACGAGTAGCGCTCCCCGGCCAGAGCCGTGCTGTCCCCTAATCAAATCGCACTGCGGTCCCCTTGAAATTCACTCGAAACGTCTTGGTTTTGCTTCTCCTGCTCCTATCCGGGCAGGCGTACGCACAGTTGCCCCCGCTCTTTGCCGTGGAGAGCGGGTCGAGCACCATCTACCAGTTGGACCCGTTCAGCGGGGCAATCCTCAACTCGTTCCCCACGCCAGTCCCTACCCATGTGCCCGAAACGGGTGGGGCGGACGGGCTAGCGTACGACGGCACCACCCTCTATTTCACGAGTGGGTTGGCGTCCGAGACCGGCGCCTCGCTTACGGGCGCGACCAATCGCACCGTCTTTTATCTGGACCCCTCGTCTGGCGCAGTACTCGACTCCTTCGAACTACCGGCTTCGTCCGCGACGGCGGATACGGACCAGGCCATCGATGCGCTCGCCAGCGACGGCGTGTTTCTATACGCGAATCGCCCGTTCGACAGCATCATCTTGAAAATCGACCCATCGTCGAAGACCGTGATTTCGGCCCTACAGCTCCAGTTCCAGGGCGTCGGGGGAATGGGATACAATCCGTACGACGGTCACCTATACGTTTCGGACACCTCTTTCGAACGCGTCCACCGTGTGGACACGAGCACCGGTACGTCGACACGCGTATTCAATCTTCCCCCTGGCGAAATTCTCGGTGTCGACTTTGTACAGAACAAGATGTTCGTCAACATCGGCGAGAATGTCGTCGAGATCAGCCCCGCGGATGGGCGTCAGATCAACAGCTTTCCGTCGCCGTTCCCGCTCCCATCCCATATCGGTGCCCTGGCCGGCGACCCAGCTACTCCTTGGACTTGCGAGTCTGACGCCCTCTTCACGGTCGACAGCGCTCACTCCACCATCAGCGTCCTGAATCCCGATACCGGCCAAGTACTCCAGCGCTTCCTGACCCCCGTATCCACCACCCCGCCCGGTCCGTCAGCGGGAACCGGCGGCCCAGAGGCACTGGCGTTCCATGGTGGGCGGCTCAGGTTCATGAGTAGCGGCCACGCGACCAAGTCCGCGGCCATTTTTTCGGTTGACAGTTGCACCGGCGCGATCCTGGGTGAAGTCGTCCCGATGTGGCCCTCATCTGCGCCAGGAGAAGGCCCTGGAGTCGACGCACTCGCCTTTGGGGTTCTGAACGGGGACCCGACCTTGTTTGCGCTACGGCCAGCCTCCAACGAGGTCTTTCTGGTTGCAGCCGAAAGCGGCGTGATTACCGGGACGGTGTCGATCCCGGGACCGACGCTGTCTGGATTGGGCTTCTCGGGTCGACGTGGGACCCTTGTCTCCGCCGTCGCCGGCGCGTCCCCGGCTGTGCTGGTAGAACTCGAACTCCCCTCCGGCAATACCATCGGGTCCCATGTGCTCGCAGGCTCCGGGCCCGTTCAGCTTGATTTCGCCTCGAACCGTCTGTTTGCGGTGACACCCGGCAATCCCGCGACCATCCAGGAGTTGGGACCGCAGGGGGCGGTGATCCGAACCATCCCCGCGCCCGGCCCTCAGCCGAGCGCTCTTGCAGGACCCCTTGCGCCCGGGCCACCCGGATCCACCGCCAACGTGACCTTCCGCGTCGACATGGGCACGCTGGAACTCGCAGGACTGCTGCAGCCCGACGACGTTGTACAAGTCCGCGGAGACTTCAATCAGTGGGACTGCGTAGACACTTCCTGTGTCATGACCGGTTCGGGAGGAAGCACGCTTTCGGTCACGCTCCCCCTCACGGCTCCGACGGGGTCCCCCGTCCACTTCAGGTTTTTCGTGGCGCTCGACCCCGCTCGTTTCGGAGGAAATGCGCCGCCGGGTTGGGAGGAGCCAGCGTCAACGGGCGGCGGAGACCGGGTATTCACGTTTTTCGGATCGGACCTGGAACTGCCGGTGGTGGCCTTCGGCGACATCCTGCCGGCCAACTTGATCCCTGGCGCCACGGACATCGGCGTTACCTTTGCTGTAGACATGAATGGCGCACCGGGGTTCGATTCAGCCACCAGCTCCGTTTTTGTCAATCTTGGTCAAGACGTGTTCTGGGCCTTTTCCCAGGGCATCGATGAGAATCAACGATTCGAGTTGGCCGACCCTGACGGCGACGGCATTTTCCAGTTCGAATATCAGGTCATCACCCCTACGAGTTCGGGAATCCAATACCGCTATGGGTATGGCACCGATCCCGCGAACCCCTTGGGCGAGGAGGCAGGTGCCGATAGGGGCGGTCCTGGCCTGAGGCGGACCCGTTGGATCGTTCCCGGTCCGGCGGGATGGCCTTCTTCGTTCGCGCTGCCTCTCGATTTCTACCAGGCAGAGGGGCCGCTCCCGATCGATCCGAACCCGGCAGCCGGCGGTCAGGGAGGGAATCCGCCCACAGCAGTGGATGATTTCGCCGCCACCGAGGAAAACACGCCGATTGAGATTGATGTTTTGGCCAACGACATCGATCCCATTGGAGGTGGGCTTTCCATCGTAGACGTGACAGAACCCACCTCCGGGGCGACGCTCTCCGATCCCGGGAACGGATCCATCAGGTTCACTCCGGACACGGGCTTCTCGGGCACGGTCACCTTCGACTATACGATGGCTGATATCACCGGCCGACGGGATCGGGCAGAAGTAAGCGTTATGGTTCTACCCGTGAATGAGCCTCCCGTCGCCGTCGATGACCAGCGCTCCGCGTTCGAGGGAGCAGAGGCGGCTTTCGATGTGCTGTCCAATGACTCGGACCCTGATGGGGATTTGGTTCGTCTTCTTTCCGTCGAGGACGGGAGGCTGGGCACGACGTCGATCGTCGGAGATCGTGTGGCCTACACTCCCAATCTTGGCGCGGTGGGCACGGACACCTTTACCTACGTCATCGGAGACGGAAACGGGGGAACCAGCATGGCTACCTGTACCGTGAACCTCCGGGCCCAGCCGGCGGACGATGACGGAGTGGAACAGACGACCGAACAGGCGGCCCCGAACAACGGAGACGGCAATGGCGACGGTATCCCTGACTCCGAGCAGGCGAACGTGGCCTCGCTGCCATCGGCCACCTCCGGTCAATACATCACCGTGGCGGCGGAGACGGGAAGTGAACTGATCGGAGTCACCTCATCGGCCAGCAGCCCGGCGCCCATGAACATGCCTCCGCCCAGTGAGGCCACATTCCCGGCGGGTTTCCTTGATTTTCGGATCGGGGGTGGATCCGGCAACAGGGCCGTTACGCTTGAGCTCACTTTCGATCCGACGGAGGGTATCAACGCCTACTACAAGTACGGCCCGACGCCAGACGTTCCCACACCCCATTGGTACCGGTTCGATTTCGATGGGGAGACGGGAGCCGTATTTGATGGAAATACCGTCACCCTGCACTTTATTGACGGAGAACGCGGGGACGATGACCTGACCGAGAATGGGATCATTTCCGACCCGGGTGCACCGGGCGTGGTGCCCAACAAGGCTCCCGAGGCCAGGTCGGATCTGGCGACGGTTGATGAAGACAACGGCATTGTGATCGACGTGCTCCTGAACGACACCGACGAGAACGGTGACCCCTTAACCGTGGCCCAAGTGACCCAGCCTACGAATGGCACGGTGACGCTGATAGGCGGAGTCATCACCTACACGCCGAACCCGGACTTTTTCGGATCCGACACCTTCAACTACCTCGTGACTGATGGAAATGGTGGAACCGTCTCGGCATCCGTCACCGTCACGATAAATCCAATCAACGACGCTCCGCGGTTCACCACCTTCGGGTCCATATTTACGTTGCCGATTGATGGAAGCGAGGTGATCGTCGGCGGACCCAGCTTCGAGATGCCGGGGGACGGCTCGGACAAAATTACCATCCAGTACTCAGGAGCCACTGATGTCGAGAACAATCCCGTTTCGTACAAATGGGTCCTGGGAACCAATGCGGAAGTCAACCCACCCATCCTCGAAGCGGACACAGACGAGACTGAACTGTCGTTTTTGGTTTCCGAGGTTGCTGAGGTATTGGACGGATCCGGAGCCACCCAGGGGGCGGGAACGACCGTGTACCATCGCGTCATAGCTTCCGACGGGTTGCTTGAGACCCCCAGCCCCGTCTCATCATTCGTACTGATACGAGGTTTCGTGACTGCGCTGGAAGATGAGGCGCTCCCAAAGGACTTCGAACTCCACCAAAATTACCCCAACCCATTTAACCCGGTGACCAACATCAGGTTTGGGCTGCCCCGTGCAGGCAAGGTCGTAGTCCAAGTCTTCGACTCTCTCGGTCGGCGCGTTGGCACCCTGGTGGACGGAACGCTGCCGGCCGGTTACCACCGCATCACCTTCGATGGCGTGGGGCTACCGAGCGGCGTCTACATCTATTCCATGCGGGCACAAGGCTTCTCGGACAACAAGGCGTTGGTTTTGGTCAAATAGGCGTGGAATAGATCGACGGGGCCATGGCCTTAAGCAATGGCCTCAAGCAATGGCCTCAAGCGTCTTCCGAACCCTGGAGACGAATGCCGAAGTGTCTTCGCCAATCTCTCGCTCGACGGCGACGAGATGATCCCGATGTAGGAACGACCAATGCGCCACGACATGGGCTTCGTCCGCTTTTTCCTGGCCAAGAACCTCTGCCGACTCCCCACTCTGGGCATCTAGAATGAGGACCTCCAGTTGGTCGAGAGAGGAAGAAAAACCGACCGGAAGCCCATCCCTTAGTGCGGCCAGTTCGGGCTCGCCCCCAGGCCGGTGTGCGATCAGGATCGCGTCACGGTCGAACACCCTGGGCGCAAGCTCTCCGGGACGAGTACGCCGGCTCTCAAGCACGCCCTTCCAGTCCCGGATTGTTGCCGCGGCCTCGAAATCAAATTCGACCGAGGCAGCCACCATGCCCGCCTCAAGCCGTTCTAAGACGGCGTCAACTCGTCCCCCCAAGAAAGAAGCAACACTTCCACAATCTCGCGAAGCCTGTCGAACCCAACCCGACGCACGAAGAGAATGCTGAAGTCGCTCCCGGTCGAGAGGCGACCGGACCACCCGTCGGTTGCTGTAGTTCATGTCGAAACAGCACACGAGCACTTCGGCGAGAACCTTGGCCAGCCGGGCGTTCCCGAGCGGGCCGTAATGTGCCGCTCCATCCTTCCTAATCGCGGTCCGGATCGTCAGGTCCGTGCCTTCCAGTCGCAAGAAGGGCCGCCGCCGATAAGTCCTGAGTGCTCGATTATGAGGTGGTTGTTCTGATTTAATGATCTGCGACTCGTGCAGCATGGCCTGCAGTTCTGTAGCGAAGGTCTCCCACTCCACCTCGTGGACCTTGGCCATGAGCCGCCGCGTCCGAGAAGGCAGCGCCTCGACGGCCACGACGTACTGTCTTAGACGATCCGCGAGTGAACGCGCCTTGCCGACGTACAGCAAGTTGCCCTTGCCGTCCAGAAAACGGTAGACTCCCGGGGCTCTCGGTGCATGCTTGATCCTCTCTCTCCGAAGGAACTCCAGGCGCTGGCTGACCGCGCCGCTGGCCTTGTAGTTGCCGGCCTGGAGGCGGCGCAATCCGTCCAGGTCACGGGCCCCGACATTCTCGGCGTGCGGCATCAAACGGATGAGCACTTGACCGGTAAGATTCGCGTCATCCATAGCGCGATGCCTTCGTGCGATGGACAGTCCGTAGAATTTTTGCAGTGCGTCCAACCCCTTCGACGGCAGGCCCGGGAGGAGTCGCCGAGCGAGTCTCAACGTGCACAGAAACGGCTCCTCGAACGGCACACCACCCTCCCGGAGCGCGGCGAGGGCCAGGAATCGGTGGTCGAACCCGGCATTGTGGGCCACCAATGGGGCGTCCCCGGCGAACTGGCGAAACCGCTCCAGGGCAGCGGCGATGCCCAATTGCCCGGAGACCATCTCAGTGGTGATGCCAGTTAGCCTCGTGATGCTCCTCGGAACTGGTACGCCCGGGTCCACCAACTGCTCAAATTGCTCCGACACCACACCGTTTTCCACCCGTACCGCACCAATTTCAATGATTCGGTCATCGACGGGATCGGTCCCGGTGGTCTCGGTATCGACCACCACGAAGGTTTGCTGCAAGAGTGACATGCCACTGTTTGGCCCTGGGTGATCAAGGTACCCACAGGCGGTGTCACCAGGATGTCGCAGCCCCCTGAGCGGGCGTCAGGCTGCCTTCTTCAATTCGGGTGCCGACACGTACTGAGGAAGCGTGATCGCGAATCGGCTCCCTACGCCGACCTCGCTTGAAGCGGTCAGACGACCGCCACTAGCCTCCACAACCCTGCGGGCGATGGTCAAGCCCAGTCCGACGCCCTCGTGACGTCGCGAGTCGCCAGACGAAGCCTGAGCGAATGGTGAAGACAATTCGGGCAGATTGTTTTCCTCAAATCCAAGGCCGGTGTCTTCTACGGACACTCGGACCTGCTCTTGCTCGGCCTCTACGGTGACCACTACCGATCCCGCCTCGGTGAACTTGATGGCGTTCTCCACCAGGTGTACGACCGCGGTTTCGAGTGCCTCCGAGTTGGCTCGCACCCATGCTTCGGATTTCGTGGCCTGATAGACGAACTTGAGACGTTTCTCAAACGCCTTCGGCCGAAGCCGCCGAATCACGTTCTCCACAATCGCATGGATCTCGACCGGCACGACGCTCAGCGTCGTGCTCTCGTCGGCGAGGTCGGCGAACGTCAGAATTTCTTCGATGGTGTCGTGCAGCCGGTTTCCGCTCGTTCGGATGGTCGTCGCAAATTCCTTGAGTTCCCCGTCTAGTTGGGCTTCGAGCTCAGCCGCATAGCCCAGCATGATGGTCAGCGGAGTCCGGAGTTCGTGTCGAACATGGTCCAGACTCATCCCCGGCAACTGTCCAACCGCTTTCCTCTTCGACTGGGAACGTGCGGTGATCACGGTAATCCCGGCCGTGGGGACCACTCCCATCAGATAGGCTCCCGTCGCTCCCGCGAAAAGGAGAATGTATCCGAGGAGCAACCCTCGCGCCAGGTGCTCCCAGGAGGAAGCCATTGAATTCGAAGTAATGGCAGCCGCGGCTCGGAGTTCGGCGGCCGCCTTGCGAACATACCATCTGAGATCCGTGGCGCGTTCTGGGCCGCCCCCTCCCAGGGCAACATGGTCAATGCGATCCAGCCAAGACCGCGCTCTTCCCACCGCATCGGCGGCTGGCCCGGCTGTCGCTGCCCATGAGGCCCATCCTGGATCCGTCGGTTGGAGCCTGACCACATCACTCGCGACGACTCGTGCGTCGAGTCTTACCATGGCTTCCAGATCCCGATTGGCAGCGGTCACGGCCTGACGCTGTCCGACGATCGCCGCCAAATCGGCAGATGCCTGTACGGCCACGATCGCGAAGGCGATCGTGACGCCTGCGATCCAGAAGCGAAGTCGAGATTTTACGGTCATGGATGGTCGGACTGGGTTAGCAGAATGTTCGCACCCGGGACAACCAAACCATGTGCCGCAGCCGCCACACCGCTCCGACGCATCCCCTGGGTGTCCGCTCGCGACTTCGATCGGCCGATCCTGCCGAATCCTGCGGTCGAATTTGCCGTGCCAGATCGAACCAGAGAGCGCTCTATTTACGCAATATTGGCAACCTCCCAGCGCGGCCCGTTGCATCTTTCCGGTCAAGTTTGAACCGAATCAACTCCACATGAAAGTCACCGTTATTGGCGCAGGGAATGTTGGCGCCACAGCAGCCGATTGTGTCGCACGAATGGACATCGCACGGGAGGTCGTGCTCATCGACATCGTCGATGGACTTCCCCAGGGAAAGGCTCTGGATATACAAGAATCAGCCCCTATCCACCTTTTCGATACCAGGGTGATCGGGACGAACGACTACGCTGACACCGCCAACTCGGATATTTGTGTGATTACCGCTGGCCTCGCGCGACGTCCGGGGATGAGCCGGGATGACCTGTTGGGCAAGAACGCGGCGATCGTGAACTCGGTCACTGAGCAATTTGTCGAAGGAAGTCCGAACGCGGTTATCATCGTAGTCTCCAATCCCCTGGATGTGATGAGTTACGTGGCCTACATGACGAGCGGTTTCCCGAGTCAGAAAATTATCGGCCAGGCCGGAGTCCTGGACACCGCGCGTTATCGGGCGTTTCTGTCTCTGGAACTTGGCGTCTCGGTACGGGACATTCAGGCGCTTCTGATGGGAGGCCACGGGGACACGATGGTGCCTCTTCCATCCTATACGACCGTCTCGGGCATTCCGGTGACCCAGTTGCTCTCCAGAGAGAAACTGGACGCGATTGTTGACCGAACCAAGTATGGCGGTGGCGAAATCGTGAAGCTCATGGGGACGTCTGCTTGGTATGCTCCTGGCGCGGCCGCGGCTCAGATGGTGGAGGCCATCATCACGGATTCGGGACGTGTGCTCCCATGTTGCGTCTGGTTGACGGGACAGTACGGCCTTCAGGACCTCTTCATCGGCGCGCCGATTCGTCTGGGGCGGAACGGAGTCGAAGAAATCATCGAGGTGGAACTATCGGACACCGAGCGCCAGCTGCTGAACAAATCGGCTGAGCATGTTCACTCGAGTGTCGCCACACTGAGGCGAATCCAGGCAGATTCCTGAGGCTTGCGCCTCCGATCGTTCGGGGCGAACCTGGCGTCGGTTATCCGGCCCCGATTTTCAGCCGTTCGGACGCTTCAGCGCCCCATCGGGCATAGGATTGCCTCCTGCGATCGAACCCCGGAGGTGTGGATGAGTTACGCTGACCACCCAACTGAACGCGAGTAGAATGCGACCTAGAATTCTGATGATCTTCCTGGCCGCGGTCGTGTCCGTGGCAGGGTGTGATTCCGGTGGTGACAGTAATGAAGGCACGCTTGAGGTCGTTGACCTGATTGATGGCGATGGTGCGCCCGTCGAACTGGGCCAAACGTTGATGGTCAGCTATGTAGGCACGTTGGAAGACGGTACCGTTTTCGACTCGACGGAAGAGCGAGGCGAACCCTGGATTTTCACCTTGGTCCCGGGTCAGGTCATCGAGGGTTGGCTGGAGGGCTTGGTCGGAATCAAGGAGGGCGGCAGGCGCCGGCTCACGATTCCCGCTCATCTCGCGTTTGGCAGGCAGGGACGTTGTCTTGGAGACGGGAGTTGTCTTGTCCCGCCCAACTCGATTGTCGTCTATGATATCACCGTGCTTTCCATCATCGAGGACGTCATCATTGAAGTCATCGCCGAGGGAACTGGTGAGGTAGCCTATAACGGCAAAGCGCTTCTGGTCGACTATACGGGGACGTTCCTGGACGGCAGAGTCTTCGACTCCACAGGAATTTCGGGTCAGCCTTTCGGTTTTGTGCTGGGGCTTGGCAGGGTCATTGCCGGCTGGGATCAAGGGCTGGCCGGAATGAAGGTCGGAGGCATTCGTGACCTCACCATCCCTCCACATCTGGCTTACGGGGCCCAGGGTCGGCCGGGAGCGATCCCGCCCTACGCCACCCTCAAATTCCGAGTGGAATTATTGGCGCTCACGTCTCAGTAGCAGCATTGATCTGGCAGCCGCGTCAGAGTGCTTTGGCGATTCCCAGTCGGATAGGGACCCATCCAATTCGATCCCCATCCAGAAAAATGATATGGTAGTTCGGCTCGGCGAAAAGCCAGCTACTCTCGCCCAGGTAGTACGCGATTCCCGCGCCGATCTTCAGGCCGAGAGCCGACTCCCGGCTCCGTTCCGCCGGCTGGAATCTGAACAAGCAGGCCCCCCCACCCGGGCAGACTTCCTCCGGGTTCAAAACGGTTATGGTCAGGGCCTCAACGGATACGCTGTGCAAGCCCAGACCCACATGTAGGTAGGGCCGAAACCAGGCTCCGCGTTCCATTTCGAACTTTACTCCGGCGATAAGCGAAGTCACCCGAAAGTCGCCGCCATCCAGATTCAGATCTACTCCCGTAGCCAAGAGTTTGCTGTGCGAAATGGGCAGCCAAGAATGTCCAACACCCAACGTCAGCTCGAATCCCTTCCCGACCTGTCTTCCGTACGCGGCGTCGAAAACGAACCCGCTTCGCCACCAGTCCACGATCTCCCCCGGTCCCATGGGATAGGACACTCCTGAACTCAGGTAGAGCCGGTTGGGCTGAGCGCTCGTCGATACGGGACCCATCAGCCCCGAGACGAGCAACATTAAGGCAGGGAGGCAAGCACGCATCGTTATGGCAGGCAAGCTCGGCGTCTGAGCGGTCCGGAAGCGCTTGGATGCCGGTCTAGCGCTGGTTTGTTGGAATGACACGGGCAATCTACAACGGGCATCACAAACAAGGTCCCCAGATCAGCCTACCCGTATCTCAATGCAATGGCCGCCTGAACACAAACACATGCTGTTGGGGTAGCACATCCAAATTCCGTGACCACTCGAAGGCCACGAACTCAGCCTCCCTCCGGGCCTGAAGTTCCGTCATTCGGTGGAGCCGAGACACGGGGACCGTGCTGTCTTCCCCTCTATACTCCACGATCACCAGGCGCCCTCCAGGCCTGAGGGCGTGGTACAGGGCGTCGAGCATTTCCAGGGGTCTGGTGAACTCGTGATAGGACACTACGATGAGTGCCAGGTCGATGCTCTCTGGATCCAGATTCGGAGATGACTCCGTGCCAATCACCGTCTCGATGTTCCTCAGGCCGGCCCTCTCACCTCGCGCACTCAGTGTGTCGAGGAGCACCTGCTGCAGATCCACGGCGAAGACACGCCCATGAGGGACGGCGTGTGCGAGCCGGAGCGCGTAGTAGCCCTCTCCTGCTCCGATGTCCGCCACACGGTCGGCCGGCGACAGGTCCAGGGCGGCAATCAATCTTGCTGGCAGCTCTCGGACGTCTCGCGAGGGACGCTCATAGCCGGGCTGGAGGTGTTCTGACTCCAGCATAGATCCGATTTCCCGGTCCATGAAGAAGCGACCTGTCCCTTCTGGGCCGGAAGCGCTTCCAATGCGATACGGGTCTGCCTCGTCCGACGCGCAACCGAAGACGAGAAGAAACAGGAAGATTGTGGACAAACTTTTCATGACGGCCCCTATTACGGGCTTGCGCTCAGCCTTTGGTTGTGTGATCTTGGCGGTCCTTTGCCGGCCCCATTTCCACCACCCAGTGTTCGCCAGATGAGTCGATTGGTTTCGGCCGTTTTCTTATTTTCTCTACTGACTCCAGCAACTGCCTGGGGTCAGTCGTTCGAAGATGCTGTTGTTGACATCGGCAACATTGGACTAACTGTGACCAATGCCGGTTTCTTCGGACGCGCCAATGTGCGCAATGCGCCAGTAGGGCCACCTTCTATGGAGTATCCGCTGGACTCCGGCGTGGAGCACCTATTCGAATCAGGACTCTGGATCGGAGCGATCCGATCCGACGGTATCACCACGGTTAGAACAGGAGCCGTCACCGTGTCCAACGGATATCGTCCCGGCGCCACCGGATACGAATTCGCGCAGGCCACGCCCATTTTTCGGAGATCTACGCTACCTGAATCGGACGCCTTTACCAGCGCGGCAGTAAGCCATCTGGACTACATCGCTACCTTCGTAGACACCTCGGCCGTGCTACCAGGTACGTCGCTGCAGATGCCCGACGTCGAAGGCCAACTCGGCGCGAAGGTGACCATGGAGTCCTACGCCTGGAATTTCCCCTTCACGGAGTATTTCGTGATCGTGAACTTCGATATCGTGAACATCAGCGACGCGGCCTGGGACAGCGTATACGTAGGGATGTACCACGACATCGTCACGCGGAACATCAATACAACCACGGAAAGTGGTGGCGCCTTCTTCAACAAGGGTGGGTATGGCTTCCTGGACAGTCTCACTACATCCTACGGGTGGAACGCCGGTGGGGCCGAGGAGACGATTAATACTTATGGCGCCATCTCGTTTCTCGGAGCAGATTGGAGAGATCCTGCCACCGGATCCACGCGATTCTTCTATCCGACGCTGGGCGACGAATACGAGCGAGATGGGTACACGGCACCGGCCGTAAACCCTCGCTGGTGGAACTTCAGCGGCGGCGTAGAGCCGTTTACCCGACCGTCTGCGGATGTAGACAAGTACGAGCGGATGTCTACGCCATACCCAAATCCGGCCTCCTTCCCATCATCCGCGGAGTTCGACTTGGCCACAGAGACGTGGCGAGCCAGACTCGCCTCGGACGGTCAGAGTGCGGCTGGCAACTGGATCGGCCTCACACCCGCCGGGCCCTTCCGGAGGGTCGCGCCGGGAGACACGCTCCGAGCCTCATTCGCCTTTGTCGGTGCTCTCAAACCAGAGGAATTTCAGGGTGCGGGAGGAAAACCGGTGGATACCGAAGACAGTCGTGAGTTCCTCGTGAACAATCTCGAGTGGGCGAGAAGAACATTCGCCGGCGAGGACAACAACTACAACGGGCGCTTGGATCTGGGCGAGGATGTGAACGGAAACGGTGTATTGGACCGGTACCTGATCCCGGAACCCCCCGCGTCACCTCATATGCGGGTGGAATTCGAGAACGAGATCGATCCGGTCACCGGCCAGCAAGATGGTCGCGTCGTGGTGTACTGGGATCGAACGGCCGAAGAATCCATCGACCCTGTCACCGGGGTGCGAGACTTTGAGGGGTATCGAATCTATCGCAGCAATCCCGGAGACGACCGATCAGGCAACATCCTCGACAGCGCGAGCCTGGTCGCGCAGTTTGACAAGGAGGCCAATCAGTCGGGGTTCAACAATGGCTTCGCGGAGGTCCTGCTGGATGTCCCTGTCAGCTTCCCGGACGACCCTTTCGAATACTGGTACCGATTCGAAGTCGACAACCTGCTCAGCGGATGGCAGTATCTGTTTACCCTGACGGCGTTCGATACAGGAGACTCCGACGTCGGCCTTCCCTCGTTCGAGTCATCCCGCGTGGCCAACGCGACCCGAATTTTCCCTGGCACACCTGCGGACGAAGACGGATCTAAAACAGTGGGCGTTTATCCCAATCCCTACCGTGTGAATGCCGCGTGGGATGGGAGTACAAACCGGACCCGCAGGCTCAATTTCTACAATTTGCCCCCTCGCGCCGAGATCCGGGTATATACACTTGCCGGAGAGATCGTCAAGGAGCTGCGGCACGACGCAGACACCTACAAGGGCGACATCCGGTGGTACGATGCGTTCAGCGCAGAAAACCGTCGCCTTCCTGGCGGCGAACACTCCTGGGACATTCTGTCCGACAACTCGCTCAACATCGCCGGAGGACTCTACCTGTTCACGGTCAAGAACCTGGACAGCGGTGACCTTCAACGGGGCAAGTTCGTTATAATCAAGTAGCAGCCTAGCTCACCAACCCACAGCCAGTCATGGTACAGAGAGTTACATCCTTTTTCATTTTTTTCGCGATCATGGTAGGCCCGGCCTTCGGCCAGACCGTACGTGATATCAACGCGATTCCGCAGGACCAGGTAAACACCCTGGAGGCGGCTGGAGTGAATCTCCAGGCCGGAGATATCGCGAGTCTGATCGGGAATTCGTTGGTCGGCACCAGTGTCACCATCCGGGTTGTGATCATGACCGACCCTCTCAGTTCCGGACTCGCCAACCTCACAGACGACATCAACCCTGACCGTATCCATGTGTACGTCCGCGACATCGCCGCAGCTGCCATGGGTAATGCGGGCATGGGCATCCAGGTCGTCGACGGCCAATACCAGACCACCGGCCTCATCAACACCACGATTGGTGATGTTGTGGACATTACCGGTACCGTGGCCCCGTTCGGCACCTCTATGCAGCTTGCGCCTGAGACCGTGACGCTCCTCGGCAGCTTCGGCGATTTCGGCCTCGACGCGACCATCCTGGATCCCGTCACGGTAGTCTCCTCCGACGTCAACAAGAGTGTCGACGCAAACGGAGGCGTCCAGCCGAACTGGAGCAACCTAGCCGATATGTCGGGTCAGTTCGTTCGCCTCGAGGGAGCCACCCTCGTCGCTCGAGATATCTCCAGTGATCGGCCGAACTGGATTGTGAGTTCCGACGGCGGAACGACGGTCGTCAGCTTCTACGACATGTCCCTGCGCTACCGCAACGACCGAGGCAGCTATCCGGACAGCTGGAACGGGCTGGACGATGACTTTGTGCCTCCCCCACCGGGAGCCCGCATCAACCTCCAGGGTTTCGTGGTCTACCAGCGAGATGATCCGTTCAATCGCGGCGTACCGGTGAGAGAAATTCTCAGCATCGTGCCGTTCGCCGATTCTGACCTGGTGGTGACAGAGACTCCGCCTACGGTCACGAACTTGAGCAAACCAGACTTCGTCCCCGCGACCAGTGGTCTTGAGATCTCGGCCGATGGGGCTGCTGATCCGTCGAGGACTCTGTCTTCTGTCGAGTTGATTTACACGACTTCGGACAATGGTGCCGAACAGACTGTAAACGGTGCCAACACGGGCGGCGACACGCACATCTTCCCGCTACCCGCACAGGCTGACGGCGTGTTCGTGACCTACTGGGTTCGCGCGACAGACGACACCGGCGCCTCCTCGGTGGAAATGGATCCGGTCGGCGGCACGCGGTTCCTGGCGAACGGCATCACGTCCGTGTCGCACATCCAGGCCACAGCTGATGGTCTCGCCGGCGACAGCCCATTCCGCAACCTGACGACGGACATGGATCTCATGGTCACGGTCATGACGCAGACCTCGCTTTCTGGTCTTCTGTCGGTTCAGGACGCCACCGGCCCTTGGAGCGGTGTTCATATCCGCGGATCCTC
This sequence comes from uncultured Rhodothermales bacterium, assembly GCA_964466675.1. Lineage (GTDB taxonomy): Bacteria > Bacteroidota > Rhodothermia > Rhodothermales > UBA10348 > CAYXSE01. The sequence goes on along the minus strand of CAYXSE010000001.1, from coordinate 13,100 downwards.
GGCCACCGACGGCCTGAACAGGGGAGATGTCATCCAGATCACGAATGCGAAGATCGAGGAACGCTTCGGCCTTACACGGCTGGATGACTTGACTTTTACCGTAACCTCGACAGGAGGCGCAGGCTTACCTAGCACCCCCGTTTTGCCGTCGGAATTGACTTCGTCTGACTCCCGGGAATCCTTCGAAGGCGTGTGGGTCACGGCCTCGAACGTCGTTGTTGGAACGCCGCAGGCGGATGCGCCTAGCGATTTCGGCGAGTTCACGCTCAGAGCCCCGTCGGACAGCGACGGGTTCAGGGTAGACGATCAGTCCAGCGACTTCCCAGGCAGCTTCAACGATGGACTGAACCCCGGCCGCCCCTTCGCGTCGGCAAGCGGTCTCTGGTCCTACTCGTTCAGCAACTACAAACTGTGGCCTGAGTCCACGTCCGATCTCGTGGAAACCGCTATCGGCTTTTCCGTCCGGGACATCAATGCCATTCCACAAGACCAAGTCTCCACCCTCGAGGCGGCTGGCCCCGGACTAGACCCCGGCGCGATTGCTGACCTCATTGGGAATTCCTTGGTCGGTACGAACGTGACCATCAGAGTAGTGGTGTTGAGCGACACCCTCAGTTCTGGCCTTGCGAACCTCACCGACGGAATCAACCCCGATCGTATCCACGTCTACGTGCGTGACGTCGCTGCGGGCGCCTTCGGCCCCGAGGGCATGGGCATTCAGGTGGTCGACGGACAGTACCAAACGACCGGTCTGATCAACACGACCATCGGAGATGTCGTGGAGATCACCGGCACGGTCGCCCCCTTCGGGACTTCCATGCAGCTGGCCCCGGAGACCGTGACGCTCCTTGGCAGCTACCAGGACTTCAATCTGGACGCAAGCATCCTTGACCCCGTCACCGTTGTGTCATCCGACGTCAACAAGAGCGTGGACAACAACGGAGGCGTCCAGCCCAACTGGAGTAACTTGGCCGACATGAGCGGCCAGTTTGTCCGCCTGGAGGGTGCCACGCTCGTGGCTCGCGACATTTCGAGCGATCGTCCGAACTGGATTGTCAGCTCCGACGGTGGGACCACCGTGGTGAGTTTCTACGACATGTCGCTCCGTTACCGGAACGACCGCGGCAGCTACCCGGATAGTTGGAACGGGCTGGACGATGACTTCGTGCCTCCCCCTCCGGGAGCCCGAATCAACCTGCAGGGATTCGTGGTCTACCAGCGCGATGACCCGTTCAACCGTGGCGTTCCGGTTCGGGAAATCCTGAGCATCGTTCCATTTGCGGATAGCGATCTCGAGATCACAGAGACCCCACCGCTCGTAACAGGGTTGAGCAAGCCTGACTTCGTACCGGGCACCGATCCCATTACCGTGACAGCGGCCGTGTCGGCGGACCCCACTCGTAGCCTTACATCGGTGGACCTGAACTACATCGACGGGAATACGGGTGGCAGTCTGACCACGCCGGGTGTCGACAATGGTGATGGGACCTACACCTTCACCATCCCCGGGCAAGTTGATGGTACGTTCATCACCTACTTCGTGGACGCCGTGGACAACACCGGCGCCCGGTCAGTGGAAGGTGATCCGAGTCAGACCTATCGTGTACTCACAGGCGGCATCACACAAATCGCCCATATCCAGACCACTGCGGATGGAAACGCCGGAGACGGGCCATTCCGGAATGTGACCACGGACATGTCCATCACCGCTACGGTGATGTCTGATCCTGCCACTTCAGGGATCGTCGCCATCCAGGACGACTCCGGCCTGGCACCCTGGACGGGTGTGAGCATGAGGGGGTCGTCCGAGACCGACGCCTTGCGCCGTGGAGACGTAATCAACATCACGAACGCACGCGTCGAAGAGCGTTTCGGGCTCACTCGCCTCGCGGCATACACGTTCACCGTGGAGTCGACCGGCGGATCGGGCCTCGGCTACAGGACGGTCACTTCGAGCGCGCTCTCCGATCCCGCGATCGCCGAAGCGCATGAGAGCATGGCCGTTCGCATGGAGGGCGTCGAAGTCGGGACCAATCAGGCTGATGCTCCAGATGATTTCGGCGAGTTTACGGTCGGTAATGCTGGCTCCGGAGTGTTCGTTCGTGTGGATGACCAGTCCAACGAATTCCCGGGAGACTTCAACGACAACCTGACCGAGGGTCAGACCTTCGGGTTCATCCAGGGCATCTGGAGCTACAGCTTCAGCAATTTCAAGCTGTGGCCAGAATCTTTGGGTGATATTGGAGCGGGAACGGCCATCGAGGGAGACGAGGTACCGGGTTCGTTCGAACTGCACGCGAACTATCCCAACCCGTTCAACCCGGCGACCACCATCCGGTACGACATCGCAGCAGCCGAGCAGGTAAGCCTGGAGGTCTACGACCTCCTCGGGCGCCGTGTCTCCACGCTGGTGAACTCGCAGCAGATTCCGGGTCGCTACGTGGTCAGCTTCGATGCTCGCAGCCTGGCCTCTGGTGTCTACATCTACCGCCTCACCGCGGGCTCACGGGTGTTCACCAAGACCATGCTTCTGCTGAAGTAATTTCGAGTGGCAACGGGGGGAGGGTGCCTGATCCTCCCCCCTCTTGCCCTGAAACATGCGCATTAGAGCTTCTCATATCCTCGGCCTCGTACTGGCCACGAGCATGTTTGTGGTGTCGTGTGATTCGGATTTTTCCGGAGAACGCTTCGCCGCACGCACTCCGGACACACAATTGGCTGTGAGGGACACCTCGCTCGTCGATAACCTGGCTGGCTCGGACCGCCTGACCAGCACCGTATTTGTCTCCTGGAGCGGCACGGACCCCGACGGGTTCGTAACCGGCTTCGAGATCAGGTTCTTCGGAACCACCGAGCCTTCATCGGGCGAATGGACGGCGACCGCCGCCAATGATTCGTTGGTCCTCCTCCCTATCCCCCGGGGCGAAAAAATCGCCAACGTGGTGTTCGAGGTCCGGTCTGTTGACAACGAAGGGCTGGTCGATCCGACACCCGCACGAACCGTCTTCCCTATTCAGAACTCGCCTCCGTCGATCCGGCTAGGCTCCTTCGAGCTACCTCCGGACAGCACGTTTCCGGTGATATCGTTCTCCTGGACGGCCGACGATCCCGAGGGCGTAGCGAACCTTGCTCGAATTGAGATTAGCCTCAATGATTCGACGCAATTCGTGTCCATCGCGCCAGACATCGATTTCGTCACTTTGGTCGGCCCCACCGACCTCTCTGGCGGCACGGTAGTCGATGCCGAGGTCTACACGGGACGCGGATTCAATCGATCGTCAATCCGGGTCCCGGGACTCCAATTGGACAGCGATAACACGTTTTACCTTCGCGCCGTAGATCAGACGGACACCACCAGCGTCCTGGAGCGCTATACCTGGTACGTCAAGGCACAGCACAGTGACGTGCTGTTTGTAAACGACTACAGAAATTCCACCAATCCGAGAATGGTGGCGCACCATGTCGGGATCCTGGAGGACTACCTGCCTCCGGGGAAAGCCGTAGACATCTGGGACTTGTCGCTTCCCTTTACGACCGGCAGCGCGGGGGCGACGCCCCGCTCATCCTCCCTCCCTCCGTTGTCTGACCCTACTCTGAATCAGACTTTCTCGCGATATAAGTACATCTACTGGCTTGCGACAGCGACAACCGATCGCATTACGACGAACAACCTTCCGTTCGCTGCCGCCGCAATGGACGCGTTCTTCGATGGAGGAGGAAAATTGCTGGTGCATTCCCCGGTGGCCATTCCGGCAGTCCCGGACGACGCATTCAACAACGCGGCTATTCTACTGCTGCCGATCAGCCAGCTAATCAGTTTTCCCGATACGCTCCGTCCGACGCTGAGATTGGCATTCAACGCCCCACTCACGCCGTCTGGGCCGGTCCCGGGAGTTTCCGAACCGCTCCCAGCGCTGAAGTCCGCTGGATTTCAGATCAATACGCTGCCGTACATCGCACAGGGCGCCAACACCATTCCACTCTACGAAGCCCGGTATCGGTACGTAACCCGCCAGGGGAGCCGCCAGGGGACTTGGCCAGGAGCGTCCACCGTGGCTTCGATTAGCGCCGACCGGCGGGTGGGGCTCTTCGCTATCCCGCTCATCAATCAGCAGACCGGCGCACCTCTGCTCGTGGGGGAAGACGGCGACCCGGATGCCCCTGCACGCGCCGTCCACCTTATTTTGGAAAGCCTGGGATTCCCTCGATGAACCGACTCTGGATCCTCATATTCGCTCTTTCCACCTCGTTCCTCACGGCCGATCTGGCTCTGGGACAAGGGACCATTTCCGGGAGAATCACAGACGCGGAAACGGGCGAAGCGCTAATCGGCGTGAACGTAATTGTCATGGGCACGAGCTTCGGTTCCGCGACCGACCTAGACGGGCGGTATACGATCCCTGCCCTGCGAGTAGGTGAATATTCGGTTCGAGTCTCCTACATCGGTTTCGAGACACTGCTTTTTACGGCGATTGCGGTCACAGAAGGACGAGACACCGCTCTGGATGTTGTCCTCAAGCCTGCCATCCTGTCTACGGACCAGGAGATCATTGTCATTGGGGAAAAACCCTTGGTTGATGTCGAAAACGCGTCATCAACGTTCACCATCGGACGAGACGAACTCGCAGTCGCGCCGCTCCGTGATGTGCGGGCAGCTGTAGCCACTCAGGTGGGGGTAATCATGGACCCGACCGGTGTCTATATCCGGGGAGGGCGTGCAGACGAGACTGGATTTATTGTCGACGGCGTTTCCGCTAAGGACCCCCTGGCCGGGACCGGCTTCGGCCTGGACATCGGTTCCAATGCCTTCTCCGAAATCCAGGTCACGACCGGTGGCATCGGCGCAGAGTTCGGAGATGTGACTTCAGGTGTGGTGGCCGTAACCACACAGTCGGGGACAGACACATTCCAGGGCTTTTTCTCGCATACACGGGATGGTTTTGGATTCAACAACACGGCAGCGTCAAACTTCGAAGAGTCCCTGTACGAGCTAAACTTCAGCGGGCCCATCATCAAGAATCACCTACGGTTCTTCATTTCCGGGCAGACCCAGCTTTCCGACGGGTTCACTCGGCAAGTAGCCACGCCGGACCAGGTTCGCTCCTCGCTCATTGGCGGTACTTTCTTCACGCCGCGGACTGGCAATCGTTGGAGCGGCATCTCCAAGCTGACCTGGGACATCAAGCCCGGGATGCGCCTGCAAACCTCGTACCAGCGCTCGCTCACGGTGAACCAGAACACTCGCATGTTGCAGGTGACCGGTAATGAGGCCATTGTCCAGCCAGGCTTCCAATATGCTTTCATCCTTCAGCCGGACAGGGCCAACACCTACGCGCACGATAACATCATCTCGTACGTCAAGTGGTCCCACGTATTAAACCAACGCTCCTTCTACGATGTGCAGGTCAGCCGACTCTTTACTCGACTGAGAGCAGACGCCAACGGGCGTGCTTGGAGGCCAGAGAATGTGGATTCTGAACTGGACCCGACGAGTAATGTCCCCTTCCCGGCGAACTTGTTCGTGGATTCGGCCGGGGATCCCATCGACCCCAACGCTCTCTTCGTTCTCCCGGGGCCCGGACTGATAAACAATGGTGGGATCGCCACTCGCTTTCACGATCATTTCGCGGAAGAATGGACGACGAAAATCACCTACACCCGCTTCAGCGAGGACAAGAATAACCGTACTACGGCCGGCCTCGAAATGAAGCTGAACGACTATCAGTGGATCGATGTGATCCGACCCTGGGTTGGCGCCCCGATTGGAACCACCGAGGGTGCGAGTTCAGACCGCCTCGGAGAGAGTTCGGATATCTGGCGGGTTAAGCCCAGAAGAGGAGCGATCTTCGGCAATCACCAGATCCGTTATCGCGGCCTCATCGCCAACTTCGGAGCTCGATTCGAATACTGGTCTCCCGGGCAATATGTGGATGACCTGATTGACGACGAGAGAGCCCCCATCCTAGACACGATTCGTGAGGCGTACAAGAACAGTACAATCAATTTTTTCGGTCTCCGAACCAAGTTCAGACTACTTCCCAAGGTCCGCGTCTCGTTCCCGATCAAGGAAAATCGGGTGATGTTCTTTAACTACGGCCACTCGACCAAACTCCCCCACCCGACGTTTGTTTATACAGGACTGGACCCGTTCTTCCAGGATCGATCCTTCTTCGCAGACCTCGGAAATCCGAACCTGGACCCCGAGGTTGACATCTCTTACGAGTTGGGGCTCCGCACTCAATTCTCGAGCAACGACGCCCTCACGCTGACGGCGTTCTGGAGAGATAAGTTCGATTTCATTACGGTCGAAAGCATCGTCGTCCCGGACCCAACTGGCCGCGAAGTATCCCGCGCTTTCAGAGTTAACGGTGATTTTGCGAGGGTCCGCGGGATCGAGGCGAGTTATCTCAAGCGCGTCGGCGACTGGCTCCAGGGGCGTGTGTCCGGGTCCTTCTCCAGGGCTACCGGACTGAGTTCAACGAATAACGAGGCATTGAGTCAGTTCCTGGCCAACGGGGATATAGACAACACGTCGGAGACTCCGCTAGCCTGGGACCGTCCTCTAGACCTGAAGGGGTCGATTACCCTTTCCCGGTTCAAGAGCACCCCCTTCCTCGGCATACCCGGCTTGAATCAGATCAAGACCTACGTCGCCGCCACGTTCCGAAGTGGACAACGGTACACGCCGGTCATCTTCCGTGGCAATGAGGTGAACCCGTTTACGGGGGCGCAGGACTGGCGACCCATTTATGAGGCGGACTCTGACCCATCCAAGCGTTTTTCCGAGATTGGGGCCAGCTGGTTTTGGGTAGACTTCAGTTTCGAGAAAAGCATCGACGTGGCAGGGACGACGGTCGCTCTTACGCTGGAGATCACGAACCTCTTTAACCAGAAGAACGCCGTGATCATCAACCCGGTGACCGGCAGGGCTTATCCCGACGTCAACGCATCGACCGATTTTGTTGCGTTGCGGGGAAATACCGAGTTCGACGTTTCGGGAGGCACCCGAGACCCCCGTTTCGAGGATCCGAGCACCTCAGGCCTTCCGCCGTTCAACCCCGCACGCTTCATGGCGCAGCGCCACATCATGCTCGGGGCGGCCTTCCGGTTCTAATGGCTCCCACTACCCACCATATCTCGTGCTTACGAAGGTGTGCCTCCAGGTTGCCTTTGTCGGCGGCCAGAAGGTTCGGCGCCCTGCTGGTGATCCTCTCGATAGCCGGCCCGGCGACACCGGCGCTTTCTCAGGTATTGCCGTCGTTGGGTGGGGAGCGTGCTGGTACCTCCGGGTTTCAGTTTCTCAAGATTCCGGTCGACCCCCGAGGCGCAGCGCTCGGCCAGACGGCCGTTGCGACGGCTCAGGGAGCCGCGGCCCTGTTCTGGAATCCCGCTCTGGGTGCACAACTGGAGGGCTTTCACATTTCGCTTCAGCAGGCTTCCTACTTCGTCGATGTCCAGATGGCTGCCGCGTCAGCCGTGTACAACCTCCCCAGAAGCAGTTTTTCCTTGGGACTGACCTTCCAGACCCTGGATTCCGGCACCATGGATGTCACTACGGAGTTTCAGCCGTTCGGAACGGGCGAAACGTTTGCACTCCGGGACCTCGCCATCGGAATCACCGCGGCACAGAGACTGACGGATCTGTTTAGCTATGGAATAACCGCCAAGTATGTCCGGGAGCAGGTCGCGGGCTTGACCAACTCGACCTACGTCTTTGACCTGGGCATTTTCTACCGGGTGGGTGCTACTGGTGCTGCTATGGGGGTCGCGGTACGCAACTTCGGACTCGATGGAACTCCTTCCGGCCAAATCGAACGAACCATTGTGGGTGCCGACCCGGTCGCGCTGGAAACCGATTTTGAGAGTACCACCGCTCCAACCACATTCCTCATGGGCATCACGTACGAGCTCTTGAGAGGCTCGTCCGAGCACTCCGCGACCGTTTCGGCGCAGCTGAACAATCCGGCCGACAACGCGGAAAATTGGAACGTGGGCATCGAGTACGGCTGGCAAGAGACTCTGTGGCTCAGAACCGGATACCGCCTGGGCGTAGACGAGGCGTCGACTCCTTCCCTCGGGGTAGGAATAGCCGTGCCTGGATTGAAACAGGGCATTCGGGCGGATTACGGATTCAATCGACTGGAGCGATTGGGCAACGTCCACAGATTCGGCCTCAATATTTCGCTTTGATGAATCTTCGGCCCCTCACATTCCTCTTCGCCCTTGCTCTCCTCACCGGATGCGGAGACATATTCGGCTCGAAAAAGAACGCCACCACGGACGAAGTATTCGAAGCAGGCCGGAGAGAGCCGGGACTGATCAGCGAAGCCGAATACGTGCCGCTATTCCCCTTCTTCCAGCTAGGTGCCGATGGGGCGCAGTTCGAGGCTCCCCGGGATGTGTACGTCGGCTATGACGAGTTTCTTTATGTCGTGGACGGTCGGGGCCTGCACGTCCTGGACTTGTCTGGTCGCCCCGCTCTCTTTCAGCCGATTCCGGGCGGAGGCACCTCCGTGACCCAAGACCGAAAGCTGGACGTCTACGTCACGGCAAGGAGGGATACTACCCTGGCCGGGCGTACATGGACGCTGCCCGTTGTCCTCCACTATACCGGGCTGACCACGGGTGCCCCCTCGCTCAGTAACATCATCTGGCACCCGTTCGACGACGATTCCCGAAAGTTCAACAGACCGGACCCCTTCGAGACCGACGAGCAGGTGGAGTTTACGGGCGTAGGGGTACTAAACAACAACCGGCTCTACGTTTCGCGTCGTGGGCCCATCAATGATCGGACTTCGATCATCCTGCCCCATAACGCCATCATGGAATTCACCACCGATGGCATCAACGTCCAGTCAATCGCAGTCCTGGATCCGAATCGGGAAAGCCTGCGAAGCGCGATCTACCCGACCGACGTAACAACGTTTGTCCATCCTCCTCAGCGGCTGGCTTTTGGTGGAGCCGAGGACAAACAGCTCATTCTCGCTCAGTCGACCGATCCAGACGGCGACGGGCCGCTCGTCGGTACCGGCCCAATCCGGTTCGCGGTCCTGTCCATTATAACAGTGCTCACCTCGGATGGGCTGGAATACCGGCCGGATACGGACAAGCTGACCATCACGGCGAATGAGGCGAGAGGCGACGGATTTCTCTACGATGAGTTCAAATTCGACCACCCGTCCGACATCATGTTCGCTGCCGACGGCTCCAACTACATCTTCGTCCTGGATGCCGCCAAAGACAGCCTCTTTATTTTTACGTCGGCTGGCGTCGAAGGCGTAGCTCCGCCGCCGGGCGCCCGGTCTACCAAGCCCGTGATCGTCTCTTTCGGAGGCTCCGGAGACGGTGCGAGGCAGTTCCGCAATCCCAACGGGATCGGGTACTTCGCTCGGATCGTTTATGTGGCGGACACCGGCAACAACCGCCTATCGAGGTTCCGGTTGAATACGGACTTCGAATAGTCGGAGCACCTGAATTTGGTACCAGACTTGAGAAACTTACTGGGTGCGTTCTGCCTGCTATGGGCGGCGACTACTCCCTCGTTCGGTCAAACGATCACGCCCGTCGGCGATGATCTGACGTTCGATGTGGCCTCCTGGAACATCGAGATGTTGCGCGTTGCCGACCCGCAAATGTCGAACGCGGTGGCAACCATGCATCAGGCCGGGATTGACTTGTGGGGGGTGCAGGAGATCACCTCTCGGTCCGTGTTCAACACCATGCTGGACAGACTCGGAGACGGTTGGGATGGGCACGTCTCTGCGAGTACCGGGAGTGGCAATCTATTCACGGCGTTCTTCTTTCGTGAGGACGTGGTCCGGGTTAGGAGAGTGAGAAACATTCTGACACCCACCTTCGATTTTCAGTTTGCGGGACGCCCACCGTTGGTAATGGACGTGGACGTGACCCTGGCAGATACGACCGTCCAGGTGACCCTCATCACCCTGCACATGAAGTGTTGTAGCAACCTCCCATCCTTTCAGCGACGACAGGCGGCGGCGGTGGCCCTGAAGAACAGTCTGGACACGTTTAATGGTTCAGATCGCATCATCGTACTGGGAGACTTCAATGACGAGACCGACCGATCCATTACCTTCGGTCAGGCCTCCCCGTATGCGCCGTTCGTGAGCGATCCGAACTACCGGTTTCTGATCGCCGACGGCAACGTTGGGACGTGGTGCGGAAACGACTCGACCTGTCGAACGGGGTCTACGATCGACAACATTCTGATCAGCAATGAGCTGGATGAATCGCTCGTTTCCGGCTCTGCGGCTCGTTATGCCTCGCTCCTGACTGAACTCCCGGGCTACGTTTCCTCCACGTCGGACCACCTGCCCGTACACGCCAGATTCAGCTTTGCGACCTCAACAGGAGTCGATTCTGACTTCCCGGAAGCGCCCGCTCTCTCGGTCTGGCCGAATCCAGCGGGAACCTACGCCAACATCACCGCAGGCCCCACGGCGCAAGTGACCATCTACGACCTCCTCGGCCGCGCGGTCTATGTAGAGCAGCACAGGTCCGGCTCAAACCATGTCCTGGACGTGAGCCGCCTGACCCCGGGCCTCTATATCGTTCGGGTCCTTGAGCACGACAGACCGCAGACGGTCTTCCTGCCCGTTACGCGCTAGTCCCACGCTAGTCCGGATGCCGGACACAGATAGGGTCTCGCATCGAGTGATGCGAGACCCCATTTGGTAGGCCGTAGAAGCTTGGCGCTGCTAGTTATCGGTTGTCCTCTGTCCGTACTCGAACCATATCAACATCCCGTCCATTGTCTTTCCAAAAGGGTAACCCGCTTCCCGGTAATCCTCGAGCGCCGTCCGACAGAAGCCTGCGATAACGTGTCGCATTTTGGGGGTGCTTGTCCGTCGGACTTGGATCTTGGAACCGAAGATTAGATCGCGCATGTGCCAGAATCGCGTGAAGGGTTGACGTCCTGTTGACTGAGGTGATTATCGACGCGACCCGCAGCGACTAAAGCGTTTAGAGGCCACTTCTTCGGGAAGGAATTTGTGGACCACTCGAGACGCCTATGATTCCGTCTTCAGCTGCCTGGCGTCGGCTTCTTCCAGTCCGAAGAAGCTTGCGACGGCCTCATAGTCGGTCAGGTCCAGGCCCGATTTGAAAGCGGGAAAACCGTCGATGACCACCGCCTTCATCTCACGATCTGGCAGTGTGCCTGGGTCGATAGCAGCGGTCTCATAGAACACCTCAAGGAAGCCCTCGTCATAGCCGAAGCCAAACGAGACAATTCTACCGGCTCCGTTGAAGAACGTGTACGGCATGGCGGTCCAGGTGTCCTGATCCCGGAAATAGAGTAAGACGGCTCCTTCCTGAACCACGTTCAGGGTGATATCGGCGACATCGTACTGCACAGAGGCCACGTTCCCGTTGATCGAAGCATCGGCGATGAAGAAATCGAAGTTGAGCGTGAAGACGTTCGCGTTCCCTGTCGGACCTTGTGGACCGGATGGACCGACGGATTCCTCGAAGATGCACCCGGAGGCGATGAGTAATAGGGAAAACGCGAGTAATCTGGGTACAGGCTGTTTCATGGGGGACCTCGTGACGAAGAATTGACGGCTTGGTTTGGCGTTTCCGATGTTCAAGTAGGTGATACGCAAATCATGCGCCGTGACCAAAAGGACTTCGAATACGCCTGAACGGTAGCAAAAGCATCGTTGTTGCGTCCTTTTTACTGGACGCTTCCGGCTTGTTCTGAGTCGATCGGGCCTCGTCTGCGGGAGACGCTACTGCCGGCGTTCTTCGGTAGAATTATTCCAAGTTGCGCGATCCAGGACTTAACTTTCTCGCGGTTCCACCACCAAAACCGGTTCCACCACCAAAACTCTGTATGACGCACGCTGTAATCATGGCCGGGGGCATCGGAGCGCGATTCTGGCCAAGAAGCAGGAAGGCCCACCCAAAACAGTTCCTGAACGTGTTCGGAGAGGCAACCCTGATCCAGAACACGCTAGCCCGCCTTCAGGGAGTTATCGACCCCAAGAATTGTTTTGTGGTGACTAACGCGCGGTACGTGGACCAAACCGCCGACCAGTTGCCGGCACTTCCGCTAGGAAATATTCTGGCGGAGCCGGTCAGCAAAAACACGGCTCCGTGCATCGCCTACAGTGCGTTCAAGCTTGCCAGTCAGGACCCGGACGCCACAATGGTGGTACTCCCAGCGGATCACGTCATTGCCAACGTGCGCGCGTTCCAGGAGGTGCTTGCAGTGGCCATCGAACGAGCGCAGGAGAATGGCGCCCTTGTGACGATTGGCGTTGAGCCCACACATCCGGCTACCGGATACGGCTACATTCAACGTGAGGCCCCGGACGGGGATGGCATCCTGGCCAGTCGCGTTCGAACGTTTGCAGAAAAGCCAAACCAGGCGACCGCTGAGAGATTTATCGACTCCGGCGACTTCCTCTGGAACTCAGGGATGTTTGTCTGGAGGGCCCATACCATCCTGGAGGCGATTGAGGCTCTCATGCCAGACTTGTATGAAGCGTTTCAGCCTCTCGAACACGCCATTGGAACCCGCGGTGAAGACGCAGCGGTCGCCGACGCATTTCACGCTTGCAAGAGTATGTCGATTGACTATGGCGTAATGGAACGGGCTCCGAAAGTCTATGTGGTTCCGGGCGCGTTTGGCTGGAGCGACGTGGGTGATTGGCGCGCCGTATACGATCTGACCGAGAAAGACGGGCAAGGCAATGCCATCCGGGGAAAAGCCCTGGTGCACTCCTCCAGTCGTTGTCTGGTGACCAGCGCGAACCGACTGGTCGTCCTGGTGGGAATGCACGACACGATGGTGGTTGATACCGAGGATGCCGTGCTGGTGTGCCATAGAGAGACTGCCCAACACGTGAAAGGCGTGGTGGAGCAACTTGGCAGGAACGAACTCTCGGAGTACCTATAACTCGGGTTCGGATGTTCACCGAAACTTGATGTTGACTCGCGAATCTTGCGCTCTGCGATGACGTACGGGTCGGAATATGACTACCGGGTCACTCGACCCGACCGATCTGTCACACAGCCAGATGTCTACCCCTCCTCCACCGCCGTTGCCGATCTCTGCCGATCCGCCTTTGAGAGGG